>JABXHV010000016.1 GCA_013373445.1 Paracoccaceae bacterium | reverse complement strand
TTTGTCCAGTGAAAGGCGTCCATCACTCACCAGTTTGGTAACTGCCACAGCATCATATAGCTTGCTGATGCTGGCAATCTTAAACAAAGCATCCGGTTTGGCTGGAATTTTTAAGTCACGATTATGCCAGCCTGCCGCATAATACTCTGGTGGTTGACCAGCTTGGTCGATATAGACTATCATGCCATCGAACCCATGGTCGATGGCTTGCTCTAACTGTCCTTGAACAGTATCCGGTAGCGGAAGTATCCAAGCTTTCACTAAAAGCCAAGGCACAAAGTATAAGGAGATTACTGTGCCTAGCAGTAATACTATTCTAAATATCTGTTTGCCTCGTTTCTTAGTCATTTTTACTGACCAGGCTAATTGCTCATGTTGGGTTTTTCAGCGCTGGTGATCAAACTTACTGAAATTTCAGTATTGAGCCAGTTTTCATCGATTTTGAATCGGTAGTCGTTGTAGTTGATGATTGGTTAACGACCAGCTATGATGAGTGGGGATTAGAAAGCACTAACCTTTCGTCTCGCACATAGCCACGCTTTGATTTAAATTTAAAACTTGTGGTGGACTTTCCAATCCCCACGAAAATATCCTGACCGATGAAACCCCATTCATTCATAGCATTTGTTAGGCAAATGTTCTTTTAGTTCAGCGTAGAGTTCTTGGTTGGTTTTTGATTTAGCAGAATAGAATATTTTCTTTCCATCAGATTTTGTCAGTAACAAAAGTGGTTTCTGTTCCGAGTTTATTATCAGTTTCACTTGCTCTTTGGATTTAGTTCGAAAATGTCCCTTTCTAATAGTTCCCAAGCCGAATCCATTGGTTTTCATAGATATTACCGGCAGAGCGTTTACTAAACGTATTGAGTCTATTCGTTCAAATTTTATTATTTCTCCGTATTTACCTTCAATTTCGATTTGTCTATCGTCAATTATTAGTTCGCTCTCTTGAAGTCCGTATGTTAACATACCGATAACAAAAATCAATGTCCCCAACATAATGAATATGGCGATTTTGTTTGTCGATTTTGTTGAACCTGTATAGAAACTCGAACTCTTCCAAAGGAAATAAACATAAGCTAATATTGGGTAGGTGGTTATAAATATTCCAGCAAAAACAGGCGTGAATTGTTGGAGTCCAGAACCAATTATTACAAGCGATGTACCTAGTAAAATATGAAATTTTCGAAAAAATCGCACGTAATCGTGAATATTTACATTCTTTCGTTGTTCATCGTTCATGGTGTTATATCCTGAAAGCAGATACTTAGCGTTGTTAACAGTCAGAATAAAACCAATTCCTATAAACAGTAGCCCTAAACCAATTATTACGTAAATCATGGGTAGCGCGAATTTTGCCTAACGTTGGCTAATGACACCAATTTGTGTCATTATATTTTATATAGATAGTAAAAAAGTGTCATTATATCTCGGATATGGTTGGTTAATGACACATTATAATAGATGAGTTAGTTCACCCCACTTCCGACCCTACAAACTCTTCACTTCACTGATCAACTTCTCTAATGAGTCTTTGGCATCGCCAAAGAGCATACGGTTTTTGTCGTGGAAGTAGAGGCTGTTTTCAATAGCTCTAAATCGTTTGTTGTTGTAGTTGATCATTTACTAAAGCTTGATTTAATTGTAACACAAGTGAAACTAATTATTTATTAGCCGTCTAATTTTTTTCAATTTGCGTTTATTAATCTCTATCACAATAACTCCGTATCTACCTCTTGCACCGTAAAGAGCGGAGGTTTCTTCATGTGGTTTGTGAATGAAGATTTTGTTAACATCTGATAATTTTAATTGAGCCAATAGCTCATTATTTTCTGGAATGTATCCATTAATAATTGCCAGAGGTTCTTTGTTCGGAATACTTGCAGCATCTCTTATAAACACTTCTGGCATGGATGAATTCGTTTTTACCAATTCCTTATAAACGACATCAATAGAATCTCTTTCTTCTGGATTAAAATTCAAATATTCATAAGCCTGATTTTCAATATATTCCTTAAGGGGTGTTTGCTTATCAAGCTGTTGCCAGTTCTTCGCTTCTTTTTGAGCATTGGCTTGAATTGTAATAAAAAGTAAAGCGGCAATAATCGGTTTTATCATGAACTGGTAACTATTGGTGCCTATTTTAGAAGTTTTCGTCCTCAAGTATTTTAAGAAAGAGATCATTCAATTGGTCAAACGCAAATCTTACAGGTATTCCTGCCAAATTTTCTGTGTAACGATCACGTTGTGATTGACTATCATATTTAGGATCAGGATCAGGAAGTTCATCAATATTCTTCCAAGCAATTTCAAAAAAAGGGGATGGAAGAGGTGCAGAAAGGATAGCGCCATCAGTTATCTTAAGCAAGTGTGGGAATTGATGAGTCACTCTGTTTCTTGCATAAATTATTCCTTTCTTTAAACCACTCAGTTTACAATCCATGATATGATTGTCGAATCTTTGATTGTTTGATTTACGACAAAAATCAAAAAGCATTACACCCCAGTAAATTGCTTGACTCACAGTTTTTAGTGCTTGATCTTTATCTGGAACAAAACGATCTTCTTTCAGATACTTATTAACTTCTTCATCATAGAAACGAAACAAGGTTCTTAGTTCTATTTGCTCCATTCTCAGGTCTGTTTTTTTATGTGCTCTGGAATCTAGTCAATAAGTCTCTGTTAATCATTAAAGACTCTTCACCTCACTGATCAACTTCTCCAATGAGTCTTTGGCATCGCCAAAGAGCATGCGGTTTTTGTCATGGAAGAAGAGACTGTTTTCAATACCGGCATAGCCTTTACCCATGGAACGCTTCATCACAATCACATTCTTGGCATTCAGCACCTTAATGATCGGCATGCCATAGATTGGGCTGGATGGATCATTTTCTGCCGCAGGGTTCACTACATCATTGGCGCCAATCACGAGTACCACATCCACATTAGACATGTCGTCATTGGCGTCTTCCATTTCCAGGAGTTTAGGGTAGGGCACATCGGCCTCGGCTAAGAGCACGTTCATATGGCCCGGCATACGACCTGCCACCGGGTGGATGGCATAGTTCATTTCCACGCCTTTTTCATCCAGTATCTTCTCCAGGTTATGCACTGTATGCTGTGCCTGAGCCACTGCCAGACCATAACCCGGAACCACCATTACTTTTTGAGCATAAGCTAAAAGAATGGCAGCATCGGTTACGCCAATTT
>JABXHV010000082.1 GCA_013373445.1 Paracoccaceae bacterium | reverse complement strand
TCCTCGCGCTGCACGCCGATCCAATGCTCGGCGAATTCGCGGCATTCCTGGCGGAATTCGTTGATAGGAACCTCGTCCTTGTTCTTGCCCTTGGCGCGGTACTGTTCCTCGATTTTCCATTCGATTGGCAAGCCATGACAATCCCAACCAGGAACATAGTTGCTGTCCCAACCGGTCATCTGCATCGAGCGGGTCACGATGTCCTTCAGCGTCTTGTTCAGGGCGTGACCGATATGGATGTTGCCGTTTGCATAAGGAGGGCCGTCGTGAAGGACGAACTTGTTGCGGCCTTTGCCAGCTTCGCGGAGCTTCTTGTAGAGGCCAGTCTTCTGCCAGCGCGCCAGAATCTCAGGCTCTTTTTTTGGCAGACCGGCGCGCATCGGATAGTCGGTCTGCGGCAGATTAAGCGTTTCGGAATAGTCGCGTGTGTTGTTTTCAGTGTCGGTCATGGATCGTATGGTCCGGTTGACCCTTGGCAGGGATGTCTCCTGCACTGGGTCGTCATCATGAATGGGGATACGGCGTTTCAACCGTTTTGCATAAGGGGGCAATCCCGGTCCCAGGGGCGCTTCTCGTGGAGCGTCAGCCGAGGGCCGGGCCAATAATTCGCCCTTGAATGAGCGTGATCGTCAGGTGGCGTATGTCGCCCCAATGCAAATCTTGGCACAAAGTCATGGCACAGCACATAGCAGTACTTTTAAGGCAATAAAAGTCTTACTTGGCCGCTCCTTGGCGCACGGGCAAACTTTTGTCGCCATAACGGAATTGTAAGCACTTCTGTCTAGCGTCCCTCTGAGGATTTTGTGGGGGGCGATAGTGAATGTAACCAGTGGCCTTAACGGCCTTAAAAACGCCCATTGGGCAACGGCTGACCGATTGATACCAGCCGGTGTAATGGCTGCTGTGGGTTATCTGGTTGCCTTCTATCTTCTTTTCATACATGCCCACACACTAGGCGATCCGGCAAACGGAACAATTGCCAATGACTTTGTGAGTTTCGCCCTTGCGAGCCAGCAGGCGGTTCAGGGGAACGCGGAAGTTCCCTATCAGTTCGACCTGTTTTCTAGACTTCAGGCAGCAACATCGAATGGCGAGCCGCCATTCGCATTTTTCTACCCGCCAACCTACTTGCTCCTATTATTTCCGCTTGGCTATCTGACAGGTTTCATGGCGTTTGCCACTTTTCAGCTGGTAAGCATGATCGCTGCATCTGCAATGGCGTGGCGTATAGCGGGCACCTGGCGCGGAGCTTTTTTGTTTCTGCTGATACCGACGAGCATCGCTTCGATCTTTCATGGGCAGAATGGTTTTTTGACCAGCGCTCTTCTGGGAGGCGCGCTCTGGGCGCTTTCTGAAAACAAAGGGGTCCTTGCCGGCATCCTGATCGGGGTTCTGACTGTCAAACCGCAACTGGGATTGCTCATCCCATTTGCCCTGATTGCAGGTGGCTACTGGAGAACATTTCTCACCGCTAGTCTAACAACGCTTGTGTTTGCGGCAGCCAGCTGGCTGGTCTTTGGCACAGATGTCTGGCTTGCGTTTTTCGATCAAGGAGAGTTCGCGCGTGAGGCCATGAGTGACGGCTTGGTAGCGTTTCACAAGTTGGTTTCGGTTTTTGCCGGAGCTCGGCTTATCGGGGCAAGTATCCCTCTGGCCTTCGCTCTCCAGGGAGCGATATCAACTGCAGTGCTATTGGTTGTTTTATGGGCGTGGCGCTCACCCGCCCGTTTCTCCTCAAAGGCGTTGGTTTTGATCGGCGGAGGTCTGTTGGCGACGCCCTTCTTGCTCTCCTACGACTTGGCCTTGATCGGAGTTGGTGTAGTCTACCTTTATGCCCAAAAGATCAGGGGTGAGTTATTACCCTGGGATCTAAGTCTCGGTGTTCTGGCAGTCCTGATCGCCGGTGCATCCCGTTATGTTGCGGGACAAATGGGGGTTCCAATCGGGCCATTGGCGCCTGCGATTATAATGGCGATTGGCATGAGGCAAATCTACAGCCAGACGCGTACGCAGGCTGTGTGACGACTTAGAGCTCTTACATGGTGTATTATGTGATCACGGGCGGCATAACGCGTTTTGAACGCACGCGCTCGCGATGTGCGATGTAAAGACCGCTTGCGATGATGATCGCAATTCCGATCCACATTTGCATGTCAGGAAAATCGCCAAACACCAGAAGCCCCAAGATAGCCGCGCTGACGATCTCAATATAGTTTAGCGGCGCAAGAAGCGATGCTTCGGCTTTCTGAAACGCAATGACAACCATCGCGTGGCCGGCGAATGAGATCGCGCCAATGATGGCAAGCAGCAGGATCTGCATTGGTGTCGGCATGAGGAAGGCGTAATCCGCATCGCCGGAAAACGAGCCCCCGATCAATGCCAGGCCCAAGACGATGGTTCCGGCAAAGCCGGTCGTGATCTGGATGGTCAGCAGGCTGTCTGATCCCGCATAACGCCGGTTGATCAGCAGGTAGCAAGCAAAGAAAGTTGCCGCCACCATCGGGAGGAACACGGCCGGTCCGACGTTCTCAAAGCTCGGGCTGAGGATCATCATCACTCCGACAAGACCGGCAAGGATGGCCAGGACGCGACGGATACCGAACTTTTCTTTCAAGATCAGCGCAGCCAGGAGTGTCAGGATCATCGGTTCAATAAAGAAGATGGCCATTGCAGTCGCCAGCGGCATGAACTTCAGCGAAGAGAAAAAGGCTAAAGATGCGCAAGCCAGCAGAACTCCGCGCAAAAAGTTGATACCCGGTCGTTTGGAATGCAGAACGCGTTTGTCCCAGGTGACAATTGCCAGGACCACACAAATTAGAAACTGGAACAGAAAGCGTCCGAGGGTGATCTCCAGCGGGGGCAAGTCTGACGAGAGATACTTGGCAATAATGTCCATTACAGGAACGAAGATCATCGCCGACGACATGATCACAATCGCAGCGAGATTGTCACGTGCGACAACAGACTGGTCCTGCATATGGGTTCCTTAAAAGGTAAGAGACAGATCCAAATCTGAAAGAGGCTCTATGGACGCAATGGCGGCACGAGCTTCATCACTGTCACGGTTCATCTGTTCGATCAGAGCGTTCACACCATCAAATTTCAACTCTTCACGCAAGAAGGAAATCATGTGCACACGTATGATTTTCCCGTAAAGGTCCTTGCTTACGTCGAACAGGTGAACCTCGAGCAAGGCTGCTCCATTATCGAACGTCGGACGTCGACCGTAGCTGGCAACGCCGTCATGTCTCACGCCATCAATTGAGACCTTCACCGCGTAAACGCCATACTTAAGTCCGCAGGCTTCCATCACACGTAGGTTGGCAGTCGGATAGCCAAGATCTCTACCCCGCTTGTCTCCATGCTGTACTTCCGCATCGACAAACCATCGATATCCCAACAGGCCATTGGCGAGGGCGAGGTCACCCTCAGCAAGTGCGGCGCGGATACGCGAAGATGAAATAATGGTGGCGCCTTCGTCTTGAGCGGGCTCAACGTGCGTGACGCCAAATCCGAGACGGTCGCCTGCATCTTTTAAGAAGCTGGGTGTACCGCGGCGACCTCTGCCAAAATGAAAGTCATAACCAATGACAACATGGCGCGCACGCAAGCGTTCAATCAGCGTTTCCTCGACGAATGCCTCCGCCTCTGTTGAGGCAAAATCAGCGTTGAAGGGCAGTGTCAGGCTGCCTTTGAGACCACACGCTGCGAGGACGTCATTTTTTTGATCTCCTGGTGTCAGGCGAAAAACTGGAACGTCGGGGCGAAAGAACGAGCGCGGGTGGGGTTCGAAAGTCAGCGCGTAGACCGGCGCTTTGCATGATGTCCCAATCGAAAGGGCCTTATCCAACACAGCCCTGTGACCGCGGTGAACACCATCGAAGTTGCCAATGGCGACGACGCCGTTTTGTAAAGACGCAGGAAAATCGATTGTTTCCTTGGCGATAACAAATTCGGACTGAGGTTTGAGGACCATTCTTCTACCGGCCAGGCTTTTTTAGGCTGCAGCTGACTGCGAAAATCTGTGATGTGGCTTGCGGCTGACGATCTTTGAAGACCAGGCCAGAAGTCGGCAGGAAACTGACGGCTTCCCTTACAAAGGTCAAGCCGAAGTTCCCGAATGTGCCACGGATAGCCATAGATCATGTATTTTAAAGCAATAGAGCGAGCATGGATGGCAGAAGCGCGCTGCGAAGGTTTCGAGAGTTTTCTTGTTTGGAAAGCTGCCCGGGTAAAAAACAGGTGAAGTAAATCTGAAATGTCCCGCAGGAACAGGTTTTCAGACCGGATTTGCGGGGGCAGGATCGCAGCATGCAGTTACGGCACCTTTTTTACTTTCCAGAGTGTTCATGATCAGAAGCAAGATTTTGGCATTGAATCTCGAAAACATGGCAAACAAATGGTTACTTTTTACAGCAGTTGAAGCAGGTTTAAGAGATTTCGCAATAAGATAAGATGGCAGAAACCCAAGGAAATCAGTTGTTTTCGAGTACTGCTTTAGTGTTGAGAAGAGAAAATCTCCGGCATTAACGGTCTTTTCAGGGCCTTGTTTTAATGTCTCCAGAGTGTGGGGAGGTGAGGACACTTCGGTGTCTCTCTCCTTGAAAGTCAATCGCGCTATGGTCCAAGGCCACGGGCGGCGCACTTTGACAGTTATGGAGTAGACGATGGCCCTTGATCTTACGATGCCGGTCCTAGTGGTCGATGACTACAAGACAATGATTCGTATCATTCGCAACTTGCTCAAGCAGCTTGGTTTCGAAGATATCGATGATGCCGCAGATGGTACCGAAGCTTTGGAAAAAATGCAGCAACGCAAGTATGGACTGGTCATTTCTGACTGGAACATGGAGCCAATGACTGGCTATGAGCTGCTGAAGCAGGTGCGTTCTGACAGTAGTCTTTCCAAGACACCATTCATTATGGTGACTGCGGAATCTAAGACCGAAAACGTTATTGCTGCCAAAAAGGCTGGCGTGAACAATTACATTGTTAAACCGTTCAACGCTCAGACCCTCAAAGGTAAAATCGAAGCCGTGTTCTCCGACTAAAATCTACAGCAGCGGTGGCAGCCATATCTTGTATTGCTGCCCGCGCTGAGGGGATTGGGAAACGCGTTTATCTCAGGGCAAATAGGAAGCTTCTGGTGAAGTAATGCCGCATCTGTGCGCATCACCGAAGACCGTTGCCCTTTGACGAAAGGTGGCGTAATGGCCGATTTAAAAAAAGAAAACGTGGCGCGAGTCATTGATTTTCTACAAGAAAATAAAAATCGGGGCGGCGACGTCTCTCTTAATGATGTCATGCATCTGGCTGAAGTCATGTCAGGATCGATGCACGATTTCCTCACCACCGTAAAACCGGCGGTGACAGAAGAGCTTACTGTTATTGCAAAAGAAATTTCGCGCATGAAAAGCGAAATCACTTCTTTGCGTGCCAATGACATGCGATCTTCCAAGATTCCAGACGCGGGTATGGAACTTGATGCGATTGTCGAGGCAACAGAAACGGCAACCAACACCATCATGGAAGCCGCCGAAGAGATCATGGGCGCTGATGCGAGCGATGCAGCAGCCTATCATGAACTCGTCAACGGCAAGATGATCGAGATATTTGAAGCTTGCACCTTCCAGGATATCACGGGTCAGCGCATTTCAAAGGTCGTGTCGACCTTGAACTACATTGATGAACGCGTCACCGCGTTTGTTAATCATCTGCGCATTACCGAAGATATGGAAGAAACGGGTGAAGAAACCGAAGAGGAGCGCCGCAAGCGCGAGCTGATCCTTCACGGACCTCAACAAGGCGGAGAGGGCGTGTCACAGAACGATGTTGATGACATGCTGAACGACCCGAACTTCGATATCGACAGCCTGTTCGATTAGGCCAAGAATTCAGACAAATAAAAAGCCGCCTTCTGGGCGGCTTTTTGCGTTCTTGTTGGTGTGCCTGGCTGCGTCTTGCCTTACCAGACTAGACGCGGAACAGCAGCCGTTGCGCGTAAACCCTCTTTGGCCAATCGCTCCAGAACCAAAGCTTCGTCTGGTGCATCTGTAGGTCCGAAATCTGCTGCGTGAATACCGCCAGTGATGAAAAGCACGTCCAGGTTTTCCTGGCAGGCACCCTTGATGTCCGTCGGCAGGCCATCACCGATCGCAAGAATGCGGTTCTGAGCAACATCTCCGCCGCGCACAGCTGACAGTTTGGCCTGAGCGCTTTTGTAAATCGGCGTGAAGGGCTTGCCGACGATTGCGACATCGCCGCCCATGGCTTCGTAATCACGCGCCAATGCGCCCGAACACCAGATCAACCGGTTGCCGCGTTCAACGACAATGTCTGGGTTGGCACAGATCATCTTGAGCCCGCGCTTCACGAACCCCTGCAGCAACTCGGTATAATCATCGGGAGTTTCGACTTCGTCGTCAAAGAGACCGGTGCATCCGATCAACTCAGCCTCATCCGCAGATGACAGGATAACGCCAGTACCCTCGTAGAGCGTGTAGTCACGTTCTGGACCGATACGGAAGAGTTTGGATCCCGCGTTCTCTTCCAAAAGCTGACGTGTAACATCGCCAGAGGTGACAATATCGTCATAGGCATCATCGGGGACGCCGAGGCTCGCCAGCTGCTCACGGATCGGTGGATTGGGGCGAGGCGCATTGGTGATCAGGACCACCGAACCGCCTGTTTCCTTGCGAAACGTTTGCAATGCGGTGACCGCATCCTGGAAACTGGCGACGCCATTGTGCAAAACACCCCATACATCACACAGGATGCCATCATAGTTTGAGGCGATTGCGCCAAGGCCTGGCACAAGAAGCGGTGTAGAAGCGGTCATGATATGTAACTCGAAAGCGGGTGTCTGATAGAGTGTGCCGGAATCAATGCCCAGCGATCGGGACCATATAGGAACTCTGTCCGAAGCGAAACTGCGAAAGGCCTAGTATGCAGGTAAGACAACTCGATGAAGATGTCATCAACCGGATCGCCGCTGGTGAAGTCATCGAGCGCCCTGCGAGCGTCATCAAGGAACTTGTAGAGAACGCAGTTGATGCGGGCGCCAATTCGATTGAAGTGGTCACTGCCGCCGGCGGTAAAACGCTGATGCGTGTGTCGGATGATGGTCACGGAATGGATCAGCATGATTTGCAATTGGCAATCCGCAGGCATTGCACTTCCAAGATAAGCCGAGACGATTTGTTCGATATTAGAACACTCGGATTTCGCGGAGAGGCGCTGCCGTCCATCGGTTCCGTGGCCCGCTTGTCCATCCAGACGCGCAACGCTGATGAAGATCATGCTTGGAAAATAGCGGTCGAGGGCGGTGTGGAACAACCTATTATGCCGGCAGCACGTCACAAGGGAACTCAGGTCGAGGTCCGTGATCTTTTCTTTGCCACTCCGGCGCGTTTGAAGTTCCTGAAATCCGACCGCGCTGAATCCGCTGCAGTAACCGAAATCGTCAAGCGGATCGCCCTGGCTTATCCTGAAGTCGGTTTCTCACTCGGCGGTGCCGACAGGCAATCACAGTCCTGGCCCGCCGCCCGGGGTGAAGATGCGCATCTCACGCGCATTGCGCAGGTCCTCGGACAGGAGTTCGTGGACAACGCGATGCATATCGATGCCATGCGTGAGGGTGTCCGCCTCCATGGGTATGCCGGCCTGCCGACCTATCATCGGGGCAATGCGCAACAGCAGTTCTTCTTCGTCAATGGCCGTCCAGTGAAGGACAAGCTTTTGTTGTCGGGATTGCGTGGTGCCTATGCCGATGTTTTAGCGCGTGATCGCCATCCAGTCGTCGTGCTGTTTGTCGATTTGGAACCGACCTATGTCGACGTGAACGTCCACCCCGCCAAGGCAGATGTGCGCTTTCGCGATGGGCAACTGGTGCGAGGGCTCCTTGTCGGGGCGATCAAGCAGGCATTGGTACAAGCAGGGCACCGGTCTTCAACATCAAATGCAGCAGTTGCCCTGGATGCCTTGCGGGCCGGCAGTCATCAGACGTCCGCACCTCAAACGTCATCTGGATCTCAGTCCTACGGTGCCGGCCAGACCTCCGGTTGGTCTCAGTCATCTAGGCACTGGGACAATCAAAGTTTTGCGCCCTTCGACCAACCTGTTGACCAATATGCAGGTGCTGGAACCGGCTTTTCTGAGGTCGGGTCCGAAGTCGCTGAGGAGTTCCAGCAAGGGTTGAGTGGCTTTCAGGTCCCATCTGCAGATGCGCGCGCCAATGACCTTCCGCTTGAGACCGAAAAGACTGCTTTGCCCCTTGGCGCGGCACGTGCTCAGCTGCATGAAACTTACATCATTGCGCAGACAGAGACGGGCGTTGTCATTGTTGATCAACATGCCGCCCATGAGCGACTGGTATATGAGCGGTTGAAGGAAGCGCTTGCCAGCAAGGCGGTTGCGCGTCAGATCCTTCTTATTCCGGAAGTCATCGAGATGCCGGAAGAAGACGCGGCGCGTTTGGTGGAGCGTGCCGAAGAGCTCGAGCAAGTGGGGCTGAGCCTGGAAGCGTTCGGTCCAGGCGCAATTGCGGTTCGCGAAACCCCCGCGATGCTTGGTGACATGAATATCCGGGGGATGGTTCAGGATCTCGCGGATGAGCTTGTGGAATGGGATACTGCAACAGGGCTGCGCGAAAAGCTGGACCATGTGGCTGCCACGATGGCATGTCATGGCTCAATTCGGGCTGGACGGCGCATGCGGGCGCAGGAGATGGACGCTTTGCTCCGCGAAATGGAAGCAACCCCGCTTTCAGGTCAGTGTAACCATGGGCGCCCGACCTGGGTTGAACTCAAACTGACTGATATTGAAAAGCTATTTGGACGCAAATGAGCAAAAACTGACGGCTGCCGTTATGCTGACAGCGTCAGTTCTTCTTCTTGCAAAGATGGTTCGTCTTGCTTCAGCAATGCAATGATTTCGGCCGGTGCTTCTGTCAGAAGGTTGTCGATCGATGCTGGCTTGCCGATCAGGTAGCCCTGTACTTCATCGCAGCCAATGGTCTGCAAGAGTGGGATCTTGTCCGCCGTTTCCACTCCTTCGACCACAATTGACATTTTCAAGGCGCGCCCGAGATGGACCACACTTTCAATGATGGCCAGGGCACTGCTCACTTCTGACGTGTCCTGAATGAAGGACTTGTCGATCTTGATCGTGTCGAACGGGAACCGGCTGAGATAGCCGAGTGATGAATATCCTACACCAAAGTCATCCAGTGCCAGACGAATTCCAAGCGACTTGAGCCGGTTCAAGATATTCAGGGCACGAGCGTCATCTTCGATCAGCAGGCTTTCGGTTATTTCCAGCTCCAGACGTTCGGCGGGCACGCCGGAATCTGACAATGCTTGCTCGACATAATCGACAAAGTTGCTGTCGCGTAGCTGGATCGGGCTGACATTGACGCTGATCTTTGCGTCAGGGATATCGGCAGCGGCGCAGCGCAGTGCAGTCTCCAGAACCCATTTACCGATCGGTACGATCAAACCGCTGGATTCTGCGACCGGGATAAACTCCACCGGACTGATGGTTCCCTTTTCAGGATGTTGCCAACGTATCAAGGCTTCGTAGTTATTTATCTTTCCGGTGCTCATGTTCATGCGCGGCTGAAAGAAAAGCTCGAATTGCTCTTCTGCAATGGCCGTGTGCAACGCAGCCTCTGTCTCGCGGCGCTGGCGTACAGCTTCCCCCATTCCATCTTTATAGAAGCAGAAAGTTCTACGGCCGGCGTTTTTCGCATTAAAGAGCGCGATGTCGGCCTGGTAGACGATTTGCTCGGCGGCCTCGCTTTGGTTGCCCGTAATCATTGAAATACCGACGCTGACGCTAGGGCGTACCAGCAGGCCGTCTCCGCAGTCGATCGGTTCGCACAGCACTTCAATCAGGCGGCGGGCTACGTCTTGCGCCTGTGCATTGAATTGCACGCCACGTTGGATCAATGCGAATTCATCACCTGCCAGTCGGAATGGAGAATCCGACTTGCGGCTGATCTTGGACAGGCGTTCAGCTGTAACCTTGAGTACCTTGTCACCGGTAGGGTGACCGTGCAGATCGTTGATGTCCTTGAAGTGGTCAAGATCGATCAACAGCAGAGCCGCCATCCGCTTTCCTCGCTTGCATGTCTGCAGAGCGGAAGACAGTTCGCTGGTAAAGACAGAGCGGTTTGGCAGGTCAGTCAAATTGTCGTGCTGCGCGAGGTGCAAAATACGCTCCTCGGCCTTTTTGCGCTCGCGCAAGTCGACCAGGGCAGAAACGCGGGTCGGTGTTCCACGATAGGAAATGACGCGTGTGCGAATTTCAACCGGGATGGTTTCGCCGTCACAATTGATCAGCTCGAACTCGCGTGGCGCGCGTTCTGCCTTGATCAGATGTGTTTCAAGTGTTTCGCTCGCTTCTGAGTTCACGAATTCATAGAGTCCGCGCATCTTCAAATCTTCGATGCTGTATCCCAAAAGCGTTTCAAGTGTCTGGTTGCCGTCCAAGATCTTTCCGTCAACCGAGATGACAATCGCATCGAAGGTCGCATTTGCAAGAGCGGAGAGGCGCTCAGCTTCCTCGCGAGTACGTTTAGCGTTTGCCTGTTTGACCTGTGCAGTCTCTTCATTTTGGATTGTATCCATCAAGGCATTGAACAGACGCGTGATGCGTTCACTGTCATCGCCTTGCGATACATTGAGCCTAAGGTTTAGATCGGCCTTGTTGCTGATGACGCGCTCCAGGGCGTCTTCAACATGACCGACACCGAGACGACTGCCATGTTCCGCCTGGTTGATTCCGACTTCTTCATCCTGTGCCGAAACACGCAAAGGTGAAAACCGGTTCAAGAGAGTCAAAAGGATGTAACCGCCGCCGAAGCACCAAACAAAGTTGATGCCAACGCCTTGCAGCTGCACAAAGAACTGCGCGAAATGTTCACCGAGTGGCAGGTTCTCGACTGGTGCGAGAATGGCCAGTGCAAGTGTACCGCAGACCCCGGCAATCGCATGAACACCGATTGCGCCCGCCGGGTCATCGATCTTCATTTTTCTCTCGAGAAAGGAATTGCCGAAGACAGCCGCCGCGCCGCCCAAAAGTCCAACCAGGGCACCGCCGGTAGGCGTCAAAACCTGACAGCCAGCAGTGACGGCTGCCAGACCGCCGAGCATGCCTGAGAGTGATTTTGCCGGCAGGACGATGCCGTGATCCTGGCGCTTGCCGATGTAGTAACCCATGATCGCACCCGTTGAGGCCGCCAGGATGGTGTTGACGATGATTGGCGCGACGTCACTGTTCGCTGCCAGTGTCGAGCCGCCGTTGAATCCGATCCAGCCAACAAACAGGATCAATGTGCCCGCGGTGGACAGGACCGGACTATGGCCCTGAATGCGTATGGGTCTACCGAGCGGGTCGAAGCGCCCAATACGAGGCCCCATGATCATCACGGCAGCAAGTGCGATCCAGCCACCCGTGGCGTGGACAACAGTTGAACCAGCAAAATCGACAAAGCCGCCAGTTGCCAGAAAGGCGCTGTTGTTATCGAACAGGGCGTTGCCCCACGCCAGATGCGCAAAAACGGGATAGAGAATGCCAGCAGTGAGCAACGTGACCCAGATGTAGCCAGTCAGGCGCATCCGTTCGGCAACTGCACCAGATATGATCGTGGCTGCCGTTCCGCAGAACATCGCTTGAAAAGTGAAGAAGGCCAACTGCCAGGGCGTCAGGTCTTGCAGCATGAAGAACTTGCTGTCCGCGCCAAGTGGCCAGCTGCCGGCGATACCAAAGGCCAGCATGAAGCCGAATGCGGCGAAGACCAGAACGGATAGCGTTAGATCCAGAAGGTTCTTTTGAGCGACGTTGATTGAGTTTTTCGAACGAACTAATCCAGCTTCAACCAAAAGAAACCCGACTTGCATCAGCAGAACAAGCGAAGCCGCAACGATGACCCAGGTAACATCTAGCATCTGTTGGACTTCTGCCAAAACGGATGCAGCTTCGTTGTCTTGTGCAAAGGCTGCTGGAGCTCCGAAAAGGCCGCTTATCAGCAATGTTTTCGAGACCAATTTGCGAGCTTCCTGTCGGAATTCCATTCAAGTGCCCCTATGAAGCAATCAACCTGCTGCACCGACTTCACCTTTAGAGGGTGTTCTGTACGCATTAATACTTAAGCGCGAATTGTTGATGTTTCGTAACTTTTTACAATCCAGACGCTTTGTAAGTAAAAATACGTCACAAAAGTTTAGAATCGCTTTCGATTATCGAGAAAAACGAAAAAACCGAACTTCTATGAGCGGCGGCTTTGGAAAAACTTTTGCAGGAGGTCTTTGGAGGCTCGTTCACTCAATCCGCTGTAAACTTCAGGTGCATGATGGCACGTAGGCTGCTCAAAGAAACATGTGCCGCTTTCGACCGCGCCGCCTTTGGCGTCTTGCGCGCCATAGTACAGACGCTTGATGCGCGCAAACGAGATCGCTGCGGCACACATCGGGCAGGGTTCCAGAGTTACATAGAGGTCGGCGTTTGGCAGACGCTGGCTGGAGATCTGCTGGCAGGCCTCACGTATGACGAGCACCTCGGCATGAGCCGTGGGATCATTCAGTTCTAGCGTTCTGTTACCTGCTTGCGCCAGAACCACACCATCTTGCACCAGAACGGCGCCAACCGGCACTTCACCTCGTTCAGCAGCTTTCTGGGCCTCTTCAAGGGCAATGCTCATGAACGAGCTATAGGTGTTCTTGGGTGGCAGCTGAGACATAAGACTGTGTTGTTTCGTGACAGGCTCAAAGCGCGGGGCGGACCGACGAGCGGTTTATGGGTAGCATGTTTTTCGTATTTCGCGCCGGAAAATGCAAAAGATGGGTGAACTTGCCAATTCCCGAAACGCTCAAGCTCTGATATGACGCGCACATGATGTCAAATGATCGATCCAGCAAACGTGGCGGAAACACCGGTGACGGCGGTTCCCGCAAAGGAGGCTTTTCAGGCTCAGCCGATAAGTCGCGTAAAGGACAAGGCGCAGGCGCGCCTTCCCGTAAATCCAGCAAACCAGGCCCGGTTGGGGCAAAAGGATCTGGAGACCAGAAGCGTGACAAGGGTCGTTCGAAAGAACCTGCGCTGGGCGATGATAAGCGGTTTTCTGATGCCGAAGCCGAGCGTATTGCCAAGGTGATGGCGCGCGTTGGGCTCTGCTCACGCCGTGACGCGGAAGACTGGATCGCTGCAGGGCGTGTTTCCGTCAATGGTGAAGTTCTGACCACACCTGCGGTGAAAGTTACATCGTCCGATACGGTCATCGTTGACGGTGAACCATTGCCGATGCGCGAGCGAACCCGCCTCTGGCTATATAATAAGCCAAAAGGTCTGGTAACGACCAACCGCGATCCGGAAGGCCGCGAGACGGTCTTCGACCGGTTGCCGAAGGATTTGCCGCGTGTGATGGCTGTTGGCCGGTTGGATATCAATACCGAAGGCCTGCTGTTGTTGACCAATGATGGCGGTTTGGCTCGGGTTCTTGAGTTGCCGGCAACTGGTTGGCTGCGTCGCTACCGCGTGCGCGCCTATGGGCGGATTACTCAGGAAGAACTGAATACGCTGCAAGATGGCGTTGCCATTGACGGTATTCTCTATAGCTCTATCGAAGCTACTCTGGACAAGGAGCAGGGCGACAACGTCTGGCTGACCATTGGTTTGCGTGAAGGCAAGAACCGGGAAGTCAAACGTGTTCTGGAGCACCTGGGACTGTCCGTGAACCGGCTGATCCGCTTGTCTTTCGGTCCTTTCCAGTTGATGGATCTTGCGGATGGTGAAGTGCGCGAAATTCGCGGGCGTGTTCTGCGAGAGCAGCTTGGCGACAAGCTTGCCGAAGAGGCCGGTGCAGACTTTGACGCGCCCATCCTCAATGAGACCAGTACCCCTGACGCAAAAGTTGGGCGTGATCGCAAAAGCGCCGGTCGCTCGTCTGGTGGCCGCGGTGACAAGGCATCGGGTGGCTGGGTCAGTGAACGTGAAGCAACTGCGTTAAAGACATCCGGACGGTCCGGTCCTCGTGGCGCAAAGCCGGAGCGGCGCGAGCCGAAAGTACGTGTGGGGTCTCAGAACCGGGACAAACCACGTACTGACCGGAATGACCGCGGCGGTGAACGAGGTTTTGAAGCGCCGAAGCGTCCACAGCGACGCATCTGGAGCAGTGATGGTATTGTCGAAGACAAACGTCAGGAAGATCGCAATACCGCTGGGCGTCATCCCTTGGCGGGTGCGCGCGGAGAGGATCGCAAGGGCGCCGGAAACTCGGCACCGGTTCGCGCTGACAAACCGACAAGATTCGAGAAACCAGGACGGCCTGATCGTGCTGGCAAACCTGATCGTTCTGGCAGACCCGACCGCAACGGCAAGCCTGAACGCTCGTCAGGGCCATCGCGGTCTGGCAGTGCTGGTCGCCCCGGTGGTCCAGGGCGTCCAGGTGGTTCGGGCAAACGTAGAGGCTGAATGTGCGTATTGTAGCCGGTCGCTTTAAAGGGACTGCCATCGCAGCGCCCAGGACCCAGGCCACACGGCCGACGTCGGATCGCCTGAGAGAAACGATTTTCAATATCCTGGCCCATGGTCTTGAAGTGGATCTGGATGGGATGCGGGTGCTTGACCTGTTTGCAGGCAGCGGTGCGCTGGGCTTTGAAGCCATCAGTCGTGGTGCACGCCATTGTACTTTCATTGAGGACGGCGCCGAAGCGCGCGGCGTGATCCGCAGTAACATGGAAGCATTGGGCCTGAACGGGGCGGCGAAGATCTTTCGCCGTGATGCGACCAAACTTGGATCCTCTGGCAACATAGAGCCGTTTGATCTGCTGTTTGCAGACCCTCCCTACGATAAGGGAATGGGGGAAAAAGCTCTCGTGTCGGCGCGTGAAGGCGGTTGGTTGAAACCCGGTGCGCTGTGTCTTCTCGAAGAGCGCGCCAGTGCATCAATCGATTTACCGAACGCTTTTGAAATTCTGGATCAAAGAACCGTTGGTGACAGCCAGATCCTCTTTATAAAAAATGGCGACTGATCCGCGGACCGCTGTCTATATCCACAGTATCTAATGCTTTTCTGGGTGCATGAGATAAACGCTCTTGCGGGCTGGCAACGTTGCTCTGCTTAGGATCAGATCAGGCTCGGCCACCGCGTTCATTGCAAATCCTTGTGCGAGCGCCCTCTGGGTGAAAGTCTCCAAAGCGCCAGCAAAATGGAAATGCATTGGGATCACCACAGACGGTGATATGGCCTCCAGTACATCCATTAGGCTATCCACGCGCAGAGTGTTGGAATTGTCGATGGCGGCAAACACAACATCAATTTGTCCAAGACGTAGCAAGTCGTCTTCGGTCAAGCGATGATGGAGATGGCCCAGATGGGCCAGACACAGGTCGGCAACTTCAAAGATGAAAATGGAATTGCCAAGGCGCTCCGTTTCGCCGACCCAGTTTCGGATATTGGTCTGGATGTTGCGTACTCTGACATCACCCTCGAAAAGGTCATGGTCGATTGGACCTCCTTCGGGATTCCAGCCTGTTAAGACGTGTTTGATCTCGGGGGATGGCGCCAAGGTGTAGTGCGAACTGTGGGCACGGTTCATTGTCACAATTGTTGGGATCAGTTCTGGCTGGTATCGGTCGCTGTAGTCGGTCGCGATGCGAATTCCCATCGGTGTTTCGAGTTCGAACGTCGAATGCCCGATATAGCGGATTTTAATTTCATCAGCTTTCAGGGAGGCGAGCTGGACCCTTGCTTCTGGTGCTCTTGCCAGCAATTGGCAAACAGCACTGGCCGAATTGGTAAAGGAGAACAATAATATAAGTGCAGCCGTCAGACGGGCGAAGATCCCAAACGGCCAGCTGAAAACAGATCGTAGGCGTTGATAGTTCTTGATAACGGGACGCATTTAGACACCTCTCTTGCCAGAGACCCATTCAGGGTGCGCCGGAGAGGCTCATTTTCAAAGTAACTTTGAGTTGATGATTGGAAAAATGCTTATCAGATATCGGGTCGAGCTGTCAGAACAAGCCACTGGTTCCAGTGCGTCGAACACTGTGGGGAGATTTAGCCTCATCCTTCAAAAGGATTTTGTCCAGGTTCTGTGCTTGTAGGTGGATCAACTCACCGGCATGCCCGGCTTCGGCGACCAGATGAGGTCGAGCGCATTTGGAAGCGACCACCAACCCGAGGCGACGCAGGTGGCTTCTGCGATAGCAGTAGACCGCAAGACTTGCACGTGCCGTAGAGGAAAGTTTCTCCACCAGTACACCCGCCGTCTCAAGCGGCACGGAAACCAGCTCGGCGAAGAAAGCCTCTGTAACGGGACAGTCCGCAGCGATGTAAGAATTTGATGGGTTATTCATATCGGTGACCTATGTGTTTCACTCGATACTCTGGTTCTAACCGTTAATAGAGAATTAAAAACTCACCTAAATTGATACTAAAATTCCGATTACTTTGCGAAATTTACAGTAATGGATGAAATTCCTGGTTGTTTTTACAATCTTTGAAGGTTCTTGGAGTGAGGCTCCTTGGCGCTGGAGGCGCCATTGCAGCAGAGGTCCTCAGATCATTTGCCTTCACGGGCGATCTCACGCCAGCCAATATCTGATCGGCAGAAGCCTTCAGGCCAGTCGACTTTTTCCACGGCCGCATAGGCCTTGTCGCGTGACTCACGAACGCTCGAGCCGCGAGCGGTAACATTGAGTACTCTACCTCCGTTCGCCAGGATCTTGTCGCCGTCGGCTTTTGTGCCGGCGTGGAAGATCTTGACGTCTTCATCGGCAGTCGCCGCGTCGAGGTTCCTGATTTCGGTACCTTTTGCGTACGAGCCCGGGTAACCGTTTGCGGCCATCACCACGGTCATCGCCACGTCGTCACTCCACTGCGCACTGACCTGGTCCAGGGAGTTGTCGGCTGTTGCGAGGAGCAACGGCAGTAGGTCTGCCTGCAGCCGCATTATGAGCACCTGGCATTCAGGATCTCCGAAACGGGTATTGTACTCAATCAGTTTGGGACCATCTTTGGTGATCATCAGACCGGCAAACAGGACACCTTTAAATGGTGTTCCGCGGGCAGCCATCGTAGCAACGGTGGGCTTGATGATCTTGTCCATCGTTTGCTGGACGATTGTCGCATTCATGACTGGGGCGGGGGAGTAGGCGCCCATGCCGCCGGTGTTCGGTCCGGTGTCGCCGTCGAAGGCGCGCTTGTGGTCCTGGGCAGTTGCCAATGGCAAAACGTTCGTTCCGTCCGACAAGACAAAGAAACTGGCTTCTTCGCCTTCCAGAAATTCCTCGATCACCACTTCTGCACCGGCTGAACCGAACTCACCATCAAAACAGGCCTCGACGGCCTCTTTCGCTTCCGCTTCGCTCATTGCGACGACAACGCCCTTGCCTGCGGCCAGTCCGTCGGCCTTTACGACAATTGGTGCACCCTGCTTCGAGATATAGGCAAGTGCCGCCTCTTTGGTGTCAAAACGGCCATATCCGGCTGTGGGAATATCAGCATCGTCGCAAACGCCTTTGGTGAAGGCTTTTGAACCCTCGAGTTGAGCGGCGGCTTTGCTCGGTCCGAAAGCCTTGATGCCTGCGGCTTCCAGGTCGTCGACAAGGCCAGAGACCAGAGGGGCTTCAGGTCCGACTACGACGAAGGAAATGTCTTTCTCTTTGCAAAAAGCAATCACATCCGAATGGCTTGTAACGTCAAGAGAGACGAGATCGGCAACCGAACGCATGCCAGCATTTCCAGGCGCGGCGTAAAGCTTCGTCAAAAGGGGAGATTTGGACAGCGCCCAGGCGATTGCGTGTTCGCGGCCACCAGAGCCGATCAGAAGGATGTTCATATGCGTCCCATTTCTCAAAAGCTGCGTCAGGCGAAAGAGGTGCTCTTTACGCACGTAGTCTGCAATGAGCGGCGGTCTAGCACGTCGAGCCTGCACCATTCAATGCGCATGGTGGCTGAAACCGGGGCAAAACGAGGCATGAGCCGTTTAGAAGCTCTCCCGTAAGGTAGATATAATGAAAAAAGCTTCGATTGAACTTGCTCTGTGCGGCCCCAGCCAAGGTCGGGTATTGGAGCAGCTTGCCGCTGCCGCCTATAGAGAGCGTGAAGAAATCATGACGGCGGAAAACCGCGAAGCGTTCATGATGCTGCAAGTTAACGCCGCAGCCGGTCGCATGCATGTCATTCTACACAAGGGCTATCCTGTCGGCTTTATCGCGGTCCTGTTTTTCTATTCAGTTCGTGAGGCAGGTCGATGCGCAATGGTGGAGGAATTTTACCTTGTGCCCGAACACCGCAACGAACGCATCGCGATCAAGTCACTCGAGGCCTTGTTGATTGATCTGGATTCATTTGGAATTGTAGCTGTGCATGCGGCAGCCGCCTTCAGTTTTCAGCTCACTGAAACGCTGCAACTATGTGGTTTTGAACCCTGGTCCGGCATGGCCTATCGGCGCGGTCTTGGACTAGACGAAGACTGGGATTGATGTCTGTTTTCGGTGAATCAGCGAACTGGTGTTTGCAGATATCTTCGGCCAAGAGTGAAATTATCACTCGCACAGAAGGCTCTGCACAGTTAAAGAAGTGCATGCTTTTTGATACCAAAGATACCGGCCCTGTGGCCGATGCCGTGAAGCGTCACTGGGTTGATACGCGCCTGCCACCTTGGGCTCGTCCATATGCTCGTATGGCGCGTTGGGAGCGTCCAATTGGATGGTGGTTGTTGCTGTGGCCTTGCTTTTGGTCTTCGGCATTGGCAGCGGACGCGTCCGGACAGTTCTTTCCAAACCCCTGGCATTTGGCTCTGTTCCTGATCGGTGCCATCGCTATGCGCGGTGCTGGCTGCACCTACAACGATATCATTGATGAAGATATCGACGCGCAAGTGGAAAGAACCCGCAGCAGACCTATCCCTTCGGGTCAGGTTTCGCGCCTGCAGGCAAAAATCTTCCTGGTTCTTCAGACCTTGGTGGGCTTGGCAGTTCTACTGCAGTTCAACTGGTTCACAGTCATTCTGGGCATCGCGTCTCTGTTGCCGGTCGCGATCTATCCTTTCATGAAACGGTATACCAATTGGCCGCAGTTGTTTTTGGGGCTGGCGTTTTCCTGGGGTGCGCTCATGGGATGGTCAGCGCAATTCGGAAGTATTTCGTTGGCGCCGGTCCTTCTTTACGCAGGCGGCATCCTCTGGACGATTGGTTATGATACCATCTATGCCCATCAGGATAAGGAAGACGATGCACTCGTGGGGGTCAAGTCGACAGCGCGGCTCTTCGGGGAATGGTCGAAGCCAGCTATCTTCCTTCTTTACCTAGGCGCAACAGTTTTGTTCGGGTTGTCTGCGAGTGTCGTGGATGCAGGACCTGCAGCCTTCGTCGGGTTGGCCGCTGGACTCGGTCATTTGCTGTGGCAGATCCTAGTGCTCGACATTGATGATGGCGACCAATGCCTGAAGTTGTTTCGCTCCAACAGAACCTATGGATGGTTCGTCTTCATTGGGCTTTGCGTCGACGCAGCGGTACAGGCCTTTTAGGCCTCGCTAGGGCTGATCATGTTCCGTGAGTGCTGAGGTCAGTGTGGAGCGATGATTTCCCGTTCACCTTGGTACACCGTTGCATCAGCAGCAGATCGCCCGACAGGTCTGCGGACGAGAAAACGTGGGCGACGGCCGGTTAGAAGGGGCAGCTTGCGGCGTGGGTGCGGCGCACATGATGGGCGGGCGCTGTAAGCCTCGATTGGCTTGATCATGCCACCCAGTTCCCAGACTAGCATAGGCAGTCCCAAGGCCTCGGCCCATGCAGGCCATGACTGAGCGAGCAGTTCTGGCTTGTCGGTTTCCGAAAGTAAAAGAGACAGCTGCGGATCAGAATGCTTCAAAATGAGGCGAGCAACCACGGCGCCTGGCTCATCGGCACCCTGAATATGGACTACAACACCTTCGAACTGGTGGATTGGAATGACCAGTGTCGATGGATCTGTTTCATCCAAGGTTGTGATAGTCACAGACTTGGTGTCAACAACAGCCTCAACTGTTTTGGACGTTCCGAGTGCAGCCACAGGGCAAAACGTCCGGCTCGCAAATGCAGCGGGAAGACAACTCGGAGAATTTTCACCAAGCAACGCGACGTTCGGACGCGAGTGTTCATGTGTTGCAGACTGATTTCCCAAAACGCCTCTCCTGTGACCATTCGGTCTACATGTTGAATTGAGGCTCATCTTAAGAATAAAAGGTGCGTATCAGTTTAATAGACAGAGTTAAAAAAGCCTGACTTTCGAAAGGGTTACTTATTTATGATCGTGCCGTTTAGTATTTTTAAATAAATCGCAGTTCAGGACGGTTTAAAGACTTGGTAACCATGGGCCGGTCTTGTGCGAGTACGGTCCGCAGTCAGGACGCAATGTTTTGGAAAATTCCAATTAATACCCACATTGCGTTTGAGCACGTTGGCGCACATCGATAACCTGCCGCCAACGTCCGGCTACCAAAGCTTCAGGAAAGTGACTTTTATGCACGCGGCAATTGATCAGACCGAACTTGAAAAACGCGCTCAAAGCCTCGTCGAGGCTGCGAAAAAAGCCGGTGCCGATGCAAGTGATGCAGTGGCATCCACAGGAGTGTCGTTGTCGGTGAGTGTCCGCGAGGGCAAAGTCGAGGAAACCGAGCGTTCGGAAGGCAATGGTCTTGTTCTGCGGGTTTTCGTCGGCGGAAGCGTAGCGTCGGTCTCTGCGAATGTTCTGGATGATCCGGACGCACTTGCTCAAAAGGCTGTTGCGATGGCGCAAGTCACGCCTCCAGAACCCTATGCGGCCTTGGCGGATGCTGATCTCCTGCTTACCAAGTTTCCGGATCTTGAGCTGCTTGATGACAGCGAAATCACAGCGGGTGCTCTGAGCGACCGCGCATTGGCCGCAGAGGCTGCTGGTCTTGCCGTTGAAGGAGTGTCGAAGTCCGGCGGTGCAGGGGCATCCTGGAGCTTGGGCGGCGTGACCCTTGTGACAAGCCACGGTTTCGTCGGGTCTTATCTGAGTTCGCGTCACGGCCTGTCCATGACAGCAGTTGCCGGTGAAGGCACTGGTATGGAACGCGACTATGATTTTGACTACCGGATGTTCCTGTCGGATATGGCCGACCCAGAAGAAATAGGACGTCGCGCTGGCGAGAGAACTGTTCGCCGCTTGAACCCGGTCAAACTGACAACACGCACAGCCAACGTGCTTTATGAAAGCCGTGCCGCCAAAAGCCTTCTGGGGCATTTCGCGGGGGCCGTGAACGGGGCCTCGATTGCGCGCAAGACCAGCTTCTTGAAAGAGAAGATGGGCGAGCAGATCTTCTCCAAAGGTATTTCGATCGTCGATGACCCCTTCAAGGCAAGAGGCGCTGCAACGCGTCCGTTTGACGGTGAGGGCACCGGTTCAGAGGTTTTGAAGATGATCGATGACGGCGTTTTGCAGCATTGGTTCCTGGACGGCGCAACTGCCCGCGAATTGCGGTTGGAGCCCAATGGGCGAGCCCATCGTAGTGGTGCAGGCACGTCACCAGGGGCAACCAATCTGACCTTGTCCCCGGGTGACAAGACACCCGAAGCGCTCATGAAGGAGCTGGGTGAAGGCCTCTTCATTACCGATTTGATCGGCCATGGCGTGAATGGCGTCACAGGAGACTATTCGCGGGGCGCTGCCGGGTTCTGGTTCGAAAATGGAGAGCCCGTGCAAGCAGTCAGCGAGATCACCATTGCTGGCAATTTGAATGATGTGTTTGCCCGCCTCGTTCCTGCGAGCGATCTTGATGCGCGATACTCAACAGCATCGCCATCAATTGCAATTGAAGGGATGACGCTTGCCGGAAGCTGATCGGACAGAACTTGATACCCAGGATGATGAATTCACCTCGGATCTGGCGCTCCTGATGGAAGCGGCTATCGCAGCCGGTCGCATCGCTCTGGGGTATTTTCGCCAGGATCCGGACACTTGGTACAAGGACAACAATTCTCCTGTCTCTGTCGCTGACATGGAAGTGGATGGCTACCTGTCCAAGACGTTGCATGCGGAGCGCCCTCAATATGGCTGGCTCTCCGAAGAAACCATGGATGATCACAATCGCCTGGAACGGCAGCGCTGCTTTATCGTCGACCCTATAGATGGGACGAGGGTTTTCCTGGCAGGTGGTGAAGACTGGACAGTCGCGTTGGCGGTGGTTGAAGCAGGTCGCCCAACTGTTGGTGTTGTCTACAATCCAGTCCGTGATCAGCTTTATTCGGCGATCGCGGGCCGCGGTGCAAAAGTGAACGGTACGCCCTTGACCGTGTCACTGACAAAATCCGTTTCCGGCGCGTCGATCGTAGCGCCTCACAGAATTGCAAAACAGCGGGAGCTTGCCGCGCACGGCCTGGTGCCAGCGCCTTACATAGGGTCGCTCGCCTATCGTATTGCACGGGTTGCTGATGGCAATCTTGACGTCATGTGCGCCACAAAGAGCCCCAGCGATTGGGATCTTGCGGCTGCCGACTTGCTGCTCGAAGAAGCCGGCGGCAAATTGACTGACTTGTCTGGCCAAACATTACGCTATAACAAGCTCCAGACAAGGCATCCGGCTCTCGTGGGAGCACCGGAATCTCTGCTGACAGAGGCGCGTGATATTCTGAAGCCCTTTTTGAGCGATCCAAGATGATGCCCGTTGCGAAATTCACGGTGTCGCAAGATACATTTTATCTCCGAGGCTGAGAGATTTGACATCTCGGGATCCTTTGCGGTCGAACCAGATGTTGTTTGTTCTTGGTTGAAGTTGCGGATTGAAATTGATGCTCAAGAAGATCGGCCGACACCCTGTCACGCTGAATATCATTGGTACCCTGCTGGCCTACTATTTGAAGTTGGTGCATCTGACCAATCGATTCACTGTAGAGCCGAAGGATATTTATGAAGAGATGCCCGAGAATCTCCCGGTCATCATCGCCATGTGGCATGGTCAGCATTTCATGACACCCTTTGCACGACCGTCGCATTGGCCGGCCAGTGTAATGATTTCCCGTTCGGCTGACGGTGAGATCAATGCCATCGCCGCCAGAAAGCTTGGCCTTGGTCTGATCCGAGCGTCCGGTTCGCAAAAATCGCATCAGATTGCAAAACGTGGTGGTATGCGTGGTTTCATTGAAGCTATGCGCGCGCTCAAGGATGGGTCTAGCATTGCGATGACGGCAGATGTTCCTAAGGGACCGGCGCGGGTCTCCGGGATCGGCATCGTTCAGCTTGCAAAACATTCAGGTCGCCCGATTCTGCCAGTGGCCGTCGCCACCAGCCGCAGCATCGAACTGAACTCCTGGGATCGAGCCAGTGTGAATTTGCCATTCGGACGCGGCGGTATTTGCGCTGGTGATCTGATTCATGTCGACGCAGACGCTGATGATGATGCGCTTGAAGCAGCGCGTTTGTTGGTACAGGAGCGCCTGAGCCAGACAACGACCAGAGCATATGAATTGGTCGGGCGTTCAGATGGCTGAGCGTCCGCTTTTGGTCACGCTTTATCTGCTTCTGGCGCGCGTATGCACGCCAGTTTATCACCTGTTGCACTTGTCGCGACTGCGCGGTGGCAAGGACGATCCCACGAGACGCGGCGAACGTTTTGGCAAGGCCAGCGTTGCGCGGCCACAAGGCAAGCTCATCTGGGTGCACGCGGCAAGCGTTGGGGAAACAAACTCGATCTTGCCACTGATTGAGAGCCTTGTGGCGAGAGGTCTCCCAGTTCTTCTGACAACGGTCACCCGGACATCCGCTGAGATCGCAGAAAAGCGACTACCAGATGGCGCTCTTCATCAATACGCCTGTTTTGATCATCCATCGTATTGGAAAAGGTTCTTGGACCATTGGCGCCCGGCTCTTTCGATCATGGTGGAATCCGAAATTTGGCCAGCCTGTTTCGAGGCCTTAAAGATGGCGGGCTGTCCAATCTGTCTTGTGAACGGGCGGATGTCAGACAGGTCATTTCGCAATTGGTCAAAGCTTGGCAAAAATGCGCATCACGTATTTGGGAGTATCAATCTGGCGTTGGCCCAGAGCCCCGCAGATGCAGAACGTCTGGCCAAGCTGGGCTGCAAGCATGTCGAACAGCCCGGCAATCTGAAATTCGATGCAGTGCCAGCCCGAGCTGATCGAAGTGCTGTTGAGGCCCTGCGCCAGGCAATCGCAGAGCGTCCAATCTGGTTGGCTGCCCTGACCCATCCCGGCGAGGATGAAATTGCCGTGCAGGCGCATGCAGCCTTGCTTAAGGCAAACCCTGATCTCCTCTTGATACTTGTGCCGCGTCACCCAGCACGGTTTGATACTGTTGAACGGCTGGTAGAAGAAGCAGGCTTTAAAAGCCAATGTCGGAGTAGGGATCACCTTCCCGATGCATCCGCGCAGGTCTTCATCGGTGATACGCTTGGCGAGATGAGCATCTACTACGATGTGAGCAAAGTCGTATTTCTTGCCGGTTCATTTGCGCTGGTCGGTGGGCACAATCCTGTTGAAGCGGCCAGCTTTGACTGTGCGATTGTTACAGGGCCAAAAGTCGCCAACGCACGCACTATATATCGCACCTTGTGGGATGAGGAGGTCACACTGCGACTGGATGATCCTCAAGAGCTGCATGCGATGATCGGCGGTTTACTGGATGACCCGGAACGCTGCGAGCGATATGCTCAACGGGCAAAGCAATTTATCGAGACAGAGCGCGGCGCACTGGACCGTAGCCTGGCTCTTCTGGCGCCGTATTTGTCGTCGGAAAAGTGATGTCGCAAAGGAGGTTCAGCGTGCGTAAGGCACCTGACTTTTGGTGGAAACAGAAGACAGGCTGGCAGGCACTTGTGCTTGCTGTTCCCTCGATTATCTACTCTGCGGTATCCGGTCGCCGCATGTTGCAACCGCCAAAAGTCCGTTCCGAGCTTCCGGTTATATGTGTCGGCAACTTCGTGGTCGGAGGTGTTGGCAAAACACCATTCTGTCTGATGCTCGCAGAGCTGATGCGCGCCGAAGGACGGCGTCCCGGTTTTTTACTGAGAGGCTACGGCGGCCGGGAAACAGGTCCGTTGCGTGTCGACCCCAAGAGCCACTTTGTGGATCAGGTTGGCGATGAGGCCTTGCTTCTTGCCTGCGACGCCCCGACGATCATGTCCAAGGACAGGGGGGCGGGCGCTAAACTGGCTGCAGCTCAAGGCGACATCGATATCCTTATCATGGATGACGGCTTTCAAAATCCGTCTCTGGACCGTGATCTCAATATCGTCCTGGTCGATGCCCAGACAGGTTTGGGCAATGGTTGGGCAGTACCAGCAGGCCCATTGCGTGCAAACATGAAAACCCAGATCTCGAAAACAAATATCTTGATTCTGGTTAATCGTGGTCAGGCCGCCGCGGAAACAGTTCAGACCGCAGCCCAAAAAGGTATCCCGATCCTGCATGCAAGTGTGGTTACAAAAGACAATCTGGCACTCAGGGATAAGCCGCTTGTTGCCTTTGCCGGCATCGGGAGACCTGGCAAATTCTTTGAATCACTAGAGAATGATGGGCTTGATGTGGTGCAGGCAGAAGCCTACGGCGACCATCATGCGTTCACGGCTGAAGACGTGTCCTATCTGCAGGCAGAAGCGAAAAGGTTGCAAGGCACATTGGTCACTACATCAAAGGATCACGCACGCCTCGAGCGCAGTGATATTCCTGAATGCCGTGTCTTTGCAAAAGACGTTCAAGTTTTTGATATTGAAATGAAAATAGAAGAAAGGGATCGGTTGATCGGCTATATTAACGAGAAGATACGCACGCGATCGTCCTCAAAGTAACTGAAATTCAGCTAACTGAGTAGTATAACCGATTTCAAGTTGATTTTCCGTCTATGGCAACGCAAGAATTTCAACGCTTGTTGGTTTCCGTATAACGTTTGATGGATGCACCTGCATCAAAATAGGCTTCCTGCAGCGCGACGGACCAATACTTCAGCTCATCAAGCGGGATAGCCTGACCGGTAACGGCGCAGCGAACGAAGGTCCCTGGTTTTTCAACCTGAAAATCGCCGTCCAGATAACGAACGCTGGCTTCTGTTGGGATGCGCGGTTGCTCGAAACGGGTCATCTTCGTCCTTTGCAAAATAGATTACTTTAAGGCCGTTTGATCCGGGCCTGATCGAGCGCGATCCTATGGTGTTCCGTGTGCTCCGGCAAGGCCGGAAATCCATGTTTGCAGAGCAATCCAATCATGCCTGCCGATGCATCTATGGCGATGATTGGGTGGCGCTATCTGGCCGCTGGCACGGACTTCCTTGTTGATAGGCCAGGAATGATCGCCCAAATCTGGTGCAATGGGGTGATATTTTCAATCGAACACCTATCTTGTTTGTAGAAACAGCTTCACCAGCTAGACATATCCTGACGTGACAGCCGCTAGATACACGGCGCCTTCGGGCCGGTTAGAAAGTGCAGAATACTATGAGCGACGCCCCCACAGACCTTCTGGAAACCTCGGGCTTGGGCCTCGAGAAAGCGCGCAAGATTACCGCTGAGGCGCTGGATGGCGCGGATGACGGTGAGCTGTTCGTTGAATATCGGCAGTCGGAAGGGCTTGTGTTCGACAATGGACGTTTGAAGGCGGCAAACTGTGACACATCCCAAGGCTTCGGTCTGCGGGCAGTTGTTGGAGATGCTGCGGGATACGCGCATTCGGGCGAATTGAGTGAAGCTGCCTTGCGCCGCGCCGCTGACGCCGTTGGTGTGGTCAAATCCGGTCACAGTGGCACATACGCTGCTGCACCTGCACCGGCAACCCAATCACTTTACACTGCTGAAAGCCCGTTAGCTGGACCGACCTTTAAGCAAAAGGTCGCGCTTTTGCAGGAAATTGATGCCTATGCCCGGGCCAAGGATCCCAGGGTCCAGCAGGTAACCGCCTCACTGGCTGCGTCATGGCAGGTTGTCGATATTCTCCGCGCTGACGGTCACCGTGTACGCGATGTGCGCCCTATGGTCCGCATGAGTGTCAGTCTTGTGGCTGGCAACAACCAACGGCAGGAGAGCGGCAGTTTTGGCTGCGGCGGACGCGAAGGATTTGAGCGCTTCATTACACCCGAGAACTGGCAGGCGGGTGTTGATGAAGCCTTGCGGCAAGCTTTGGTCAATCTGGAAGCGGTGCCAGCACCTGCTGGCACATTTGATGTTGTGCTTGGTTCCGGTTGGCCAGGCATCCTGCTGCATGAAGCAGTTGGCCATGGGCTTGAAGGTGATTTCAATCGCAAGAAAACATCGGCCTTCGCGGGCCTAATGGGCGAACGCGTAGCTGCGCCAGGCGTTACCATCATCGATGATGGCACAATCGCCGACAGGCGCGGGTCGTTGACTGTCGATGACGAGGGCACACCAACCAGCCGGACAACTTTGATTGAGGACGGCATTCTGGTTGGCTACATGCAGGATCGTCAAAATGCTCGCCTTATGGGAATGGAGCCTACGGGTAATGGACGTCGTGAATCGTATGCTCACATTCCGATGCCCCGCATGACCAACACAGTGATGCTGTCTGGTGACAAGGAGCAGGGAGAGATCTTTGAATCGGTCAAGGACGGCATTTACGCAGCTTCGTTTGGCGGTGGGCAGGTCGATATCACGAGCGGCAAGTTTGTATTCTCCTGCACGGAAGCCTACCGTCTGCGTGACGGAAAGATCGGTGAACCTCTCAAGGGCGCCATGTTGATCGGAAATGGTCCGGACGCGCTGACGCGGATTTCTATGATTGGCAATGACATGGAGCTCGATCGCGGTCTTGGGACATGCGGCAAGCAGGGACAGGGCGTTCCTGTCGGGGTGGGTCAGCCTTCCATGCGTATCAACGCATTAACTGTGGGCGGAACGGACGTTTGACCAAGCGTCGATGAATGGTTTCTTCAGAAATGGATGATACTCAAAACTTATAGAAGCACGCGAAACCAGATAACCGGGAGATAAAATGGCCGCCGAGGGCGCACCACCCTTTTTAACCGAGGCGATCGTCTTTTTGGCGGCAACGGTCATTGCCGTTCCTTTGGCAAAGCGGTTGGGTGTCGGGTCTGTTGTCGGTTATCTCGCTGCGGGTGTGGTGATCGGCCCCTTTGGTTTGGGCTTTTTGCAATCTGGCGAAGAGGTATTGCCTGTCGCCGAGCTCGGAATTGTTCTTCTTCTCTTTGTAATTGGGCTCGAATTGGAGCCCGAACGCCTCTGGCGCATGAAACGCGATATCTTTGGTCTCGGTTCAGCGCAGGTCCTCATCACCGGATCAATCCTTTATTCAATTGGTCGTCATCTCGGCTTTGACCAAAAGCTCTCACTTGTTGCGGGCTTTGGTCTGGCGCTGTCCTCAACCGCCTTCGCCATTCAGCTTCTGCAGGAGCGTGGTCAGTTATCATCGCCCTATGGACGCAGGGCTTTCGGCATTTTGCTGCTGCAGGACATATCGATTGTGCCGCTTCTGGCAATGATCGGGCTTCTGAGCTCAGATCATGAGACCTTCTCGCGAAATGATGTCTTGCGAGAGGTCGGGGTTGTCGTCAGTGCAATCGGGGCCGTTGTCATTGTCGGGCGCTATCTTGCCTCGCCGTTCTTTTCGTTCCTCGCCGGATCGAGAGCACGTGAGGTCATGTTGACGGCTGCCTTGCTCATGGCTCTGGGCAGTGCGGGCTTGATGCATGCAGTGGGGCTGTCGATGGCGCTGGGGGCTTTCCTCGCAGGCGTTCTTTTGGCGGAGACAAGTTTCAAGCACACTTTGGAAGCCGATATTGAGCCCTTTCGATCTTTGCTGATGGGACTATTTTTTGTCGCCGTCGGCATGTCGCTCGATTTCTATCTACTGTGGAACAATCTCGGCATTATTCTCATCGGCGTTGTGATCGTCATGTTTGTCAAAGGGCTCTGTCTATGGGCTTTGACCCGGGTTAGCGGCTCAGACAATTCCGACGCGGTTCGCGTTGCCGTGACCCTGCCACAGGGCGGAGAATTTGCCTTCGTGTTGTTTACGGCGGCAGTGAGCGCTGGAATCTTCTCTTATCAGATCTCGAACCAGCTCAACTCAATCGTCATTTTGACCATGTTGATGACGCCATTGCTTGGCCTTGCGGTCGACCGGATTGCCGAAGCACTGAAGGCGCACGGTGTTGAAAATCCGATGATTGAAACCTTCGAAGACGCCACCCCAACTGTTCTTGTTGTGGGCTTTGGCCGATTTGGCATGATGGTGGCGCAGTTCCTGACATCGGAAGGTCTGGAAGTGCGCGCAATCGATAACAGCCCGTCGCGCATCGCGCAGGCCCGAAAGCTTGGATACCGCATCTATTATGGAGATGCGACGCGCGCTGACGTGCTGGCGACCGCTGGCGCAGGTAAGGCCGCTCTGATTGCCATGTGCATCGAGAATGACAAGATCATGAGCAACTCGATCGACCTGATCAAGGAGCAGTTCCCCGACCCGCTGCTGTTTTGCCGTGCGACTGACCGCATGCATGTTCTGGAGCTGCAGCAGAAGGGCGTGGACTTCCAGATACGTGAAACCTTTGAATCCAGTATCGCATTTGGTCGAGCCGCTTTGTACGATCTCGGGGTGCCTACCGATCGGATTGATCAGATCGAAGAAGACGTACGCCGCCGAGATGACGAGCGTTTGGAGCTACAGCTGAAGGATGGTTTCTATGCCGGATCTGAAAAGCTGCATTCTGTCACCCCGCGCAATATGCGTCAGGAGATTGCCAAATCCCTGGATGCGTCTGAATAAGCCTAAACCGAAAAAAGCCGTGACAGATATGCCACGGCTAGAGCGTCGGTAAATTGCGTCTGAGAAACGGCAGACTTCTTATGGAAGCGCTGCGTAGCCTGCAGAAAATCCGTTTAGTGAAATTGGAATACCGATGCCTTCTTCCGGGGTCTGGAAGATAATGAACGTTGCCTGACTGCCGTTCTTGAGTTGATCAATCAAGGCATCTTCCAGAATAACTTCCGCGACGCAGCCGTTCGGGAGGCAGCGTACAAAACCCGCACGTCCGATATCAGCATCATCAACACGCAACCCCAATCCGGACGGCAGCAAAACGCCAAGCGGCGCCAGAACGCGTAAGATGCGCGCTTTCTTATCCGCGGTTCGCAAAATGATAACCGAAAGGCCAACATTTTCACGATCCGCAGCTGTTACATTCTGCATCAGGGCGCATTGTTCGCCTGTGGCTCCCGGGGGGGTATCGCAACGCATCTGCCAATCGCCATGCGTGGCCTTGATTTCACCTTGAGCGAGCGCACCAGGCGCGTTGAAAACAGAAACAGCAGACACAAGTGCCAAGCTGGCTGCGATTGTCACCAAGCGGCTAATCAAGATCTAACTCCATGCGCAAATTGATCTTCCGAGACACCAAATGTGATGCGGAAGCTTTCGTGTTCAATCGGTTCTTTGACGACGAAGGTCAAGCGATTCGGGGCCAATATTCAAATCGTAATGTGCCTTATCGACCTTTTCATGGCCAGAAGCTCTTCTTCAATCGATCGCAATCGGAGTTGTTATGACCAGAAAACCAAAGGGCGAGGCGATATTTATGCGCAACTTATTTTATGCAGTGTTCATGCGGACACCCAGCGGCGCAACAGGTCTTGACGTACTTCGAAAAATCTTCGGTAATTACTGCGATTTTGCCGCTTGGAGGCAATTAGAAAGGCCTCTGTTCACTGCAAACCAGGCTGTGCGATCGTCACCATGAAGGTCACAGTCGTGTTTTCGGAGCGAAAAAAGCTTCGAAATCTAACTATAATGTTGTTATAGCATAGCATTGGTGATGCAGAGTTGAGGAGATGGTTCCGTCGTTAGCTGAAATGCGCTATCAGGAACTTTCTGTATCATGAGGGAGCGGAAGCTTTGGGAAGGAGTGTTCGTGTGACAACGAAGAACGGGCGTTTTATCAAGTTCGGCGCATTTGGCGCGACGATTATGTCGACTGCCGGTCAAGCGTTCGCTGCCGAGCCTGGTTTTAAAGAGTGGCAATTTGGATTTCAGGATGCGGTCACCGACGTGATGACAGACATCCGTTGGTTTAACAATTTTACTCTTTGGATCATCACAGCTATCACGGTCTTTGTGCTGCTGCTCTTGCTCTATGCGATCTTTAAGTTCAACGCCAAGCGCAACCCGGAACCTTCTCAGACATCGCATAATACCCTGATCGAGGTTGTCTGGACCGTTTTGCCAATCCTGATACTCGTCGTGATTGCCATTCCATCATTCAGGCTTCTGTACAAGGAACTTGAAATCCCCGAGTACGACATGACCGTCAAGGCGATCGGTTATCAGTGGTACTGGGGATATGAGTACACCGATGAAGGTATGGGTGATCTCTATTTCGATTCAATCATTTTGCAAAATGATGATCGACAAGCCGCAGCGACAGCACGTGGGTTGACGCTCGCCGAAGTGCCGCGTCTGCTGGCTGTCGACTACGATCTGGTTATTCCTGTCGACACGACCGTTCGCGTTCAGGTGACATCAGAAGACGTGATCCATTCGTTCGCGATGCCTTCTTTCGGCGTGAAGGTTGATGCCGTTCCCGGTCGCCTGAATGAGACCTGGTTCCACGCCAATCAGACCGGTGTCTACTACGGTCAGTGTTCTGAGCTCTGCGGCAAGGACCATGCGTTCATGCCGATCGCCATCCGGGTGGTCACCAAGGCTCAGTTTGATGTTTGGGCTGCCGCTGCGCAGGACGATATTGATGGAGCCAACGAACAGTTGTGGGCCTCTATCAAAACCGACAATGCGACTGCACAGGTCGGTACGCTGGATGAATTGACTGTAGCTGCAAATTAAGCTGCGGGTATCAAACTTGGAGCGCGTCAACAGGAGAGGAGCCTGGGCGTGCATTCCTTATTTAGGTATGAGAGGGAAAATAAGATGGCTGCGACTGACGCACATGCGGCACACGATCATCCCACGGGTTGGCGTCGTTGGTTTTATTCGACGAACCACAAAGACATCGGTATTCTGTACCTCTATTTCGCGATTATTGCAGGTATTATTGGCGGTGCATTGAGTGTCGGCATTCGTATGGAGCTCCAAGAGCCCGGAATGCAGATTTTCTCCAATCCCCATACCTTTAACGTGTTCACCACATCACATGGACTGATCATGATCTTTTTCATGGTCATGCCGGCTCTGATTGGTGGTTTTGCAAACTACTTTGTTCCGATCATGATTGGTGCGCCGGATATGGCGTTCCCACGCATGAACAACATTTCCTTCTGGCTTCTGCCTCCGGCTTTTGCGCTGTTGCTTCTGTCGTTGTTCGTGGAAGGCCCAGCAGGTGGAAATGGTGTCGGCGGCGGTTGGACGATTTATCCGCCATTGTCGACCTCTGGTCAGCCTGGCCCCGCGATGGATTTGGCTATCCTTGCGCTGCATGTTTCCGGCGCGTCATCCATTTTGGGTGCGATCAACTTCATCACAACGATCTTCAACATGCGTGCACCGGGCATGACCTTGCACAAGATGCCGCTGTTTGCCTGGTCCGTTTTGGTGACCGCGTTCCTGCTGCTCTTGTCCTTGCCGGTTCTGGCCGGTGGTATCACGATGCTGCTTATGGACCGCAACTTTGGGACTGCGTTTTTTGATCCAGCCGGCGGCGGCGATCCGATCCTGTTCCAGCACCTGTTCTGGTTCTTCGGTCACCCTGAAGTTTACATTCTGATCCTGCCAGCCTTTGGTATCATCAGTCACATAATCTCAACCTTCTCCCGCAAGCCGGTCTTCGGCTACTTGGGAATGGCTTATGCAATGGTGGCTATTGGTGTCGTTGGCTTCATCGTGTGGGCGCACCACATGTACACGGTCGGCATGTCTGTTGAGACACAGGCATACTTCCTGGCTGCGACGATGGTAATTGCTGTGCCGACCGGGGTGAAAATCTTCTCTTGGATTGCGACCATGTGGGGTGGTTCTTTGACCTTCTCCACGCCGATGGTTTGGGCGATCGGCTTTATCGCCTTGTTCACAATCGGTGGTGTCACAGGCGTTCAGTTGGCCAATGCCGGTCTCGACCGCGCACTTCACGACACCTACTACGTTGTCGCACACTTCCACTATGTGCTTTCACTTGGTGCGGTGTTCGCGATCTTTGCTGCCTGGTACTACTGGTTCCCGAAAATTTTCGGTTACATGTACAATGAATTCATCGGCAAGCTGCACTTCTGGGTCGCTTTTGTTGGTGTGAACCTGATCTTCTTCCCGCAGCACTTCCTGGGTCTGAATGGCATGCCGCGTCGTTATGCCGATTACCCCGATGCGCTGGCAGGCTGGAACTTGGTCTCGTCAATCGGGTCTTACATCTCAGCATTTGCGGTCGTGATCTTCATCTTCGGCATTGTTGAGGCTTTCTTGAAGAAACGCGCTGCAGGGAACAATCCATGGGGCGAAGGTGCAACAACGCTGGAGTGGACTCTTTCCTCTCCACCACCGTTCCACCAGTTTGAGAAGCTTCCTAGGATCCGTTAAACCTGTTATTGGGCACCTTTGATGTGCAATGAACATGGCATTCGCCCATTTGGGCGGGTGCCAAAATCAAACCGGGGCGCCACTGTGCAAGAAACCGTACCCGGACAGTAATAGATAAGGACGCGTCCATGTCGCTCATTGAGCGCCACGATTTAGATACTGAAGACTTTGTCTGGAACGGCGGGCAGGGGACAGTGAGCGACTATGTTGCTTTGCTGAAGCCACGTGTCATGTCGCTGGTGATTTTTACCGCATTTGTTGGAATGATGCTGGCTCCGGGTGAAATTCATCCTGTGCTTGGCGGCGTCGCTTTGCTCTGTATTGCCGTTGGCGCAGGTGCTTCTGGCGCGTTGAACATGTGGTATGACGCCGATATCGACCGGATCATGAGCCGGACCGTTAAGCGTCCGATCCCGGCCGGAAAGGTCTCCCGTGAGGAAGCCTTCACCTTCGGAATGACCTTGTCGATTGGCTCTGTCCTGGTTCTGGGACTTTTGGTGAACTGGTTTGCAGGCGCGTTTCTGGCCTTCACGATTTTCTTCTACGTCGTCATCTACACAATGTGGTTGAAGCGCTCGACACCGCAGAACATCGTCATTGGCGGTGCTGCCGGCGCTTTCCCTCCGATGATCGGTTGGGCGTCGGTGACAGGTGATGTGAGCTACCTGAGCGCTTTGCTGTTTCTAATCATCTTCATGTGGACGCCGCCGCACTTTTGGGCGCTCGCCCTGTTCAAGAACAGTGATTACAAGGCGGCCGGGATCCCGATGATGCCTGTTGTTGCTGGGGAAACGTCGACGCGCAACCAGATTCTGATCTATTCGATCCTGCTCGTGCCGTTGACAGTACTTCCAAGTGCCGTGGGTTTGGCGGGTATTGCATACGGTGCAATCTCGACCGTCATGGGAGCGGCGTTTTTGTGGATGGCATTTGATGTCTGGCGCAAACGCGAAGGTGAAGTTGCCCGGAAGGCCAGTGTTCGTCTTTTTGCCTATTCGATTTTCTATCTGTTCACGCTGTTCGCCGTTCTGCTGGCGGAGCATCTTGTTGCCAGGTACTTTGTGTCATGAATGAAGAACCAAACGGCATCAAGCTGACAGATGAACAGAAAAGCCGACGGCGGTCTCGCTCGGTCGCGATCGCGATCGTGCTAGGCCTGCTGGTGGTTTTGTTCTACGTTGTGACTGTTATCAAAATGGGTCCTGCAATTTTGAACCGACCTATTTAACGCGCGAACGGGGGAGGCCATGAGCGAAGAAGACAAGACACGGGAGTCAGGCAACAACAACCGCAATATGGTGGTTGCGTTGTCATGCGCGGGTCTGTTCTTTGTCATGGTCGGCGCATCTTATGCCGCCGTGCCGCTCTACAAGTTGTTTTGCCAGGTAACCGGATATGGCGGGACAACCCAGGTTGCAGAACGTGAAAGCGAAACAGTTATTGAGCGGAAGATAACAGTCCGTCTGGATGGCAACGTCAATCATGAGCTTTATTGGGAGTTCAAACCCAAGCAACGCACGGTCACACTGCATATGGGCGAGACCGGACAAGTCGCCTACGTCGCGCGCAATTTGAGTGAACGAAAGACGGTTGGAACGTCGGTGTTTAATGTAACGCCGAATGAGGCGGGAGCCTATTTCAACAAACTCGAGTGCTTTTGCTTTACCGAACAGCCGCTGGAAAGCGGTGAGCGGGTTGAAATGCCGGTGGTGTTTTTCGTTGATCCGGAAATGGATCGCGATCCTGAGTTGAAGAACGTGAAAGAAATCACGTTATCTTATACATTCTTTCCTGTGCCTGAGTCGGAGGCCGAGGTCTCGACGCTCGCAACGGAAACAGAGTTAGAAACGAAGCTATAGTCTCGTTAATGTCGCAACGAGAAGCAATGTGTTGGGGGAGCTAGTTTATGGCGGAGGCACATAACAAACATCACGACTACCATCTGGTAGATCCGAGTCCGTGGCCGTTCCTGGTTTCCATGAGCGTTTTCGTCATGGCACTTGGAGGCATCGGCTTCATGAAGTTGTCGAGTGGCGCCAGTTTTGACCTCTTTGGGGTGGATCTGGCCGGTTGGAAGCTCTTTGCGGTCGGGTTTGTTGGCGTCGTGATCATCTCGAGCCTCTGGTGGCGCGATACGATCAAGGAAGCTCATGAGGGCCATCACACGCGCGTTGTTTCACTGCATTTGCGCTATGGCATGCTGTTGTTCATTGCCTCTGAGGTAATGTTCTTCGTCGCATGGTTCTGGGCCTATTTTGATGCAGCTCTTTTTGCCGACGAAGCGATCCAGGTCAGCCGCGTTGCGTTTACCGGTGGAGTTTGGCCGCCAGAAGGCATCGAGACATTTGATCCATGGCATTTGCCATTGTTCAACACGCTCATCCTTCTTGCATCAGGAACGAGCGTGACTTGGGCTCACCATGCGTTGTTGCATGATGATCGTGAGGGCCTCAAGTGGGGTTTGATCGTAACCGTCATTCTCGGCTTGGTCTTCAGTATTTGCCAAGCATATGAGTACTCACATGCCACCTTTGAGCTGGGAGGACACATTTACGGAGCGACGTTCTACGTGGCGACCGGCTTCCATGGCTTCCACGTTATTGTCGGGACCATCTTTCTGGCAGTCTGCCTGTTCCGGGCATTGGCAGGGCATTTCACCAAGGAACAGCATTTCGGGTTCGAAGCTGCGGCTTGGTATTGGCACTTTGTTGATGTTGTCTGGATCTTCCTCTTTGTCGCCATTTACATCTGGGGCGCAGGTACGCCATCGGTTCACTAGAGTGACCGGTGAGGCGCGGCGCCTCGCTCCTGCTCTATAAATCTGATTTGAAAGGTGCCCGGCCATATTGGTTCGGGCATCTTTCGTTTTCCCAGACTAGTCTCATTGCCATCAAAGGACGCTGTCATGCCAGAATCAAAGGTTGCCAATACTGAGATCTCAGCTGTGGTGGCAGGCCTGAAAGGCCGTTGTCCAGAATGCGGCAAAGGAAAGCTCTTCAAGGGCTTTCTGACTCTGCGCGATGAATGCGATGAGTGCGGAACCAACTACTCTTTTGCCGACAGTGGTGACGGGCCCGCCGTGTTTGTCATCATGCTTGTCGGGTTTATCGTTGTCGGATTGGTTCTTGCAGTTGAACTCTCCTATCAGCCGCCAATCTGGGTCCATCTGGTCCTATGGTTGCCCTTGACGGTTTTGTTGTCTGTGGGTGTTCTGCGGCCGCTAAAGGGCATGATGATAGGGGCCCAATATCACCACAGTGCCCATGAGGGTGAGTTGGATGACAGTGAGAAGTAAGACATGCAAAAAGAGCACCGCACCAAGCCCGCAAGGCACCTTGTTTGGTTGACCGCTTTTGCGGTGCCCGCACTTCTTGTCTTGTTGGCACTTGGGAATTGGCAGCTTGATCGTCTTGCAGAAAAAGAAGATCTGATCGCTCACGTTACGGCCTCGATCGATGCGCCACCAGAAGCGGCTCCGGGCCCTGCTTCGTGGGGGGCGCTTGAAAATGATGAAGAGGTACTGGCGCTCGACTATCGCCATGTCTCGATCACGGGCAGTTTTCTGCAGGGGTCGGCTTATTATTTCACTTCATTGCCGGAACGCTCCGGGCGCTATAGTGGGCCGGGGTATATGCTCTATAGCCCATTTCAGACAAAAGACGGATGGTCTGTGCTCGTGAACCGAGGGTTCATCCCACAAGACGTCTTTCGCCATCAAAGGTCTGCTGTTGAAGAGGTTCCAACAGGTTCACTGAAACTGGTGGGGTTGCTCCGCCGGTCCGAAACACCGAATTGGACGACACCGGAAGCTGATGAGACAAACCGGATATGGTTCGCACGCGACACTGAACATATGGCCAAGGTGCTGGGCCTGAACCCCGATAACCTTGCCCCATACAGCATCGACCTTGATGCAGAGTTCACAGGTCCAGAAGGTTTGCCACAGGCTGGAGAAACTGTGGTCCGTTTCAAGAACGATCACCTTGGTTATGCGCTCACGTGGTTCGGGCTTGCTGCGACTCTGATTGGCGTGTTCGCGACGTATTCTCTGTCAGTGCTGCGCCGGCGTCCCTGATCTCATTCTTTCGATGAAAACAAAAAGAACTCCTGAGCACAATGTGCCAGGAGCTCTTCGCATACGGAGATCAACTTTGAAATTCTACAACTGATTAAAGAGCTGCGAGAATAGCTGCTGCTCCAGTCGCGGTTGCTTCAGATGGTGTTTCTTCAATGCTCAAGAAAGTAATGACACCGTCTTTCGCGATCAGTGCAAAGCGCTGTGAACGGCTATGACCAAAGATTGGCGCATCAAGTGAAAGGCCTGCTGCCTTCACAAAGTCAGCTGCCGTGTCGGCGAGAAACTCAATGCCTTTTGCCTTGGACGCCGTTGCCCAGGCATCCATAACAAAGATGTCGTTGACGGACACGACTGCAATTGTGTCGACGCCCTTGGCCTTGATGGTGTCGCCGTGCTCGACGAAGCCTGGCAAGTGGTTCATGTGACATGTGGGTGTGAATGCGCCTGGAACACCAAACAGTACAACCGTCTTGCCGTTGCATAGATCGGCAGTAGTGATTTCACTCGGTCCATCAGACGTCATGATTTTAAAGGTTGCATCTGGGAGCTTGTCGCCAACTTTGATTGTCATCAGTTTTCTCCTTTAGTCCTCGGATAATGCGGACATGTGTTACCGGCATAGGAAATTTGGCAGCATGCGTCGAGCATTGATTTCGCTTCAGGTGGCTATGGCATGTGCGCTGTAGCGGGCTGATAGCAGTCTTAACGCGCGAGCGTTATTGCTCGAGCTTGACGGTGTGCTCGCTCTCGTAGGACGTGTCACCATCTACAAGCAGCAACGTGAGCTTGGTATGTCCCTCAGCCGATTTCAAAAGCCCTTTGGTAGAAAGCGTCCAGGTGGCACTCTTGCCATCCTGCTCTTCGAGCGAGGGCAGCGAAATGTAAGATCCTTCCGGGCCTTCCGCAAAAAGGTCAACAGTGTGTCCATTGCTTACGTCTGCCTTGATGGAGAGCTTTTCTTCTCCTTCATCGATGAAGGGTTCAATGGAACGAATTTTCTCCAGGGCAGGGGACCCGGTCTTAGGTAAAGCTAAAAGATTGTTATCAATCAGCAGCTTTGCCAGCTCGTCTGTTTGTTCTTTAGGTGAAAGTGTCAACGAAAAGGATGCATCGCCGGGGACGCAAATTTCGTTGCAAATACCGAAAAACAAGGAAGCGTTGATCGTAACTGGCTCGCTGGCATTGTCTGGTGACACGATGATCGGAAGAACCAGCGATTCATTGTAGACGATGGAGCTGGAGTAAGCGTCGCTGTAGCGTACTGGCGTTGGATATAGAACTGTCTTTGTTCGAAGGTTCTCGGAGGCGGAGAAATCAAGTTGCGGCGGAATGCCTGACTCGCCTGGGAAACGCCAATACGTATGCCAACCCGGGTCGAGCGAAAATTCCAGTCCGAGCTGATAATCACCGCTTTCGAGACGCTCACTGGATAATAGGCGCACAGCGCCTCCCTGTACGCTGACCCATTCGCTTATCGCAGCGTTTGCGCTTGCGAACGGCAGGGCCACGGCAGCGGTAGCGAGAACCAAACTGGCAATTCGACTTGTCATGACTTGCATTTCTATCAGATAAGAAACCGCTCGTATGTAAACAAGGTTGCGAGCGTTTGGTTATTTTTCGTGACCAGCGCTTTGAGTCCGATCAGACATTGCATATCTTGACACGCTAGGTCCGTGGGTGTCCCTTAGGACTGTCGACTACGGATGTTCTGCGGCGAATCCAGGGAGTGAGAAATGCATCAGTCGCTCGAGGGCAGTTTTCTGATTGCCATGCCCAATATGGAAGATGACCGCTTTGAGCGTTCCGTGGTCTATGTCTGTTCGCATACTGAGCAAGGGGCAATGGGGTTGGTCCTTAATCAGGTTGCCAGCCACATGAATGTCGAAGAGCTACTGCTGCAGCTGAACATTCTCGATGATGAGAGCGCAATTCGTCTTCCGGACCATCTCCGCACAATGTCGGTTTTCAAAGGCGGACCGGTCGAAGTGGAGCGCGGTTTTGTTCTGCATTCTGACGACTATGTGCTTGATCAATCAACTTTGCAGATCTCTGGCGGCATTTGTCTCACGGCAACGCTCGAAATTCTCAAAGCAATTGCAAGCGGTGAAGGTCCGCATAGAGCCCTGTTGGCGCTCGGGTATTCCGGCTGGGCTCCAGGCCAGCTGGAAAGCGAAATTCAGGCAAATGGCTGGTTGACTGGACCGGCAACCAGCGATCTCGTCTTTGATGCCTCATTTGAAAACAAATGGCGGCGAGCTTTATTATCGCTTGGCATCGATCCGGCAATGCTGGTTGGCTCCGCCGGTCACGCATGATGACCGCTAAAATACCCTTTAAATCCATACAAGGTTTGTACTGACTGGCATATTTGGTTATGTAGCTGTGATGTCAAACTGACCGGGATCTTTCCCGGCAATAAGCAATAAACTGTATCGCGGAGGCAAACGGGCGGTGAAATATTTTAGTACGCGCGGCGAAGCACCTATTCTTGGCTTTTCCGATGTTCTCCTGCAGGGGCTCGCGCGCGATGGTGGGCTTTATTTGCCCCAAGAATGGCCAACGTTCAGCGCTGAAAAAATCGCCTCATTTGCAGGCAAGCCCTACGCCGACGTAGCGTTCGAAGTAATCCAGCCCTTCGTTGGTGGCGAGATTCCTGACGATGACCTGCGTGCGATGATCGAAGAAGCCTATGCCACCTTTCGGCACGAGGCTGTGACGCCTCTGGTTCAGATCGCTCCCAACCGTTTTGTACTTGAACTCTTTCACGGCCCAACTCTGGCTTTCAAAGATGTTGCCATGCAGCTGATTGGCCGTTTGATGGACTACGTTCTGGAAAAACGCGATCTGCGCGCGACGATAGTTGGCGCGACATCTGGCGATACAGGCGGCGCCGCGATTGAAGCTTTCCGCGGCCGAGACCGGACCGATATCTTTATTCTGTTTCCTGAAGGCAAGGTCTCACCGGTTCAGCGTCGACAGATGACCACACCGACTGAGTCCAATGTGCATTCACTGGCCCTTGATGGCAATTTTGACGATTGCCAGTCGATCCTCAAAGGCATGTTCAATCATTCGGCCTTCCGCGACCGTGTGCGCCTGTCTGGTGTTAACTCCATCAATTGGGCCCGTATTGTCGCTCAAGTGGTGTACTATTTTGTCGCCGGTGCTGCCCTTGGCAGTCCGCATCGCAAGGTGTCTTTCACCGTTCCCACCGGCAACTTTGGTGACGTCTTTGCAGGCTATGTGGCATTGCAGATGGGCTTGCCGATCGAAAAGCTTGTCGTAGCAACCAACGTCAACGATATCCTGGCGCGCACCATGGCATCCGGTGAATACGAAATGCGCGGCGTCAAACAGACGACATCACCGTCGATGGACATCCAGATTTCTTCCAATTTCGAGCGCTTGTTGTGCGAAGCTTATGGTCGGGACGGAGAGGCTGTTGGTCGTTTGATGTCTCAACTTAGCCAATCAGGGTGCTTTACGATTGCAGATGCGCCGCTCGCTTCCATTCGGCGCGACTTTGCCGCAGGGCGATGCGATGAAGCTCAGACGGCCGAAACAATTGCGGGTGTGCTGAAAGAAAACAACTATCTGCTTGATCCGCACACGGCCATCGGCGTCCATGTTGCGGCTGAGTATGACAACGGCACAACGCCGATGGTCATCCTGGGCACCGCGCATCCTGCCAAATTCCCCGACGCGGTTGAAGCAGCGTCGGCTGTTCGCCCAGAGCTTCCTCCAGAACTGCTCCCGATGATGGAGGCGAAGGAACGTGTCACGTCGTTGCCAGCAGACCTCATTGATGTTGAGCGCTTCATCGAGGACAATGCTCGTGCAACAGCCGGGGAGGCTTAAATAATGGATGTTCGTACGACCACGCTTAGCAATGGCATGACAGTTGTCACCGATCATATGCCGCATCTCAAGACCGCCGCTTTGGGGGTCTGGGTTCGCACCGGGTCGCGCGAAGAAACTTTGGAGCAGAACGGGATCACCCATTTGCTCGAACACATGGCCTTCAAGGGCACCTTGTCCCGAACGGCGCTCGAGATTGCCGAGCAAATCGAAGCTGTTGGCGGCGAGCTCAATGCGGCAACGAGCATTGAACACACCAGCTATTACGCACGGGTGCTGGAAGAAGACGTGCCTTTGGCGGTCGATCTTTTGTCAGACATCCTCCAGCATTCGGTGTTTGATAAAGGCGAATTGGAACGCGAGAAACATGTCATCTTGCAAGAGCTCGGCGCTGCTATCGATTCTCCGGAAGACCGTGCATTCGATCTGTTCCAGTCAACTGCCTGGCCAGATCAACCACTTGGTCGACCGATCCTGGGTACGACTGAAAGTGTGAAGGGGTTCTCGACCGAGGCGCTTCAGGGGTACTTGGAGGACCGCTACCGGGGTCCCGACATGGTGCTCTCTGCAGCGGGTGCTGTCGATCATGATGCTCTTGTCAGCCTGGCTGAAGAGAAGTTTGTCAAAATCCGCCCTGAGCCTGCCATTCAGACTGCGGGTGCACAGTACAAGGGCGGCGAGAACAGTCTGGTCAAGGACCTGATGGAAGCTCAGATCCTGATTGGGTTTGAAGGTCGCCCCTACAAGTCCAAGGATTATTACGCAATCCAGATCTTGGCTTCGATACTCGGCGGCGGCATGTCATCGCGCCTCTTCCAGGAAGTGCGTGAGAAGCATGGCCTGTGCTATGCGATCTATTCGTTCCATTGGGCTTTCTCTGACACCGGTGCGTTTGCAATCCATGCAGCCACGAGTCAGGGAGACATTCCGCCACTGTTGGAACTGATCGTCTATGAATTGCAGCAAGCCGGAGAAACAATTTCCGAACGGGAAGTGGAGCGTTCACGCGCTCAAATCCGTGCTGGCTTGATGATGGCGCTTGAAAGTCCAACGGCACGGGCAGGTCAGATCGCTCGGCAGATCCTCGTTCACGGCCGTGTCATGGATATCAATGAGATCTCCGAGCGTATCGAGGAAGTCACGGCAGCCGATATCCGGCGGGTGGCCAAGGAAGTGTTCTGCGGGTCAATGCCAACCTTGACGGCAGTCGGTCCGGTCAACAACCTGATGAAGGTCGAAGACTTCGCAAACAAGTTAGCAGAGCCGCTCTTGCAGGCCGCCGCAAACTAGACCCGGGACGCGAGGATGCTTTTTTCAAAACCATCAGCGCGCTCTTTGGACCATCTGCCACATATCGAGATGGGGGATCTGCTATTGCGACCGCCCTCGATGTCCGATTTTGAATCCTGGTCAGAAACACGCATGGCAAGTCGCGAGTTCTTGCGCCCCTGGGAGCCTGCATGGCCGGAGAACGACCTGACCAAACCTGCCTTCCGGAGACGCTTGAAGCGCTATGCGCGTGAGCGCGAGGAAGGGCGCAGTCTTGCAATGTTGCTCGTGACCGCAAAGACCAATGCCGTTATCGGTGGCGTCACCCTCGCCAATATTCGACGTGGAGTTAGCCAAAATGTGACGCTTGGCTATTGGATGGGCGTGCAAAATGCAGGAAAAGGTTATATGACCCGCGCAGTCACCGCTGTATTGCCATTTTGTTACCATACGTTGCGGCTTCATAGGGTGGAAGCAGCTTGCCTGCCGACCAACGAACGTTCCATGAGACTTCTCAGAACTGTCGGATTCCGGCAGGAGGGATATGCAAGGAACTACCTTTTGATCAACGGTCGTTGGCAAGACCACATGCTCTTTTCGTGTCTTGCTGAAGATTGGGCAATGAGAAACAAAACCCCGCGCGTATCAATCGGGGGCAAGTTGAAAGAATTCTTGTGACATGCCGTTCAAATCGGTAACTCTTCCTAACATGTCGAAACTGATGCCGGAATGGTTACGGGGCATATCAAAGCTGTTTGCCCTGCTGGTCCTTTTTGTTGTTCTCGTTGGTGCTGCATTGCCGGCACAGGCCGTCGAACCGATTCAGGTTCCGCTGGATGTGGATGCGCTTGACCTGTCCGGTGCGGTGGAAATTCATCGCGGCGCGGGGTCGCGCATTCAGGTTTCAACGGCCCCTGGAGCAGACGGAATTGTCCGACGAATTGAAGTTGCGGCCCGAGGCGCGAAGAATCGCGACTGGGCAGTCTTCGCTCTTGCCAACACCAGTGACGAACAGGTCGACCGTTTGCTGGTTGCACCGTTCTTCCAGTTGGTTGGATCGCGTCTGATCTGGCCGGATCTGGGGTCTTCCCGCATCAGGGCAATTACACCAAGTCAGGGCATACCGGCACAGCGCGTCAAGAGTCTCGAGGCGGATGTATTCCTTATCACCCTGGATCCTGGGGCGATTATTACATTTGTTGTTGAACTGACGTCTCCAAACCTGCCGCAATTCCGGCTGTGGGAGCCGGACGTTTATAAGGAAACGATCAACGCCTATACGCTTTATCGCGGCATCATTCTTGGCATTTCCGGTCTTTTGGCTCTCTTCCTGACCATCTTGTTCGTGGTCAAGGGCACCGTCATGTTCCCTGCCACTGCGACACTGGCCTGGGCCGTATTGGCATATTTGTGCATTGACTTCGGCTTCTTCAGTCGGGTCTTTCAAGTCACGCAGGGCAATGACCAATTATACCGAGCGTGCGCGGAAATCATGCTGGCGGCGAGCTTGATCGTCTTTCTCTACGCATACTTGAACCTCAATCGCTGGAATATTCACTACAGCCATCTTGCACTTACCATGCTGGTGCTGTTGCTGGGCCTCTTGGGCGTCGCGATTTGGGACCCGTCGGTCGCAGCTGGTATTGCGCGCCTGGCGCTTTCCATTATCGCTATCTTGGGCATGGCCACTGTGGTGATGCTCGCTGTCAAAGGGTACGACAGGGCCATCATGTTGCTTCCCACCTGGGTGCTTCTTGTATCCTGGATGGTTGGCGCGGCAATGGCGATCACTGGCAACCTGGCCAATGATATCGTCCAGCCGGCTCTTGGCGGCGGTCTGGTCCTGATCGTCCTGCTCATCGGATTTACGGTGATGCAGCACGCATTCGCAGGTGGTGCAATCGCGCAGGGGCTGATCACGGATGTTGAACGTCGCGCACTGGCTCTGACAGGGTCGGGCGATATCATCTGGGATTGGGATGTTGACCGCGATCGCATCTTCACCGGCAATGAGATTGAGGATATCCTCAACTTGAAGCGGGGAACCTTGGCTGGACCTGCACGCGACTGGTTGAGTGTGCTGCATCCACAAGACACGGATCGCTTCAGGGCAACGCTAGATGCAGTGATTGATCAGCGCCGTGGGAAAATTCAGCAGAACTTCCGTCTGCGGTCCGAAGATGGACACTTCCGTTGGTTCAAGCTGCGGGCGCGCCCGATCGTTGGTGCTGATGGCGAGGTTATACGCTGCGTTGGAACGCTCCTCGACATCACGGAAGAACGCACTGCTGAAGAACGTTTGCTGCACGATGCGGTTCATGACAATCTGACCGGATTGCCAAACCGTGAACTCTTCATGGATCGGTTGTCTGTTGCCGTAGCGCAGGCGCGCGCCGGAGAAGAACGCAAACCGACCGTCCTGGTGATCAATCTCGACCGCTTCAAGCAAGTCAATGACAGTATTGGTTTGTCTGCCGGTGACGGTATCCTGCTTACGGTTGCTCGAAGATTGACCCGTATTATTGGCGGTCAGGACGCACTATCCCGCGTGAATGGAGATCAGTTTGGTCTCGTCCTGTTGTCAGAGACTGAGCCAGACCGCATCGTCGCACTCGCTGATGCTTTGCGCAAAGCTGTCCGGGCGCCGATTACGTTTGGCGACCGCGAGATCTTCTTGACCTGCTCCGTGGGCATTGCGCTTTACGAAGGCGAAAAACAGGACATCGAAGAACTGGTCGCGAATGGTGAGATTGCACTCAGTCATGCCAAACGTCTCGGCGGTGACAGGCAGGAAGTCTTCAGACCGATCCTGCGTCCACTTGGCAAAAACATTGTCGACATGGAAAGCGATCTGCGCGACGCAATCAAAAAGGAAACGCTTGGTGTCTTCTTCCAGCCGATTGTGCGCCTTGAAGATCAGACCATTGCCGGTTTCGAGGTTCTCGCAAGGTGGGATCATCCAAAGCGAGGCAAGATTTCACCGGTCGAGTTCATTCCGATTGCAGAACAGTCAGGTCTGATCAATGAACTGGGCACTTACATGCTCGAAAAAGGATCGCATCAGCTCGCGATCTGGCAGCGTGATATCAAGACCGAGCATCCGCCTTTCGTCAGCATCAACATGTCGTCGCGCCAGCTCTTAAAGCATGATCTGATCAATGAAGTGAAAGCCATTTTCTCCAGGTCATCCATTGCGCCCGGCACTTTGAAACTGGAACTCACTGAATCCCTGGTCATGTCCAATCCCGAGTATTCCACAAAGGTACTGGAACGGCTGAAAGCTCTGGGTGCAGGTCTGTCGCTGGATGATTTTGGGACGGGGCATTCGTCACTGTCCTACCTTCAGCGCCTGCCTTTTGACACGATCAAGATCGATCAGTCGTTCGTAAAGTCCAACGGACAGTCCGCACGGCCTGTTTTGCTGCGCTCGATTGTTGCGATGGGGCATGACCTGGGAATGGCAATTGTGGCGGAGGGCGCGGAGAACGAGGCCGATGCGCTTGAATTGCATCAGCTCGGCTGCGAATTCGCACAAGGTTTCTACTTCGGTCAGGCAATGCCGGCCGACGAGGCAACCAAGCTTCTGCGCAAGGGAACTGCCAAAAAGTTCTGATTGTCAGCTGACAAGAATATCCAGATGATCCCTGCCAGTCTCGATTGTGACTGGTGTGACCCCAAACGGGTCGCCATCAATTTGCATGGCGACGGGTATCTGGGCAAGAAAGCGCGCTGTCTTGAAAGCCGTGACCGTAACACCCTTCGCCCTGTGAACTCGCCCCATCAGCAAGGCGAGGCAGAAGCGAATGGCCGAGATCGGATCGTCGTTTTTTAGAACCAGAACATGCAAGCCCGATGTCGTGACTGATGCGTCCGGGCATATAACAAAAGGGCCTCCATAGAAGCGACCGTTGGTGGCAACAACAAGCTTCCCAATTAGTTCCTTACCACCATCGATTTCGACAGAAACGTTGGCACCTTGACGCGTGAAACCGATTTTGAGTGCCGTTAGCACATAGGCAAGCTTGCCGAGGCGGCGCTTCAGATCCAGAGGAAGGCCGTGCACGACTTCTGCATCGAGACCCGCAGAGGCCATCAGAACAAAGGGATGTCCATTGGCGAGCCCGTAGTGAAGGGGCCTTGTACGCTGATTCAAGATGGATCTTGCGATAGCCCATGGGCGCTTTGGTAGTTTCAGTTCAAGGGCCAGTACATTCGCCGTACCTGCCGGAATGACTGCTAGGTGCGGCGGATTGGCTGCTGACTGAAGGCCGGTAAGGGCTTCATTGATCGAACCATCTCCGCCAGCTATCGCCATTATGTCGACATTCAGGGCCGGGTTGGCTGCAATATCTTCAATTTCGCCGGCACGCGTCGTGAGATGCAATTTGACGTCACAACCTGCTGTCTCAAGATAAGTTTTGATTTTTGCGAGTTTTTTGGGGCGGTAACCGCCGCTGGTCGGGTTGGCGACCATAAGGATACGCTTGCCGTTCGCATTGCGTGCAAGCACCTGCATCGGGGCCATAGCCCTTGAACTTGCCCCTGAACGGGCTTCCGAACTGGTCTCTGCCGGTCTCACACCTCCATACCGTCCGGATCAAAACCGGGTTTGTAGGGCGCCATGCCTTGACGGGCAAGTTCGTCAGCGCGCTCATTTTCAGGGTGGCCGGCATGTCCTTTGACCCAGTGCCATGTCACGTCATGACGTTGGCGAGCTTCATCGAGCTCCTGCCACAGTTCCGCATTCTTGACAGGTTTCTTGGCCGCAGTGCGCCAGTTGTTGCGTTTCCAGCCGGAAATCCATTCCTTGATCCCGCTGCGCACATATGTGCTGTCTGTATACAGATCGATTGCGCAGGCGCGTTTGAGCGTTTTCAAAGCTTCAATCGCTGCAGTCAGTTCCATCCGGTTGTTCGTTGTTTCTGCAGCACCACCACAAAGCTCTCGCTCATGGTCGCCGTAGCGCAGAATGGCGCCCCACCCACCAGGCCCGGGATTTCCCGAACAGGCGCCGTCCGTATAGATCGTGACACGGTTACTGTCGCTCATAGAACCAAACCATAGGATGTTGCACTTTCAACCGTTTGATGAAAACGCAGTTTCTTGAGATACTCGAGTGGGTCCTTTGGAGTCACCAATGCCCCCTCAGGCACGCTGAGCCAGTCATAAAGACGGGTGAGCATGAAGCGAAGAGCCGAGCCTCTTGCCAGGATTGGCAGGGCGTTGAATTCTTTTTCATCCAGCGTGCGGACACTTTGATATCCATTCAGAAGTGCGCGTGCCTTGGTGACATTGAAGGAGCCGTCACTTTCGAAGCACCAGGCGTTCAGGCAGATCGCCAGATCGTAAGTGAGGGCGTCCGTGCAGGCGAAATAGAAGTCGATCAAACCGGAAAGTTTGTCCTGCAGAAAGAACACGTTGTCCGGAAAAAGATCGGCGTGGATCACTCCAAAGGGCAAATCGTTAGGCCAGTTTTGCTCAAGAAAGTCGAGTTCGTCTTCAACGATCTTGCATAGTCCGGGCGAGACAGTGTCGGACCGGCTCCCACTTTGTTCATAAAGAGGTCGCCAGCCGTGAACCGACAGCGAATTTGTCCTGGTCATGCCAAAGTCGAGCCCTGCCAGATGCATCTTGGCCATCCCCGCACCGAGCTCGCTGCAATGCGCGACTTTTGGGCGCCTGACCCACATGCCTTCTAGGAAAGTGACGATTGCTGCTGGACGCCCGGCCAATTCACCCAAGAGCTTTCCAGCCTTGTTCTCCACGGGCAAAGGGCAGGAAATTCCATTCTTTGACAGGTGCTTCTTGAGGTTCAGAAAGAACGGTAGATCATCCGGGTTCACGCGCTTTTCATAAAGGGTCAGGATGAAACTGCCGCCCTCTGTGTGGAGCAGATAGTTGCTGTTCTCAACACCTTCCGCAATGCCCTTGAATGAGAGCAGTCCCCCAATATCGTAGGTGTCGATGAAGGCTTCGAGCTCTTCATCGGAGACGTCTGTATATACGGCCATATGTTACTCTGCGGCGTCCCGCGCCTGTTGTGCAAAATCGCGAAGTTCGCGTGGCAGGTTGAACGAAATGGTTTCTTCTGCAGTGCGCACAATCTCCACCTTCACGGTGTAATGATCAGAAAATGCTGCGATGATTTCTTCCACAAGCGTCTCGGGCGCGGAAGCTCCGGCTGTCAGACCAAGCGTAGAAATACCTTCAAACGCCGCCCAGTCGATCTCGGCGGCGCGTTGGATGAGGTGGGAAACCCGACAACCTGCACGCTCGGCAACCTCACGCAGGCGCTGAGAGTTTGAGGAGTTCGGAGCGCCAACGACAATCATTGCATCAACCTGTGGTGCAACTTCTTTCACGGCTTCCTGGCGGTTGGTTGTCGCATAACAAATATCCTCTTTGTGAGGAGCAACAATATCGGGGAAGCGTTCTTTGAGGACCCGAACGATCCCCGCTGTATCATCAACCGATAGAGTGGTCTGGGTCAAAAACGCAAGCTGTCGATCTGTTTTAGGCTGGAAGGCCCAAGCATCGTCTTCTGTCTCGATCAGGCTGACGGTGCCATCGGGCAGCTGGCCCATTGTGCCGATAACTTCAGGGTGCCCCTGATGTCCGATCAGAACGATTTCCCGATCCCGGCGGTCGTGAATCTCGGCTTCCTTATGCACCTTGGAAACCAGCGGGCAGGTCGCATCCAGGAAGAACATTTTGCGCGATGCTGCATCTTCCGGCACGGACTTTGGCACGCCGTGAGCAGAGAAGATCACTGGGCATTCGCGATCTTCTGCAGGGATTTCTTCCAACTCCTCGACAAAGACCGCCCCCTTGTCGCGTAGACCATCGACCACAAACTTGTTGTGCAC
>JABXHV010000121.1 GCA_013373445.1 Paracoccaceae bacterium | reverse complement strand
CCGAACGGCTGCATGATCTTCTTGGATTCGACCAGCGGCAGTGTTGCAGGCGCTTCGTCGTCGTCGCCGAGCGGCCGCAGGACTGCCTTGCCCTGTGCGTTCCACTCAGGCGCATTGCCCTTCATCCACGCAACGTCTGCGTGATCAGCAGGAACCGTGACAGCCAGGCCTTCTGCCGTGATCTGATCGATGACCCGTTTGCGAGCCTCAAAACGGTCAAGTCCGCGAAGATCGTCGGGCACGATGTTGATCAGATCGATCTCGTTGATCGACATCTCTGCACCATCGATGATCGACTGGGCCTTACGTGCTTCTGTATCATAGGGTTCACCATCGGAGCGCATCGACCCCTTGGTGTCCATCAGACGGTACATCGGGATTTTGCCGCGAAGGGCAACCTGATAATCGTTGAAATCATGCGCACCGGTGATCTTCACCGCACCGGAGCCGAATGTCATATCCGGATATTCATCGGTAATGATCGGGATCAGGCGGCGATGTTCTTTCGGGCCGACCGGGATCTCGCACAGCTTGCCAACAATCGGCGCATAGCGCTCATCATCAGGATGAACGGCAACCGCGCCGTCACCCAGCATGGTTTCCGGACGCGTCGTGGCAATGGAGATGTAGTCCCGGGTCTCCCGCAGGATCACAGTGCCCTCTTCATCCTTCTCCACGTACTCATAGGTCTCACCACCAGCCAGCGGGTACTTAAAGTGCCACATGTGACCGTCAGTTTCGATGTTCTCCACCTCCAGATCGGAAATGGCGGTCTCGAATTTAGGATCCCAGTTGACCAGACGCTTGGACTTGTAGATCAGCCCTTCATTGTAGAGATCGACGAAAACCTTGAGCACCGCATCCGATAGGTTCTCCGACATGGTGAACTCTGTACGGCTCCAGTCACACGAAGCGCCCAGTCGGCGCAACTGTCCGAGAATATTACCCTCGGACTTGTACTTTTGTTCCCATACACGCTCGATGAAGGCTTCACGGCCCATCTCGCGGCGACCAGGCTTGTTCTGCTCGGCCAACTCACGCTCAACCACCATCTGCGTGGCAATGCCCGCGTGGTCGGTGCCCGGTTGCCACAGAACGTCAAAGCCCTGCATGCGCTTCCAACGCACAAGAATATCCTGAAGCGTGTTGTTGAGGGCATGCCCCATATGCAAAGAGCCGGTCACATTCGGCGGCGGGATCACGATGGTAAAGGCGTCTGCGCCTTCCTTGGCTCCAGCACCGGCCTTGAACGCGCCGGCCTTTTCCCAGGTCTCGTAAATCCGCGGCTCAACGTTGGCCGCCTCGTAGCTCTTCTCTAACATCAGAATTTCTCGGACTTTATCTGTTTAGTGCCGTGTAAATCGGAACCGTATCGGCAAGTCAACAGCCAGAAGCCGCTCAGCCGCTAAATTGGTTTCCCAGTGCTAATACCCCATTGGCCGATAATCTGAAAGGCCTAGAAAAACCCAATCCGGAGTGCATCGCGCAACAAAAAACGCCGCCCGATGGGCGGCGTAAACGTGGCGCCATCAATCAAGCTTATTTGCGGCGTTTCGCAACCCGCTCGATTTCCTTTTTGACCATCTGCTCAACCATGCCAGGCAGATTCTGGTCAAGCCAGATCTTGATCATCGGACGCAGCATTTCCTGGACAAGTTCTTCCAAGGTCTGAGCCCTGGAACCAATGAACATGCTGGCCAAATTGCCAAGCGCCGCATCGACGGCAGCATCAGTCGTATCAGACGTCAGCACATCGTCCTCATCGACATCAGGCAGATTGTCGAGAGAGACTGGCTGTGTATCAAAACTGGAAGGAAGCGGAGCCTGCTTTGGCGCAGCCTTTGGCTTGGCTACAGCAGCTGGAGCAGGCGCAACCTCAGGCTCCGGCGCAAAGACAGGATCTTCATCTAGTGGCTCTTCTTCGGCAGCAGCAAATTCGATATCCGGCTCACCGGTAACAATATCGTCTTCGGAAAGCGCAAAGTCTTCCGTCAGCTCAAGAACCTCATCGTCCTCGGGCTCTTCTGTAACAACTTCCGCTTCGACATCGTCATCCTCAGCTTCTGCGGCCATGGCCGCAGCCATATCCTCATCCGCTTCTTCTTCAGCAACGACCGGATCGTCACCATCCATGTCAAACAGTTTGTCCAGATCGTCCTGGGACATTTCGGATGCATCACCCATATCGTCTGCCGCCTCGATTTCTACCGGGTTATCATCGGAACCGGCACCGGCCTCGTCGCCCGCTGCCTCTGCCTCACCTGCCTGGGGCTCTTCATCAGATATGATACGACGAATCGATGCGAGGATTTCCTCCATCGACGGCTCGTCCGCCTTATTCGCCTGTGCCATAAATACCCCCAAGAACAAATTGGCTACACACGAATCGCCGGCACGTAAGTATGGACGATTCGTTAACGGCGATTATAGGTCGTCAAATCACCTACAGAAAAGCGAAGCTATGCAATGACTTCGCCTTATCCCCTGTAAGCTAACTCTATCGCAGAAAATAAAAAAAAGCCGAACGGTAAAAAACCGCCCGACTTTTTTATCAAACTATGATGTAGAGCCCTATTCAGACGGGCTCCGCAAACCGATCCACTTGTCGCGAACCGCCTTGTAATGCCGCTCCGGATTGTATTGCGCGACAGCAAGACCAAGGGATTCGGCGTCCAAATCACCAATGGCAGCAACGAGTTGATACCCACCAACAATCAAATTGCGCTGAGCCGTTACGAGATTGGAGCGCTGAGTGACCAACTCACGTTGCGCATCAAGCACATCAAGTGTCGTCTGCTGACCAACACGCTGCTCTTCAATCACACCGTCAAGAGCGAGTTGCTGTGCCTGGACCGCAGAAGTAGCGGCGCTGATTGACGCTTCCGCAGCCTGATAAACGCCCCATGCAGAGATCACATTCGCACGGACCTGATTGCGGGTCGCATCCAGAACAAGGCGGGCCTGACCCAGTTGTTCCTTTGCCTGGCGAACTTGCGAGTGAACAACGCCACCCTGGAAGATCGGGATGTTCACCCGACCCAGAACACTGGCGGAATTGGTAACGTCGGAACTTGTATTTGTCGTCCAGCTGCGGCTGGCAGAACCTTCGAGAGAGACGGTCGGCAACAAGTTGCCGGTCACGACTTTCGCGTTGTAATCGGCCGCGTCAACATTATGGAGTGCCTGAACGATCAACGGTTGATTGGATTCGCTTTTCGAAAGCGCCACATCCAGTGATCTTGGCACAATCACCTTGATCGATGTGTCTGCGGACAAACGCTCGGGATCCTGGCCAACAATCTGGCGATAGATCGCACGGCTTGTGTTCAGATTTGCGATCGCCGTGTTCAGCCGAGCAACTGCTTCAGCACGCCGGGCATCAGCCTGCGAAACATCAGTCCGCGTTCCCTCGCCCACGTCAAATCGGTCACGCGCGGCACGAACCTGCTCTTGCAGAAAGTTCAAATCACTGCGGGACAAAGCCACAAGAGCGGTGTCGCGAATAACATCAACATAAGACTGGGCAGCACTCAGCAATATATCCTGCTCAGTCGCGGCAAGACTTGCACGCTGCGCCTGAACCAATGCTTCGGCCTGTTTTGTCGAATTGACCGTTCTGAAACCACGGAACAATGGCTGACTGATCGACAGAGAAATGGAGGCATTATTGCGGTAGGAGCTATTGCCATTGGAACTGCTATGCGTTCCACCGGCGGTGCCGGATCCAGAGACTGTTGGACGCCAACCCGACAATGCCTGCGGCACCCCTTCGTCCGTCGCACGCAATTGAGCACGCGCGGCGTTCAAGGTTGGGTTATTTGCATATGCAAGTGCCAATGCTTCTTTGATCGTTTCTGCTGAGGCCATTGCAGGAACAGCCATCAAGCAACAGGAAAGAAGCAAAGATTTTAATGATTTACGCGCACGCACGAAACAACCCCTATCACCGGTACCCAAAACGCTTGGCGACCTAAGTAAACTCATTAGTTTAACTTCTCAAGCAAAAAACTCGCTCATCAGGTCAAACAAGGCTCAACCAGAAGCATAAACGTTAACTTAACAAAGCCATTAACCACCGAATCAAGTCAATGACCGGCTGGGTATTTTTTGCAAACTCCAAGAGGAATTTGGAATTTTGCCGTTATGCGATGCAAATCTGCACCGAACTCTGTTGATAAAAAAAGCGACTCCAGAAGGAGCCGCTCAAAAACAAATCTAGAATCGCAAAAACCTGCTTAGAAAACAAACTCTTCTGCAAGTTGGAACCCCGGCAGCGGAGCCGTGCTGGCATTAAAGGCAAACCTGGAAGAGACAGTGCCTTCAGACCGCACATAGAGCTTGGCAACGGCAGAACCGCCCGTCCCTTCAATGGCAACCAGCCGTCCGCCATCCTTCAATTGCGCAAGCAAATCGGCAGGAACTTCATCCACAGCGCCATCAATCAGGATCACATCATACGGCCCTTCACTCGCGCCGCCCTTGGTCAACTGGCCTTCAATCACGGCTGCATTTTCAATGCCCAGTTCCACCAGAACCTCGGTACTGCTCGCAACCAACGCAGGATCTTCTTCGATCCCGACAACAGAATCTGCCAAACGGGATATCACGGCAGTGCTGTATCCAGACCCGGCTCCGACGACCAAAACCAGATTGTCAGAGCGAATGGCCGCCAATTGAACCAACTTGCCAAAGATATGAGGTTTGATGAGAAAACGCGTTGCATCGGCATTCACCGGCACTTCTTCGTCGATATAAGCAACCGCCTGTTTGGACGCAGGAACAAACTTCTCACGCGGAACCCATTCCAGAGCATCGAGAACGCGATGATCCGTCACGTCATTTGTGCGCAGCTGATTGTCCACCATCTTGCGGCGGGATTGTTCAAAGTCCGTCATATCGAGCCTCTTCCTCATCGCGGTCCTCTCACAAGGTTCATTAGCGAGTGAGAGGAGCACTGACAAGCACGACTTTACATCAAGCCACTCCGAAATGGGCATGTTTTCGTGCTCGTCATCCACATGCCAGCTATTTATGCAAAATATGTGATTGAGCTTTTCGCACAGCTCTGGTAATCACCGCGCCAGCGGTTGGCTTGTTGTCCAACGCGCGTCGAGGCCTCTTGGCGGAGTGGTTACGCAGCGGATTGCAAATCCGTCTACGCCGGTTCGATTCCGGCAGAGGCCTCCAACACTTCCCCCAATTAAAATTCTGAAGACTGATATAGCTTTTCAAAAGCTGTGCTCGACTTGTGTCCAATCATCGGCGACAAGATGCTGACCGACAAAGGATGACAGATTTTCGGGGGATACATGCATCACGGCGGTGATCTAGGCGATGCGATGAAGATTTACGGGGGCCACTCTGAGGACTGGCTTGACCTGTCTACAGGGATCAACCCGCACGCTTACTCTGTATCCGAACCGCTTTCACACACCAGCTTGACGCGGCTTCCTGGCCAAAGAGAACTGGGCGCCCTTCTGGCCGCCGCGCGCATCACCTACAAGATGCCGGAACACCTGGGCGTCTTGGCTGCACCTGGCACACAGATTCTGATTGCCCAACTTCCCCATGTTCTGCCAACCACCAACATCGGCATTCTCTGGCCCACATATGTCAGTCACAAGGACGCCTTTGCAAAGGCAGGACATAGAGTTACTGCGGTTCCTCCAGGCTCTCTTGCTTCCTTGACGAGCTCATCCCCAATCCCGGCAGATTGTGACACTGTGCTGGTTGTCAATCCGAACAATCCTGATGGTCGCGCCTATGCCCCCGAAGACTTGTTGCAACTTGGGCACGACCTGAAAGCGCGGGGTGGCTACCTCATCGTCGACGAAGCTTTTGCAGACGTCGCTCCCGACATCAGCATCCTGCCGCACCTCAGTCCCGATGATGACAACATCATTGTGCTGCGATCTTTCGGGAAGTTTTACGGCCTTGCTGGTTTGCGCTTGGGTTTCATGATCGGGCCAGACGAGCTTGTCAGCGATCTGACAGCACGTCTTGAAAGCTGGAGTGTCAGTGGACCTGCACTGGAAGTCGGGTCCCGCGCACTCGAGGACATCATCTGGCGCAAGGAAATGCTTGAAAAACTGACGGCCGAAATGGTGTCCCTCCTCTCGCTTTTGGATGCGCAAGACCTCAATGTTATTGGCCACACGCCCCTCTTTGTGCTGCTCGATGTCAAAGATGCCGCGTCGCTCCATTCCCATCTGGCAAAGCATCACATCTGGAGCCGCCTTTTCTCCTACTCAGATCATTGGCTAAGGCTTGGTTTGCCCGGAACTTCCGACGGGTCCGAGCGGCTCACCAAGGCCCTTGCTGAATACCGGCCCCGCGGCTAGCGTTCGGTAATGTTGCTGTTTTCAGATATGCTGCCAATCGTGCTTGGTGCGATCATCCTTGATGCTCTCGCTGGCGACCCCAGATGGCTATGGTCGCGTCTCCCGCATCCGGTAGTGATCATGGGCGCGGCAATCTCCCTTTTGGACCGACGATTGAACAAACCGGCTTTTTCAAGTGAACAGCGTCGGCTCTATGGCAGCATCGCACTTTTGCTCCTGCTGGCAATATCGAGCCTCATTGGACTTTTGGTTCACTGGTTCGCGAGCCAAATTCCGTTTGGTTGGCTGCTGGAAGTCCTTGCAGGTTTCACGCTCATTGCACAGCGCAGCCTCTATGACCATGTCAAAGCCGTCAAAGATGGCTTGATGGACGAAGGCCTAGAAGGCGGGCGCAAGGCTGTCTCAATGATCGTCGGTCGTGACCCCGCGCAATTGAACGAATCTGGCATCGCTCGTGCCGCCATCGAATCCTGCGCCGAGAATTTTTCAGACGGTGTTGTGGCCCCCATTTTCTGGTTCCTGATTCTCGGCCTCCCCGGCCTGATTGCCTACAAGGCCGTCAACACTGCCGACAGTATGATCGGGCATAAGAACCAGCGCTATTCTGATTTTGGCTGGGCCTCGGCTCGTTTCGACGATCTGGTCAACCTACCCGCTTCGCGCCTTGCAGGCCTTTTGATTGCGATATCGGCGCCGGTTGCAAAGGGTTCGCCGTTGTTTGCCGTCAAAACCATTTTTAAAGATGCTGCAAAACATCGCTCGCCAAACGCCGGCTGGCCAGAATCCGCAATGGCCGGAGCCCTCGACATTGCGCTCGCAGGACCACGCATTTACCCCGGTTACAGCGTCGATGATGCATTCTTGAATGCATTCGGGCGCCAAACCATCGGCGTTTCAGCAATATCTGATTCACTGAAGATTCTTCAGGCCTCTTGCACATTGCTCGCGATACTGGTTGTAATTGTAGCGCTTAGCCCTTGAACTGCGACCAATACGGATTCTGTATTGAACCGAGATAAATGATGCTTTCTTTTTCTGCTGCTGCCGAGAAAAACAAAACTCCAATCCTGGAAATCCTCAAACAAGCCTTTGCTGACACAAGCCGTGTACTGGAAATAGCCAGTGGAACTGGCCAGCATGCCGTCTACTTCGCAGAACAATTGCCACATCTGGATTGGCGTCCGAGTGATCTCGGCGAACATCTGGCTGCTATTGATCAGCGCATCGTGGATTCCGACAAGATCCTCGACAATCTCCTGCAACCGATCGACCTGGACATCGGGGATCTGCCTTGGCCGGTCTCTTCTGCCGACTATGAAGATGCCTACGATGGGATCTTCACAGCCAACTCATTGCATATCGTCAGCTGGGAATTGGTCGAAGCCTTCTTTGAAGGCGTTGGTGAGACTTTGAAGGCCGGAGGCACGCTCGTTGTCTATGGACCCTTCAAGTATGATGGCAAGTTCACAACGCCATCCAATGAGGCGTTCGACAAAAGCCTGAAGGAAAAACGCGCCGAGAGCGGCGTTCGTGATTTTGAGGCCGTCAACGCACTCGCCGAAAAAGTCGGCCTGAAGCTTGAAGGTGATCACCAGATGCCAGCCAACAACCAGCTTTTGGTGTGGAAACGCGCCTAAAGCGCCAAGTGTTGCCCTTCGAACAAAACGCCTCGTGATGTTTCACGAGGCGCAATTGCTCTATCCATGAGACTCATCTCGCCCTGGCAATTGCGAGCAAACGCTCTACATCCATCACCACGGCCAAATGCTCGGCCAATCTGTCGAGCACGGCATCGATCTCCTGCGTATAGGCAAGATCACTCTTTCCGAGAAAAGCGGCTCGAAATCCATCGGATGCGAAAAGTCCGTGCAGATATGTACCGCTGACACGTCCATCTGGAGACAGTGCACCATCAGCAGCGCCATTTTCCAGCAAGATCATGGGACGCGCGCAGTCGGGACCCTCCGTTCGTCCGATATGGATCTCATACCCCTCAACTGCAGCCTCGGTTGTCTGGTGCGTGCCGCGAACACGGACCAAGGATTTTTCTGGCGTCAGTTCTGTGTGCACATCCAGAAAACCCAGACCATCAACGGTCCCGCTTGTCCCTTCAATGCCATCAGGGTCCGAAACCGTGCGGCCGAGCATCTGATACCCCCCACAAATGCCAATTATGCGCCCACCACGGCGATGGTGCGCCTTAAGGTCGATATCCCATCCCTGCTCCTTGAAAAACGCCAGATCGCCGATCGTTGACTTGGTGCCAGGCAGCAAAACAACATCCGCATCCCCTGGCAGCGGTTCGCCGGGGTGGACGAGTTGCAAACTCACAGAAGGTTCCAGCCGCAGGGGATCAAGATCATCGAAATTGGCAATGCGCGAAATCACCGGAACGACAATCTTGAGCGAACCGTTTCCAAGACCGTCTTCCAACCCAAGCGCATCTTCGGCCGGAAGCCGGTTCGCTTCCGAAAACCAGGGCACGACACCTAGGCTTGCCCAGCCGCAACGCTGCTCGATTTCTTGCACGCCGTCCGCAAAGAGCGACGGATCACCACGAAAACGGTTGATGAAAAATCCCTTGATGCGAGATCTTTCGGCTGCCTCAAGGACCGCATGGGTGCCAACAAGCGACGCGATCACACCGCCGCGATCAATGTCACCGCATAGAACAACCGGTACATCAGCCGCTTCCGCGAAACCCATATTGGCAATGTCACCGGCACGAAGGTTGATTTCCGCCGGACTACCAGCCCCTTCAATCAGGACCAGATCTGCATTTGAAGCGATGGTTGAAAAACTCTCCAGAACATGCGGAAGCAGCTGTGCTTTGGTTTTCCCATACTCACGTGCACGCATCGTTCCAAAGCGTTTGCCCTGGACAATGACCTGAGCCCCTGTATCCGTCTCAGGTTTCAACAGGATGGGATTCATATGAACGCTAGGTTCAATGCGGGCGCCCAAAGACTGAAGCGCTTGGGCGCGGCCGATTTCCCCTCCATCCGCTGTCACAGCGGCATTGTTCGACATGTTCTGTGGCTTGAAAGGGCGAACAGCCATTCCCCGATTGGCGAACAACCGGCACAGTCCCGCAACGATCAGGCTCTTGCCGACATTCGAACCGGTGCCCTGTATCATCAAGGCGGGAGGCCTGACACTCATGGGTTAGGCTGGTCCTCACCGACCTCATTCATGCACACCAGGTGAATTTCCATCGCAAGCCGAATTGTCGGACGTACGGCAAACAGGATCGAACCGATCAGGAACAGCCAGGTTCCGGCAAATAGCAGGTCCGAATAAAAAAACATCACGCTCCCGATGATGAAACAGACCGCCGCCAGGAACTCCACCAATGTACCTATGATCTCATAGCGCGATGTTGTGATCGCGTGCCGCGCACTGCGCGAGCGGTTCTTCTCGTGAAACAGTTTCAATTGAACATCCTTAAAACTCGATACCTTCCTGCGGCTTCACGCCAGACCGGAAGGGATGTTTGATCTG
>JABXHV010000094.1 GCA_013373445.1 Paracoccaceae bacterium | reverse complement strand
GAGATTACCCTGTTTTAGGAATTTAAAGTCGAGAGATAGGCTAAGTTCATTACTAGCCTTGAAGAAGGCGAACATAGCGATGGTGGCCAGTCCATAAATACCAATGAGCGAATAAACCAAGGTGTTAAACTCAACCAGCTCAAATCCATAAAGCACCAGCATAATCATTGTTAAAACCCTAAGTCCGACATCGCGAATGATGGTAGGAGGGACAATCTTTAACAGACTTCTGGAGTATGCCTCCAAAAGTTGGAATAGAATGATCAGGTATGTGACTATTAGTGTCAGCTGAAAGTACTCCACAAACAGTGGCGACTCCATAGCAAAATAGCCTACAATTGATTGCTTGAAAATTAGGGTAACCAGGCAAAGCAAAATAAAACCAGCCGAGCCTCCCAGTAGAGCAGAAGTAAGAAGACCCTTGTTGTTTTTAAACTCAGGGTAGAATTTAATAAAGCTTTGAGCCAGACCCATTTGACCAAAAGTGGCCAACAGATAAGCCGAACTTTGTATCAACCTGAATAGACCAACTTGTTCTGTACTCAGAAAATAGGGGTTGAGCCAAAGCACATTGAAAAAGCCAATCGCCACACCGATGTAGGAAATGATGGAAGATCGGATGCTTTGGCGGATAACTATGCCCATTATGGTTTCCTCCAGATGGTGGTGTTTGTTAGGCCTGTGGTAGTCTCAATTTTCGGCCAGCTAGAAAGTGCCTGGTGAACCTTCTGGTATCTATGCCTTTCTGAATTATCTAGTACCAGTAAACCTCCAGATTTAAGCTTATCAATGGCGTTTAGTGCACAGGTCCTTCTGGCTCTTCCATCCACCAAAATAAAGTCGAAGGACTCATCTGTGAATTGAAGCACAAAATCACTGTAGGTTTTGAATAGCTCATCGGGTACAGGAAATTCGGCTTCAGAAAGAAAAACCTGAGCTTCACTACTTAGGTGCTGTTGTGGTACATCTTTTTCAGCCTTGATCAGATGGTATTCTACCTGAGGTAGTTGAGATATTTGATTGCTTACCTGCCCGAACCACGCCTCGTCATGTTCTACACTTACATATTTTTTGAAAAAAGGAGCGAAGTAGGCTGTGCTCCGTCCGCTGCCGTATTCTAAGCCCGCTTCACTATCCGTTAACAAGGTTTGCAGCGCTTTAATGGAGTCGGGACAAAGCCATGGCTCTTGCGGGTGAGCCTTTTGGTAATTGTTATACTTCAGTTTTAAAAAGGGTCTCAATAGACGATACTGCCAATAGGAAATACCACTACCTTTTTGCTGACTAAAATTCTTTCTGGCAAAAGGTTTGGCGAATATGGCCTGTTGAACCTCTGAAAACTTTGATAGCGTAACTGTCATTCGGAGCCCCGAAACTAATAAATCGGTTCTTAAAAAATCATTCGCTTTGAAATTTTAAGTAGATAATGAAAATTGCGCGCATGCGAATAGCCTTTTTCCTTGATCAGTCCTTTCCTCCAGATTCAAGAGTAGAGAACGAGGCGTATTCTCTGATCCAGGCGGGGCATGAGGTTCACCTCTTTTCATTAAACTTCAAAAAGCTGAAGCCCAAGGAAACCACGGTTAATGGCATTAAGGTTTACAGGCAGAAAGCGGGTTGGCTGCTTTATAAGTCTTCAGCACTGGTTTATGAATGGAAGTACTACCATAAGAAGCTGGAAAACCCAATCCGCAAGTTTATAGAGTCGGTGAAGCCCGATGTACTGCACGTGCATGACATGCTTATTGCGAAGGCAGTGATGGATGTAAACGATCGCTATTTTCAACTTCCGTTGACGTTGGATTTACATGAGAATCGGCCGGAGATTATGCAGTACTATCCGCATTTGCAGAAGTTTCCTGCTAAGAAACTGGTGAAGATTGAACTTTGGAAAGCAGCTCAGAATGAACTGATCAAACGAGCGGATCATGTGGTAATGGTAACGCCTGAGGCTATTGATGTGGCAGGGGCAGATATAGGTGAGCCGAATGACAAATTCACTGCTGTGGCCAATACTATCTCACCAGAGATATATTGGAACTACCCCATTGATAAAAAGGTAGTAAGGAAATTCAAGAAGGGCTTCGATATAGTTTATGTAGGTGACACTGGTTTGAGGAGAGGAACCGATACAGCTATTAGAGCTTTAAAAATGGTTGCCGATCAAATTCCGGAGGCTCAGTTGGTTCTTGTTGGTAAAAGTACTGAAGATGAACAACTGAGAGATTTAGTGAGCGAATTAGGCCTAAGTGCACATGTGTTGTTCGAAGGCTGGCAAGATGTTTCCAAATTTCCTTCCTATATCAAAGGGGCTGAGGTTTGCATATCGCCATTGCATCGTAATCTCCATCACGACACTACTTTAGCTAACAAACTTTTTCAGTATATGGCAGGTGGCAGACCGATTATTACCAGCGATTGTCCAGCCCAAGTTTCGGTAATTAAGGAGGCCAAAGCCGGTCTTATTTTTGAAGCAGGAAATGCACAGCAGATGGCTGAGCTGCTGATTGGTTTATACAATAATCCATCACTTGCCAGCGAATTGGGCGATAATGGAAAAAAGGCAGTTGAAGAAAAATTCAACTGGAATGAGACCTCAAAAGAGCTGATTAGCTATTACTCAAGTCTTGAGGAGAAGATTAATTCTCCTTCAAGCTGATATAAACACTTCCCAGGAAGATCAG
>JABXHV010000174.1 GCA_013373445.1 Paracoccaceae bacterium | reverse complement strand
TCGACAACAGCTATGCCCGCGAACTCGACGGCTTTTACGTAGCCTGGCAAGGAGAGCCGGTACCGGCACCCCAAGTGCTACGTTTGAACGAGGACCTAGCAAAAAGCCTTGGCTTCGACCCGGAATCCTTATCAGGCAGCCAAGGCGCCGAGATGTTGGTCGGCATGACCGTTCCAGACACCGCCTCCCCTCTCGCCATGGCCTATGCTGGTCACCAGTTTGGTGGGTTCTCACCGCAACTGGGAGACGGTCGCGCCCTCCTCATCGGAGAGCTTATCGACACAAGAGGCAATCGCCAGGATATTCATCTCAAGGGGTCAGGCATGACGCCGTTTTCACGTGGTGGGGACGGCAAGGCGGCACTCGGGCCGGTGCTTAGGGAATATCTCATCGGTGAGGCGATGCATGCGCTACACATTCCGACGACACGCGCACTTGCAGCGCTCACGACCGGAGAACGAATCCAGCGTGAAGTTCCACTGCCAGGAGCTGTTCTCGCCCGCGCTGCGGCCAGCCACATCCGTGTGGGGACCTTCCAGTTCTTTGCCGCCAGGAGAGACGTTCCAAAACTGAAGCAGCTCGCTGACTATGCGATCAATCGGCACTATCCGCATCTTGCCAATGAAGACGACAAGTACGTCCAGTTTTTCAATGCCGTGCGCGACGCACAAGCATCTCTGATCGCCAACTGGATGCTCGTCGGTTTCGTGCATGGGGTTATGAACACGGACAATATGACCATTTCCGGTGAAACCATCGACTACGGGCCCTGTGCCTTCATGGATCAGTATGATCCTGCCACAGTCTTCAGTTCCATCGATCATCAAGGGCGATATGCCTTCGGACGCCAGCCCTCCATCGGAGCATGGAACCTGGCACGCCTAGCAGAGTGCCTGCTGCCGCTAATCGCACCGGAAGATAGCGAGGCAGGCGTTGAAACACTCAACGCAGCTCTTTCCGACTTTGGGCCCGAATACGAGCGCTGCTGGTTGAACGGGTTTCGTCGAAAGCTTGGCCTTTCGCTGAAAGTTGAAGGCGACGCAGACCTTGCAAACGCCCTCCTCGACCAGTTGAAGCTGCAGTCTGTCGACTACACTGGTTTCTTCCGCCGCCTGGCGAAATACGTCAACTCGGGCGCGCAAGCAGCATTGCACCCTGTCGTCGATGCACCGGAAAAACTAGATGACTGGCTTCAACGCTACGACAAACGCCTTGCCGAAGAAGCTTTGGACAGGGCAGAAATCTCGGAAGCAATGAACAAGGTCAATCCGATCTATATCCCGCGAAATCACAAGGTCGAGGAAGCGCTGGTCGCCAGCCATGACGGAGACATGTCTCTATTCGACAAATTGCTCGATGTCCTGGAGACCCCCTTTGAAGAACGTTCAGGTTGCGAAGACTACGCGAAGCCGGCGCCAAGCGAAACGCCAGCCTATGTGACGTACTGCGGAACCTGAGTGTTTCAGCCAAAGCGCTAAACTGCATCCAAAGCCTTGACCAAACAAAAAGGCCGCCAATTTGGCGGCCCTTTCAAACTTCGAGTCAACGCAGATCAAGCAGCATTGAAACCCGGAATGATGGTCTCGCCATAGTCGGCTATGATCTTCTCCTCATCTCCGCTGTCGAGATAGATATTGAACTGGGTGACACCAGCCTTTTCCAGTTCCTTGAGTTTGGCGATATGCTGATCCGCAGTGCCGAGTACTGTGAAAGCATCAACAACATCGTCCGTAATGAAATCCAGGAACGGATTATCGCTCTGACCGTGTTTTGAATAGTCGTATCCGCGCCGCTTTTCGATGTAGGAAGTCAGAGCAGCAGGGACCTGATCCGTATCAGCGCCATATTTTTCAACGATGTCAGCGACATGATTGCCCACCATCGCAGGGAACCATTTAACCTTTTCACGTGCGTCTTCAATGTCACCGGTATAGGCGGGCGCCGCTGCCATGATCCGGAAATTGGACATGTCACGACCAGCTTCCTCGCCTGCCTTTTTCGCGGTGTCGCCGAGCCACTTGCAGATTCCCGGATCAGCGATCTGCAAAATCAGACCGTCACCCACCTGACCTGCGGTCGCCAAAGCCTTTGGACCATACGCAGCGATCCACATTGGCGGCTCATGACCTACTGCCCACGGAAACTGAACCGGCTCAGGGCATTCGCCATATTGGGCTTCATCACCGCGAATAAGCTTACGCAACACATCAGTAAATTCTGCAAGGCGCTTCAAGGTGGCAGGCTTCAGTCCCATGACACGCACAGCACTATCACCTCGGCCGATACCAATATCAAAGCGATCACCGGACTGTTTTGCCAGCGATCCGAAAAGACTTGCTGCTACAGACCAGTCGCGAGAGTTCGGATTTGTCACGCACGGCCCAAAGCGCATCTTGGTCGTGTGTTCCATACACATCGCCATTGCAATGTAACTATCGCGCCAAAGAATATGGCTGTCGTAAAACCAGCAATAATCAAATCCAGCATTCTCCGCCTGACGCACCAGTGCGATTGCCCGCTTGTGATCGACAAAGCCCTTAAAACAAATCCCAAATTCCATAGCGGCATTCCCCTGAGGTTTGAGTGATGTCCGGCACCGCCACCGAACATACATTTTCTTGTATTCCCAATCTCCAAAGAACTCAGGCCGCCGTCAACTATTTTTGACCAAACGATAAAAAAATTTCCAAAAGTGCTTCTCTAACGCTTGATTCCCGGTCTGTTTCAGACAATCCTCTGAACAACAAGTTGCAATAAAAAAGCATCATCTTTCAGACCAGCAGGAACGGTGAACCCGGTAACTGCTCCGTGGGGCCAGCGGCAGTGAGCACGCAAAAACGCAAAATCATAGCCATATCTGGCGGTGTCGGAGGTGCAAAGCTGTCTCAAGGGCTCGCACAAATCGTCGACCACAAAGATCTAACGATAATCGTCAACACGGGCGACGATTCACATCACTACGGCTTGTTTGTTTCACCTGACATCGACACACAACTTTACACCCTTTCCGGCAAAGCGGACCTCGGACGCGGCTGGGGCCAAAAAGACGAGACCTGGAACGCGATGGATGCCCTGCGTGAGCTGGGCGAGGACATTTGGTTCAACATCGGCGACAAGGATCTGGGCACGAATTTGCTGCGCACAATGCGGTTGGCGAAAGGTCAACGCCTGACAGACATTACACGCGACTTTGCACAAGCATTTGGGCTTGAGATCAATGTACTGCCGATGTGCGACGAGCCCGTTTCAACCCAGCTAAAATGCAGCGACGCCGACTATGATTTTCATGACTGGTTTGTCGCCGCGCAAACAAAGCCAGTCGTCAAAGAGGTGGTATTTCGAGGCGCGGACGAAGCCGTCATGACCCGCGAGGTCACAGCAGCTTTAGCAGACCCGTCGTTGGCCGCGATCATTGTTTGCCCTTCCAATCCCTATTTGTCGATTGCACCCATCCTTTCTGTTCCCGGCTATCGCGAAGCGCTCAGAAACACAAATGCACCTGTCATTGGCATAACGCCAATCATCTCCGGAGAAGCGATCAAAGGCCCGACGGCCGCAATGATGCAAACGTTCGGTTTACCCGTGACCGCGTCTTCCGCAGCTGCACTCCACGCTGACATTTTTGATGGCTATATTTTGGACGCGCGAGACGCCGCCGAATTGGATACCTTCAAAGCCACAAACCCTGATTTAGCCGTCAAACTGAGCGACACCTTGATGGTTGACCTGCCTGCAAAACAGGCCTTGGCAAAAGCGGCTCTCGACTTTGCGGAAACATTGTCATGACGATTTGGGCTCTCATTCCCGTCAAACAGTTTGATAACGCGAAGACACGCCTAGCGTCTGTTCTTTCCCAGCAAGAGCGCGCAGGACTTGCAAAAGCCATGTTGCAGGACACCTTAAACGTTCTTGGACAGATCGACGGGCTCGCAGGCATTGCGCTCGTCACAAAAGACCGGCAAGCGGCCGAACTCGCCGAAGCCTCGAATGCACTTGTCATTACTGACACCACAGACAATCTGAACAGTGCCCTGGAACTCGGGCGTACCTCTCTGATCGAGAAGCATGGCGCTACGTCAATCCTTGTCTTGCCAGCAGATATTCCCGGTCTCACCAAAACAGATCTGGCGAAGATTTTCGAAACACATCAGGAAACCGCCACTTCATTGGTAGTTCCCGCGCACGACCGCGATGGCACAAATGCCTTGTTGACCACACCCTCGCAGCACATTGCATATGACTTCGGGCACAACAGCTTTACCCGACACGTGGCCGCATTGAGGGCCCTGACAGAGGGAAAATACGAGCAAAAACTGACGTCACTCGCTAACGATATTGACCTGCCAGATGACCTTGAGCAGCTCAACCAACTGCCGGCAGACCGGCTCAGCGCATCCGTTCTCAGCCATGCAAAAGAGCGTACGGCAGCGCCATCACTTGCCGATTACGATGGAGATGAGGATCTACAGGCATTGCTGGAGACGCAAGACATTCAGTCTCTGATGCAACGAGCCCGTGATCTGCGAGATGCGAACTTCCCGGCCATCATCACCTATTCTCCGAAGGTATTCATACCGCTGACCAAGGCGTGCCGTGATGTTTGTCATTACTGTACATTTGCTCCACCTCTTCGCCCTGGTGAGAAAGCTTATCTCTCGCCGGACGAAGTACTGGAATTGGCTCGCGCAGGAAAAAAAGCCGGGTGTTATGAGGCCCTCTTCACGCTCGGTGAAAAGCCTGAGTTGAGATACCGCGCGGCACGTGAAGCGCTGGCAGAATTTGGGTTTGAAACAACCGTCGACTATCTGGCCCATGTTGCCAGACTTGTGCGCGACGAAACCGGTATGCTACCGCACCTCAATCCGGGCACGCTGGCAACCGAAGAATTTGAAAAACTAAAGCCCTACGCTGCGTCTATGGGCATGATGCTTGAAACGACGTCGAAACGACTGTCCAAGCGTGGCGGGCCTCACTTTGGCAGCCCTGACAAATTGCCGGAAGTGCGCCTCGCCGCACTCGACGCGGCCGGTAAAGCAAGAATTCCCTTCACGACCGGGCTGCTCATTGGCATCGGAGAAACCCGCGCCGAGCGGCTGGATACACTTTTAAAAATCCGTGCCTCGCACGCAAAGTACGGTCACGTGCAGGAAGTCATCATTCAAAACTTTCTGCCCAAGCCCGGCACGAAGATGCATGCCTTCCCGCCAGCCGACCCGATCGAGCACCAATGGACAATTGCCGTAGCTCGTCTGTTGCTTCAAGACGATATCAGCCTGCAGGCACCGCCCAATTTGGCGGCAGGGACCGGAGCAGAGCTGATTGAGGCAGGAATTAATGATTGGGGCGGTGTGTCGCCGATCACAATTGACCACGTAAATCCGGAAGCCCCTTGGCCCTCACTGGACCGCCTGGCTGCAATAACGGAAAGTCAGAACAAATCCCTGGCACCCAGGCTGACCATCTATCCCAAGTATCTGCAGGGAGCTGATCGCTGGCTCCACAAGGATATGCGAAAACATGTTCTGCGAGCCTCCGATGCGAGTGGATTGGCATTTGAAGGCAATTGGGTGCCGGGATCTCTCGAAGCGCCGCCCACCATTCGAACAACGGGCGAAGTAGATCCGCGCATTTCAGAAATCTTGTCACTGCCAGCAGGATCACCGTTGAGCGAAGACCAGCTCGTTACGCTGTTCAGCGCGCGTGGAGCCAGTTTCCACGCTGTGTGCAAACATGCGGATAAACTACGTAGACAGGTCAATGGCAACACGGTGCACTTCGTCGTCACACGAAACATCAACTATACAAACGTCTGCACCTATGGCTGCACATTTTGCGCTTTCTCCAAGGGCAAGAAACACGAGCGCCTGCGTGGTCCAGCCTACGATCTGGACATGCCCGAGTTTTCCAGACGCGTAGCCGAAGCATGGGATCGCGGCGCGACCGAAATCTGCCTCCAAGGCGGTATTCACCCCGGATACACCGGCCAAACTTACCTGAAGCTTCTTAAAGCGGCCAAACGGGCAGCGCCGGACATTCATATCCATGCCTTTTCACCGCTTGAAATCTGGCAAGGCGCGAAAACGTTGGATTTATCCCTTACCGGATACCTGAGCAGACTGAAAGAAGCTGGGCTCTCGTCATTGCCAGGCACCGCAGCAGAAATTCTCGATGATGAAATCCGTAACATCATCGCACCTGACAAGATCAACACCGATCAATGGTTTCAGGTTATGCAGGCCGCGCATTCTCTTGGACTAAAGAGCACTGCAACCATCATGTATGGTCACGTGGACCAGCCCAAACACTGGGCCCGACACTTGCTGCGTCTGAGGGACCACCAACTAAACTATCGTGGTTTCACCGAATTCGTCCCATTGCCCTTTGTTGCACTTGAAGCGCCAATCTATCTGCGCGGCAAATCACGGAAGGGTCCTACCTGGCGAGAGGCCATTCTCATGCACGCGATTGCTCGCATCGCTTTTCATGGGGTGATCGACCATGTCCAGACGTCCTGGGTCAAAATGGGTCCGGAAGGAGCCTCCCTTTGCCTTAATTCCGGAGCAGACGATTTGGGCGGCACCTTAATGAACGAGAGCATCACACGGGCAGCAGGTGCAGTTCATGGCCAGGAATTCGCACCGTGGCAGATGAAGGATCTCATCCGCTCTATCGGCCGTACACCTCTTCAACGCAGCACGCTTTACGGCGATGTCAGCCAAGAACGACAAAACAGGGCCATGCAGGCAGCGCCGCTCGACGAACTGATCAATACCCCATTCGTGTCTCTCAAGACGCACCATCATCAAGACGCTTGAAGCAAGCACACATCAGGCCTCGAAAAGGAACTCACAATGTTGCGGATAGGTTACAAGGCATCTGCCGAGCAGTTTACGCCAACCCAACTGATGGACTTCACCGTTCAGGCGGAAAAACTTGGCCTCGACAGCGCATTCATCTCTGACCACTTCCAACCCTGGCGCCACACCGGCGGCCACGCGCCCCATGCCCTGGTCTGGCTTGGCGCCGTCGGAGCTCGTACCAGCAGGATCATTCTTGGGACGTCGGTGCTGACGCCGACGTTCCGCCATCACCCATCAATGATCGCCCAGAGCTTCGGAACACTCGGCTCCATGTTCCCGAACCGCATTATCCTTGGCATCGGAACAGGTGAAGGGCTGAACGAAGTTCCTGCGACAGGCTGCGAATGGCCTGAACGCAAGGAACGCTTTGCGCGTCTGCGAGAATCTGTACGCCTGATGCGTAAACTCTGGACGGAAGATCGAGTCACATTCGAAGGTGACTACTACAAGACCGAAAGCGCGACGATCTATGATCGTCCGGAGCAGCCTATCCCGATCTATGTTGCTGCGGCTGGGCCAATGATTGCCAAATATGCTGGGCGCTTCGGCGATGGCTTTATCTGCACCTCCGGCAAGGCGCGATCCCTATATGAAGAAACACTGATCCCAAACCTGGAAGCCGGAATTGCACAGCAAGAACGCGCATCAGGCGACGTGGATCGAATGATCGAGATCAAACTATCCTTCGACACCGATGTCGCACGCGCAAAAGAAGACACACGTTTTTGGGGTGCACTCGCCCTCACACCGGATCAAAAGATGACAGTTGAAGACCCGCTGGAGATGGAAAAACTCGCAGACTCCCTGTCTTCAGACCAAACCGCGAGCCGCTGGATCGTGACCGCCGACCCCGAAGAAGTGGTCGAAAAGGTAAGACCCTACGCCGAACTTGGTTTCAACCATCTCGTCTTCCACGCCCCAGGCCCGGACCAGCCACGCTTCCTGGAGCAATTTTCAAAGGAAGTTGCCCCTCGTCTTCGCGCTGCATTCGGATAATCAGATGCCAAGCCTCTCGCTCACAACGCTGGACCATGTCCCCATGGTCCAGAGCGGAGACGACCTGTCAGCTGTCTTGCTAACAGCCTTGGAAGAGCAAGGCCTGACGTTACAGCCGGATGACACGCTTGTTCTGGCGCAAAAGATCGTTTCCAAGGCTGAAGGTTGCATCAGAAACCTTGAAGACATCACTCCTTCTGCACAAGCAGTTGAACTCGGCCAAGAAACAGCCAAAGATCCTCGATTGGTCCAGGCGATCCTCGATGAGAGCACTGAGGTGGTCCGCAAGCGCAAAGGCGTCCTCGTCGTCAGGCACAAGAACGGCTGGGTCATGGCGCAGGCCGGGATCGACCAGTCCAACGTCGAAGGAGCTCACAAAGGAAATATACTGCTGCTACCCAAAGACCCAGACGGATCAGCAACTAAGCTGAGAACGGCACTTGAAGAGCGGACTGGAGTGGCTCCCGCGATTGTCATCGCCGACAGTTTTGGCAGACCGTTTCGAAACGGCACCACCGGCATTGCCATCGGCGCCGCAGGCCTGGAGAGCTTTACAGATATACGCGGAGAGACTGACTTGTTTGGCCGGGAGCTGAAAGTCTCTACGGTAGCCCATGCAGACGAAATTGCCTCAACAGCATCTCTCCTCATGGGACAAGGATCAGAGGCGACGCCTGTTGTTCTCATTCGCGGACTTGCTCGATCCCCTCACCTCCCAGCGAAAGCACTCATCAGACCGATCGAGGACGATCTGTTCAGGTGAACCGACCCGCAGAAAAACCCTCCAAGCTGATATTTGGAACTCTGCCTATCAGCATATCGCCAATCAACTGGCCGCTCTTTGGCGCTGACATGAAACCATAATGTGAGTGGCCAAAGGCGCCGAACAGACCTTCGTGTCCATCAAAAGGGCCGAGGATTGGCAAGCTGTCCGGAAAGGATGGCCTAGTGCCCATCCAACATCTCACACCACTTGTATTCAGGTTTTTGAAAAGATGACCGGCAACATCAATTAGATCTTTGTATCGACGACTGTTCTCCGGTGCGTCAAGATCCGAAAACTCAGCTGTACCGGCGATCCGCAAGCCATCTTCCATCGAGCTGGCCACCACCTTCCAGTCCATGTCCATGATCGAGTTTTTAAGCCTTGCATCCGAATTCGGGAATTCAACATGATAGCCACGCTCGCCGACCAGAGGCACCTTGATCCCAAGCGTATAGAGCAATTGCCGTGACCAGGCTCCCGCTGCAATCACGACCTTTTTGGAGCCCAGGTCGACATCACCCGCCTGGATAGACCAACCGCAATCATGAATGGGGCTCAGGTTGGTGACTTTAGCTTTCAGAAAGCGGCCTCCCATGGCAATAGCCTTCTGCATAAGCACTTTACCTACACGGCCGGGGGAGAGTGCACGCGCCTGACCAGGCATCAAAATCGCGGCGTTGAACTCTTCCGCCAAATCGGGTTCCAGATCTCTGATCTGATCTGCGTCAAGCAGCTGAATGTCAGCACCTTTTTCCGCACGTACACGGTAGGCAATGTCGTTTGGGTCCGCATCAGAAGCAGTCCTGAAGGCATGCAGATAACAACTTTCCTGAATGAGATACTCTTCCCCGGTCCCTGCCAAGAGTTGGCGATAGAGATCAACCGATGGAGACGTCAAAGAGGAAAGATCCTCACTGATCGCCCGCATCCGGTGTTCTGTACAGTTTTTTAGAAATTCAAAACCCCATCCAGCCATCGATGGAAGATAGCTCGGCGCGACCGACAAAGGACCTTTGCGATCCAGCAACATACCCGGAATTTTCTTCCAGAGCCCCGGCGTCGATTGTGGAATGCAGGACCAAGGTGAGATTACACCCGCATTGCCATGTGAAGCACCACTTGCAGGTTCAGCCGGATCAATGATCGTGACCTTCAGTCCACGTTCAAGCGCAGAAATAGCGCAGCAGATCCCGACGATGCCAGCACCAATGATGACGACATCTCGCGTTTCATATGCAGCTTTCGTCATAGATTTTATCCGGCGATTGCGCCCATCTCCAATTGTCGGCGCCTGACAAATTGCAATGCCAGGACAGGCGCAACCAGGATCAATGCTGCAACATCAGCCTCCCAGTTGGGGGCAATGAAAACCAAACCTGCGAAGCCAAGCACGATACGTTCAAGAACGTTCAAGGGGGCAAGGAAGAAGCCAACTACCGCGGCCGACAAGGAAAGGACACCGAGAATGCAACTCGTCGCCGTATACGAGAATTCAAGCAGGTCAAATCCGGCGGTCGTTACGAACAAAAGCACCGGTGCATAGACAAAGGCCATAGGCGCAACAATCTTGCCCAATCCAAGCGTAAACGCCGACACTCCGGTTCTGAACGGGTTAGAGTTAGCGATCGCAGCAGCCGCGTAAGCAGATGTGCAAACCGGCGGCGTGATCTCCGCAACGACCCCATAGTAGAGAACAAACATATGGCTGGCGATTGGTGGAACACCAAGCTGCGCCAAAGCAGGTTGCGCCACAGAAACCAGCATAATGTAAAGCGCCGTTGTTGGTACACCGGCCCCCATCAAGATACAGGCAACAGCAATGAAGACCAAGGACAGGAACAGCTGGATGCTCTCCACGGTCATGAATGGCAGTAACCCGCCCAATGACAGAACATCCTGCATTCCATAAGCCATGCCTGACGCAGCCTGTGTCACCATGAAACCGACACGAAAGCCAACGCCAGTTGTGTTGATCACGCCGATAACGATACCGACGGCTGCCGCTGCAGCGCCCACTGCCAACGCATATTTCACGCCGGTCTCCAGCGTCTCCATCATCTCACCAAGCAGCACACGTCTGTATGGGTTAAAGATGGCCAGGACCGAAATGAATACAAGCACTGCGCTCATGATCGGCCCGAAACCCCCATCCGAGAATTTCCAAACAACAAATCCGACAAAAGCTGCTGGCAAGCTGAGTGTCAGCGGAGAGCGCCAACGCGACATCCCGACAATCAAAGACAAGGATATTCCGCAGAAAGCAGACATGTAAGGCGTGTATCCGGAGAACAGGACTGACAGCAGGCCAATCAATGGGATGATATTCGCCCAACCCTCACGCCATACAGTTGTGAATTGCGGCAACATCTCCTTTGCAAGCCCCTTCAGACCAAGGCGGCGGGCCATCAAATGCACAACAGAGAACACGCCGACATAATGCAGAAGTGCGGGAAAGACGGCTGCGATAACGATCGTTGTGTAAGGAACCTGTAGAAACTCAGCCATGATAAAGGCCGCTGCGCCCATGATTGGCGGTGTAATTTGCCCTCCGGCGGAAGCGGCAGCCTCAACGCCACCAGCAAAGTGACCGGGATACCCAAGCCGTTTCATGTTCGGGATCGTCAACGCACCGGTTGAGACGGTATTGGCGACAGAAGAGCCGGAGATCGTTCCAAAAAAAGCGGATGAAACGACGGAGACCTTTGCAGGACCGCCAGTGTATCGGCCAGCCAGAATGGTCGCATTGTCGATGAACAGCTGCCCGAGCCCGGTGCGCTGCGCAACGACGCCAAACAGCACAAAATGAAAAACGATGGTCGAGACAACCCACAACGTCACACCAAAAATGCCTTCCTGAGGGAAATACATGCTGGAGACGAAGGTATTGAACTTAACGCCTGGATGCTGAAGAACGCCCGGAAAGTAGGGACCAAACAACGCGTAGGAGATGAAAATCAAAATAATGGCAGGCAGAATCCAGCCAAGGGTCCGCCGCGCGATATCCAGAGACAGGACGATCAGCGCACAGCCAAAGAACATGTCGTAAAGGTTGGGGTTGCCCATCCGGAACGTCTGTTCCTCGATGCCTAGCCAAGCGATTCCGCGCCATGCAAAACCAAGATAAAGCGCTGCACAAACACCCAGCACCATCAGCGCGATATCATAGAGCGGTATGTTGAACAGCCGAAAGCGGCTTGCCTTCAATTCATTCAATCGTTCGCTGCGAACAATCGGGAACAAGGCATAAATCAGAATGAACAATCCGGACAGGTGAATGCCCATGTGCCAGTGGTCAACCGGCAAAGCAAATCCTGCAGTCAAATAGTGGTAAAGCGCAAACGCCAGAGACACGACACGAAGTCCAATCATGCCGCAATCAGTGAGCTTGCGTGACGGCGCCCCTTCTTCAAACTCTTCTTCGATGCGGGCGAGTTCTTCCTCGCTGAGAGCTCCAGTATCAGTCGGGCTGGTCATAGTGTTCTCTGTTCTGATTTTTGAGGACAAGGCCGGAGCGACGAAAGTCGCTCCGGCAGTTTCCGGCAAAGGGGCCGCAGGATCCCGCCGGTGGGTATATTCAGCTTAAAGAAGACCAGCTTCTTTGTAGAAGCGTTCTGCGCCTGGATGCAGAGGAACACCAAGGCTCTTCGCGCCATCAAGGGCAGTCTCGGCTGTGATCTGTTTGCCTTTGGCATGACCATTGTCGAGCAGCTTGCGTGTATTGCTGTTCCACAGAGCTTTGGTGATGCCGTAAACCAGCTCTTCGTCCAGATCAGAGGACATGATCAACAGTGCAGATACAGCTGGTGTTTTGACGTCATAGTCGATGCCTTCATAAACACCTGCAGGGATCAGCGAAGGAATATAGGCGGGAACAGCCTTGTTGATGATTTCAAGGTCTTCATCCGTGAACGAATGCAGTTCCATGCCTTTGGTGGATGCCAGCTGCACCATGGCAGAAACGGGCCAGCCTGCTGCGTAGAAGTATCCATCGAGCTGACCATCTGCGAGACGCTCTGCAGACTGGGAGTTGTTCAACTCTGCTTCGTCGATGTTGTCGCGGGTAATGCCCCACTGTTTCAACATTTCCAACACAGCGACCTGGGTACCGGAGCCTGCCTGGGCAATACCAACGCGCTTGCCTTCAAGATCAGCGAGCGTGTCGATTTTCATACCTTTTGGCATCACAAGATGCAGATCCTCAGGATAGAGGTTCGCGATCAGGCGAAGCTTTTCATGTGGCTTGCCTTCAAACTTACCAGTGCCCATGTACATCGCACGAACGATATCGGCAGCTGCCAAACCCGCTTCAAGTTCACCATTTTGAACTGCCGCTGCGTTGAATACGGAAGCAGATGTAGACTGCGCGATGGCAATCAGACCCGGCACGCCACACTGGCCGCCTTCGTCACATGGACGCGCTCCAGGAGGGTTCGAGATTGCATTGGCAATCGCGCCACCAATCGGGAAGTAAGTGCCACCGGCACCACCGGTACCGATACGAAAAAATGTTGGGCTTTGAGCTTGCGCAACACCAACGCTCACGAGGGCGCCAGCAAGAACGGCAGCTCCAGCGATCTTGGAAAGAAGTTTCATATTGTTCCCCTGTTTTTAAGTGAGGATTTCACTCTGGAAGGTGAAAATCTCACAATCAAAGTAAATTCCGAAAGGACATCGACACAAATTGTATTTTTTTGTATCTTGATAGATAAATTCTATGGGTAAGAGATGAAGCTCAACCAGCTCAAAGCATTTCAGGAAATCATGTTGACCGGCTCGGTCTCGGAAGCCGCCAGGAAACTGCATCGAACCCAGCCTTCGATCAGCGCAGCAATTGCGTCATTGGAGGAGGATCTGGAGATGCAGCTTTTTGAACGACGGAATGGTCGCCTTCACCCCGTGCCTGAAGCGCAATACCTTTTAAATGAAAGTGCTCAGCTGCTCGACAGGCTTGAAACCCTGAAACGGAACATGCGCGGTCTCAAGTCATTGACGACGGGTCATCTGGAAGTGGTGACAATGCCAGGAGCTGCAGTCTTCTGGCTCCCCAATCTCATCTCTAACTTCTCTGCAGAAAAACCAAACATATCCAGCGAGGTGATTTCGCGCAGTTCCGATCGCGTCTACCAACAGATCACGGCGCAGCAATTCGATATTGGCATAGCGGATTATCATGAACCGCAGATCACCGAAAACTCTCTGCTAAAGGCATCCATTTTCAGCTTCAAATGTCTCTGCGCGATCAATATCGACGATCCGCTGGCACAAAAAGAAGCGATCACGCCTCAAGATCTCCGGAACCGCAAACTTGCGACCCTGTTTCCCGAGCACGAGATCTCAAGAAACATCGAGCACAGCTTTTCGCAGGTCGATATCGTGCCTCAGGTTCGGTTTCGCGCACAATACTTCCTGCCATTGCTCACCTTTGTAGAGCGTGGTCAGGCGCTTGGTATCGTCGATCCGATTGCGGCCGCCAGCTACAAACTGTATCGCAATACCAACAGACGCGTCACGTTTCGACCATTTCGTCCGGTAATCAACTACCGGATCAGCTTAATCCGTCCGGTCCATAAGACATCTTCGAGGATAAGCGACGCCTTCGCCGCTGAGCTCGAAGAACAATTCATGGCCATTGGAGCAACAAAGATCTCCGAGCGATGAAGCTCACGACCCACTCACTTAAGCTGGACTTGGACCGATCATTTTTTCAGGGCGTACAAGCGTGTTGAACTCTTCCTCGCTCACATATCCGAGACGAAGCGCTTCTTCACGAAGCGAAGTTCCGTTCTTGTGCGCGGTCTTGGCGATCTCCGTCGCTTTGTCATATCCGATCGCTGGCGCCAGAGCAGTCACCAGCATTAAGGATCTCTCCATCAAGGCTTGAATGTTTTCCCTGTTGGCGGTGATGCCGGAAACACACCGGTCCGCAAAGCTGACAGATGCATCTGCCAGCAACTTTATGGATTGCAACATCGCATAAGCCATGACCGGCTTGTAGACATTCAGTTCAAAATGCCCTTGGCTCCCAGCCATTGAAATCGTCGCCTGATTGCCGTGGACCTGGGTACAGACCATTGTCATTGCTTCACACTGCGTCGGGTTGACTTTGCCGGGCATGATAGAGGACCCGGGCTCGTTTTCAGGCAAGGACAACTCGCCAAGGCCCGAGCGAGGGCCGGATCCTAAAAACCGAATATCGTTCGCAATCTTGAAGAGAGACATGGCTATCGTATTGAGTGCACCATGTGTGAACACATAGGCATCATGCGCGGCCAAGGCCTCAAATTTGTTGTCCGCCGTGCGAAAAGGCAACCCGGTGATGCTGGCGACTTCGCGTGCAAAATCTTCAGCGAACCCGACCTTTGTATTCAGTCCTGTGCCGACCGCAGTTCCGCCTTGTGCCAAGGCAAAAAGCCCCTTGAGACTGTCACGGACGCGCTCAATGCCAAGTTCTATTTGCGCGGCATAACCACCAAACTCCTGACCAAGGGTAAGAGGCGTTGCATCTTGAGTGTGGGTACGGCCAATCTTGACGATATCACTCCACTCTTCCGACTTGTTGGAAACCGTCTTGTGCAGGTGTTCCAACGCTGGAAGCAAGGAATTTGAGATCTCGCTTGCCGCCGCAATATGCATTGCAGTGGGGAATGTGTCGTTGGAAGATTGGCTCATGTTGCAATGATCATTTGGATGCACAGGCACCTTGGAACCGATTTCCCCGCCCAGGATCTCGATCGCACGGTTCGATATCACCTCATTCGCATTCATGTTTGACTGAGTGCCCGAACCGGTCTGCCAAACCACAAGCGGAAAATGGCCATCGAGCTTTCCGTCCGCCACTTCTTCCGCGGCTTGTTCAATTGCCTTGCCCAATGTCGGCTCAAGTTTACCCTGCGCAGCATTCACACGTGCCGCAGCTTTCTTGATAACCCCAAGTGCATGGATCAACGGCGGCGGCATCGTCTCACCGCCAATCGGAAAATTGATCAATGAGCGTGCAGTCTGCGCACCGAAGTACTTGTCGTTTGGGATTTCCAAACTCCCGAAGGAGTCACTTTCGCTACGAGTGGTCACGGACATGAAAAGCTCTTTCTTCCAACGGGACTAGTGGAACCAGTACTCTTCAGGTCGAAGAGCGCTGCAAAACACAAAACGGCGAACCAGGAGGCTATTGAACCAAAGCCGTCTATAGCGTCTACATCTAGATAAGCAGCGACACCTTAAATGCAAACTGCGCGCAGCTAAAAGCCGAAAATAGAAAAGCCCGGGCCAGTTGGCCCGGGCTTTTGAACGTATTTCCAATGGTAAAACCCTACTCAGGCAAGGTCTGAATTCGCCTCACGGCGTTTGAGAATAACCAAGGCCAACAAGGTCACAACTGCACCGGAGAGCAAATACAACCCAGCAAACGCGACACCGAACTCCATGGTCAATCCGGTTGCAACCAGCGGTGCGAAGGCAGCACCGAAGATCCAGGAAAGATTCGTGGCAAGCGCGGCACCACTATAGCGATACTTGAGCTTGAAACGGTTCGGCACGATGGCACTGGCTTGTCCGTAAGATAGACCCAGCAACACGAAGCCAACGAGAATATAGGCCGCATGTTCCTCCAGAAGTACCGTGATCAACAGACCAAAGACACCAATCAGGATGGACATGATTGCCAACATCCGACGACGTCCGTAGCGATCTGCCAAAATGCCAGAGAACACTACTGAAGGTATACAGATAACCCCGCCGATCAGCATCAGCAAAAGTGTCCAAGACATGGGTTCAACATCCATCAGATAGTTGTACGCCAGCGGAAACACCGTCATCATGTGCAGGATCGCATAGCTGGCGAGCGGCAGGAATGCAGCCAGCAAGACATCGCGCCAATGAATTTTGAGCATCTCCATCATTGGAGCCGATTTTAGCTGGACCTCTTCTTTCAGAATCTGATGATCGTCACTGTGAATCAGCTGAAGGCGTGCAAACAACGACACCACATTCACAGCCAGCACTGCAAAGAATGGCCAGCGCCAGCCCCATGCATAAAACTCCTGCTCTGTCAGAAAACCTGTCAGCACATAAAACACGGCTGCGGCGACACACAAACCGATTGGAGCGCCCAACTGCGGGATCATCGCATACCAACCGCGACGGCCTTCGGGCGCGTTCGATTGCAGCAGAAGTGTTAAGCCATCCCAGCTTCCGCCGAGCCCAACACCTTGCGCGATCCGAAAAACGATCAGCAGAATGGGAGAAAGCACCCCGGCGGTTTCATAAACTGGCAACAGGCCAATCGCCATTGTCGCGGTACCGAGCAACAGCAAGGCAATACCGATCTTTCCGGATCGACCCATCTTGCGCTCTATCATTTTGAAGAGCTGACTGGAAATTGGTCGAGCAAGGAAAGCCAACGAGAAGACTGCGAAAGAAAGCAGAATGGCAGTCCCTGGGTCATAATTCGAAAAGACCAACCTAGGGAACACGATCACAGAAGCGATGGCATAGACGAAAAAACCGAAATAGTCCGTCACCCTGGCCATAATGACCGTGACGACCAACTCATCGAGTTCCAACTTGGCTTTTTCAGCTGTGACTGAGCCATTTTGTATGTTTGCGGCACTCACAATCAAGCCTCCCTTCAAGACGTTTGTGCTTATTTTCAAAACACATGCGACTATGTGTCGCCCTCCACGTCAAGTACTGACGTAACGTAATATTTAGATTTGAACCACAAAATGTTGAAAATAGCTTACTTTTGGCGCTGCTGACGCCCAAGGAATCAGCATTTTCCGTGCGCGTGAGATTGTAGATGTCTAAATTAGCGCCTTGCGTCAGAGCCTCTAATTGCAATAAAGAGGCGACATCTTCCAAACTTACTCACAAGCCCATCATTTCATGACCTTACGCGCAACGTTCGGTCATCACAACCATGGATTACGGCGCAGCATGCGATATCTTAAACCCGCTTCTGTACTCCTCCTTACCCCGTTCCTCTCGGGGTGCAATCTGGTGGTTATGAACCCCTCCGGCGATATCGCCAGCCAGCAAAGCAGCTTGATCATATACGCAACAATTCTGATGTTGATCGTCGTTCTGCCGGTCATGGCATTGACCATCCTGTTTGCATACAAATATCGCGCCTCAAACAAAGACGCTGAATATGATCCGGAATGGCACCACTCCACCAGTCTTGAGATTGTGATTTGGTCCGTGCCGATGGCGATCATTTTGTGTTTGGCAGGACTGACCTGGGTGGCGACGCACCGCTTGGAGCCCTACAGCCCTTTGAGCCGCATTTCAGCGGAGAAGCCAATCAATGAGAACGTCAAGCCACTCGTAATTCAGGCTGTGGCTATGGATTGGAAGTGGTTGTTCATTTACCCGGAACAAGGCATCGCAACTGTCAATGAAGTGGCAGCACCTGTTGATCGCCCAATCGAATTCCAGATCTCTGCTTCGAAGATCATGAACTCATTCTTCATACCTGCGCTCGCTGGACAGATTTACGCGATGCCTGGCATGCAGACAGAGTTGAATGCGGTCATTAACGAAGAAGGCGTCTACAAGGGCTTCTCAGCGAACTACAGTGGTGCTGGCTTTTCGCACATGTACTTCAAGTTCCACGGCATGAACGATCAGGACTTTGACACTTGGGTTTCAAAGGTCGCCGAAGCTTCAGACGATCTTAACCGCGAAGCATATCTTGACCTTGAGCACCCTTCCATTGCGGACCCTGTCTCTTACTACAGCTCGGTCGACCCTGAACTCTGGGATGCAATCATCAACCTGTGCGCTGACAAGACAAAGCTGTGTCAGAACGACATGATGATGGTTGATGCACTCGGCGGTGGCGGTCTGGAAGGTATCGTTCTGCGCGACTCCTTCGCCGGGATCTGTAGCTCCGATGATCCAGCGGCGCTTCTTGCCCGTATTCGGATCGACCGGGTCATGGCAAGCTCAATCGACGAAACCGGCAACATGACCGTTGCCCAAACCGATTTCAGCGCTTTGGATGCCCTGCGCGCGCTTTCGCCAACGCAAGAACGCAGCTCGACGCCGTCAACCCTGAACTGAGTTTTGAAGACCACCGTATCCCACCAATTGGATACGGTGGTCATTCACATACATCGAGGACACAATGTCTTTAGCACAAACCCATCAGGGACCGGATTACTCCCATTTGGACCCGATTTTTGGTAAATTGAGCTGGGAATCTCTCCCGTTCCATGAACCAATTCTTGTTGTCACTTTTGCAGCGGTCGCATTCGGCGGCCTTGCTGTATTTGCCCTCCTGACCTACTTCAAACTCTGGGGCTATCTCTGGAACGAGTGGCTGATCAGCATCGATCACAAGAAGATCGGCATCATGTACATGGTCCTCGGCCTGATCATGTTTGTACGCGGCTTTGCAGACGCATTGATGATGCGTGGACATCAGGCACTGGCGGCCAGCGGCGCCGAAGGTTTCCTTCCCCCGCACCACTACGACCAGATCTTCACCGCACATGGCGTGATCATGATCTTCTTCGTGGCGATGCCATTTGTGACCGGTCTGATGAACTTTGTCATGCCATTGCAGATCGGCGCCCGCGACGTTGCGTTCCCATTCCTGAACAACTTCAGTTTCTGGATGACAGTATCGGGCGCGGTTCTGGTGATGCTCTCTCTCTTCGTGGGTGAATTCTCCACGGCTGGTTGGCTTGCCTATCCGCCATTCTCTGGATTGGATGCAAGTCCGAGTGTCGGGGTGGACTACTATATTTGGGCCTTGCAGTTGGCGGGTATCGGAACGACGCTCTCGGGCATCAACCTGATTGTCACCATCGTCAAGATGCGCGCACCGGGCATGAACTACATGAAAATGCCCGTGTTCACATGGACTGCATTGTGTACCAACATCCTGATCGTGGTGACCTTCCCGATCCTCACCGCAACACTCGCTCTGTTGACCATGGACCGCTATGTCGGAACCCATTTCTTCACCAGCGAGCTGGGCGGCAGCCCAATGATGTACGTCAACCTGATCTGGATCTGGGGTCACCCAGAAGTTTACATCCTGATCTTGCCGATCTTCGGCGTCTTCTCGGAAGTGGTTGCAACGTTCTGCGGCAAACGTCTGTTTGGCTACACTTCGATGGTCTATGCGACTGCAGTGATCATGATCCTGTCCTATCTCGTATGGCTGCACCACTTCTTCACGATGGGTGCGGGCGCTGACGTGAACTCGTTCTTCGGCATCACGACGATGGTGATCTCGATCCCGACAGGTGCGAAGCTCTTCAACTGGCTTTTCACCATGTACAAGGGGCGTATCCGCTACGAGCCGCCAATGCTCTGGACAGTTGGTTTCATGCTCACCTTCGTTATTGGTGGCATGACGGGCGTTATGCTTGCGGTGCCACCAGCAGACTACGTCCTGCACAACTCCCTGTTCCTGATTGCGCACTTCCATAACGTGATTATCGGCGGTGTTGTCTTCGGTGTCTTTGCAGCCATCGGCTACTGGTTCCCGAAAGCATTCGGTTTCAAACTCGATGCCTTCTGGGGCAAGGTTTCCTTCTGGTGCTGGTTCGTTGGTTTCTACCTCGCCTTTATGCCGCTGTACGTTCTCGGCCTGATGGGTGTCACACGTCGCCTCAGCCAGTTCGAAGATGCAGCCTATTCGGCCTATTTCGTCGCGGCACTTATTGGTGCAGTGTTGATTGCAGCCGGTATCGCAGCGTTCTTCATGCAGCTCTATGTCAGCATCAAGAACCGCGAGCAGCTAAAGGACACCACGGGCGACCCATGGGGCGGCCGGACACTTGAATGGTCCACCTCGTCTCCACCGCCTTACTACAACTTCGCCTTCACCCCGCGCGTTCACGAAGTTGACGCCTGGTGGCACATGAAAAAGGTCGGTTACAAACGCCCAACGGACGGTTATGAGCCAATTCACATGCCGCATTACACCAGCACTGGCATCATTCTCGCCGGCATCCTGACTGTGATGGGTTTTGGCCTTATCTGGCACATCTGGTGGCTTGTCGTTGCGACCTTCATCGTCGCAATCGCCTATGGCATCGGTCATACCTTCAACTACAACCGCGACTACTACGTCCCAGCTGACGAAGTGGCGGAGATCGAAGGCAAGCGCACTGCACAGCTTGCTCAGGAGTCCTGATCACCATGAGTGCAACAACACCTTCTGCTGAAGCACCTGAATTTTTCGTACGTTCGACGCACGATCACGATGACGGGCACCACCACGAAACCGGTACCATGATCGGTTTCTGGATATACCTGATGAGCGATTGCCTGATCTTTGGATCGCTCTTCGCAGTTTATGCTGTTTTGGGTAACAACTATGCAGCAGGTCCTTCACCGAAGGACCTGTTCGACATCGATATGATCCTCGTGTCGACTTTCATGCTGCTGTTCTCCTCCATCACATACGGCTTTGCAGTCCTGCGGATGCAAATGAACGACCTGAAAGGCACCCAGCTCTGGTTGATCATCACCGGGTTGTTTGGTCTTGGCTTCCTCTATTTGGAAGTTCTGGAGTTCACGCACCTGTGGCATGAGGGCGCAACGCCAATGGCCAGCGCGTTCCTGTCATCGTTCTACACGCTTGTCGGAACGCACGGTCTCCACGTTACAGGCGGTGTCATCTGGCTGATTACGTTGCTTATCCAGCTATCCCTCAAGGGCCTGACACACGAAAACCAGCGCCGCGTCATGTGCCTCAGCATGTTCTGGCACTTCCTTGATCTGATCTGGATCGGCGTGTTCTCCTTTGTTTACCTCACAGGCGTATTGCTATGAGTGCTTCTTCCCATACAGCCCACGATGAAGGGCACGGATCATTCCGCTCATATATGATCGGTTTCATCCTTTCGGTCATTCTGACAGTCATCCCGTTTTATCTCGTGATGGGCGACGTTCTGGACAACCGCCTGCTGGCTATCGCGATCATCTTCGCACTGGGTGCAGTTCAGATGATCGTGCATATCTATTATTTCCTGCACGTGACATCGAAAGCCGAGAACGGCTGGACTGCGATGTCTCTGATCTTCACCGTTGTACTGGTCGGCATCGTCTTGTCCGGGTCGATCTGGGTGATGTTCCATCTCGAAGAAAACATGATGCCGTCACACGACCGTGTCGAGCAATTCCGTTCGCTGACGGACTAAGCAGAGCACATGACGAATTGGCGAGCGCGCAAGATTGCAAACACACTTTTGGTGTTGCTGTCTTGCGCGCTTGTCTTTTTCCTGGTCCTGCTGGGCAATTGGCAAGTCAGGCGCCTTGCTCAAAAGGAAACTCTGATTGAAGCGGTCAATCAGCGGGCCTTCGAAAACCCGATTTCAGCGCCATCCCAGAATGACTGGCACTCCGTTACCAAGGCAACGCACGCCTATCAGCGCACATTTGTAAACGGCACTTTCCCGCCTCAGAGACAAGCACTCGTTAAAGCAGTGACAGATTTGGGTCCGGGCTACTGGGTCATGGCAGCCTTCAAGCGCGATAGTGGCGAATTCGTCTGGATCAACAGAGGTTTCATTCCGACGGAAGAAAAAGCCGATCCCGAGTGGCAGCGGCTGCCGAAAGGCCGGACCACCATCACAGGTCTGCTTCGCATGAGTGTGCCAGACGGGACACTTCTGGAGAGCAACAACCCGAAAACCGACAAGTGGTTTTCTCCAGATACCTTGGCGCTGTCCGCAAGCCGAAACCTGCCTGTACCCGCACCCTACTATATTGCGGCGGATCAGGAAGGCAGCGCCCAAGATTGGCCACGCGGAGGTATGACCCGCGTTGTCTTTCCCAACAATCATCTTCAGTATGCGCTGACTTGGTATGCAATGGCCTTGGGCCTTGCCATCGCCACGCTCGCAATCATCTATCGAGCAAAGACAGGCCGCATGAGCGACCCGGACGATGATGAGTGAGAGCCTAAGAGCTAGTGCATAAGAAAACCCGGCCAAAAGGCCGGGCTACATTCTGTCACTGTAGAACATCATCCTGTCAAAAGGTCGATCAACCTCAGGAATTGGCTGAAGCTTCTATTTGGCGCGCCATCTTGCGTGCACGCGGACATTGAAGCTTGTCGATCAAAGGGCTGTGAGGATCGATATCCTTGCTGCACACGACACATTTGTCGGCGCCAGAAATGGCATTCAAACCACCACAACTGCCTTTGATCGTCTTGCCCATAAACATGACACCCAGCGACATACCGGTGACAACGAGAAGCAGGAATGCGAATGCGAAAACAAAAGTAGCCATGGGTTCTTTCTAGCTTAAAGCCTCTTACCTATTTATTGCGCCTCAAGCAGCTTTTCAAACGCTGAACTCATTTTCGTTGCATAAAGGTTAGGCTGATCCCCACCCACGCGCGAGATAAAATAGACCGCCAAGCCTTCTTCTTCGGCGATCTCCAAACCACGCTCAACACCCAGCACCAGCATCGCGGTTGCCCAGGCATCTGCAATCATCGCATTGTCTGCAAGGACGCTCACAGACGTCGTCCAATGAGTGATAGGTCGTCCTGTGGTTGGATCGATCACGTGTGAGTAGCGAACGCCATCTTGTTCGAAGAAGTTTCGGTAGTCACCGGATGTCGCAAGTCCACGATTCTCAAGCGCGACGACAAGTTCAATGCTCTGACTATCGACTTCTGGAGTTTCGATACCGATCCGCCAAGCCTCGTTCTTATCGTTATGTCCGTGCGTAACGAGATCCCCTCCAATCTCGACCATGTAGTTTTCGATCTTGTGAGTTCTCAGTTCTGAAGCAACCGCATCAATACCAAACCCTTTGGCAATCGCGGAAAGGTTGACACCTACCTCTGACGCAGTTTTGGAAAGCGTCGAAGTCTTCGGATCGACGTGAAGCTTCTCTGCTTGACCAACAAACCCGAGTGCGGAACTGATTTCGGCATCGGAAGGAACAGGAACCTCCGGTGTGCGTGGACCAAATCCCCAGAGTTCAACAAGCGGCCCAAGGGTGACGTCAAACTTGCCGTCGCTTTTGGCATGAACCTCGTCAGCAGCAATCATCACATCCAAAAAGCTCTGCGACACAGGGATCGGATCAAGCTGAGTTGAAGCGTTGAACCGGGAGACCTCGGACTGTTTGTCCCAATTGGAGAGTTTTGAATTCACCCGTTTCAAAACGCTCTCGACATCGTCCTTAAGCATCTCCGCACTCACGCCTGCCGGCACATCGACAGCCACAACATGATAGGCGGTTCCCATCGTCTTGCCAGACAGTCTTACAACATGATTTGATTCGTCCGGTGAGCACCCCGACAATAGAAGCAACAAAACAAGCGGAACAAATTTTAGCATTTGGACCATTTTGGCAGATCTCATGGGATGAAATTGGCGCCAGAACGAGGTTGTATTAACCTGAAGAATACCATTAGGCGCGTAAACGAAAATTAGTTCTAATCGTTTACGGCTCTTAGCGTTTTTCTTGTTAAAAAGCCACACAAATCATCAAGAGTGGTGCTATAACCGCCGGAGTTTGAATTATCAGGTGGTCAATATGTTGGAACCTCCAATCCAACTCGTTTAATCACCCTCCGCAACTGTCATGACAACAAATTTGCGACGCCCAAACGTCGCCCCGGGTATGCGATGGAAATAATCAAAATCAAAAAAGGTCTGGATATTCCTGCGACAGGAGCGCCGGAACAAAAGATCTACGATGGCCAGAAGGTCAGTTCCGTAGCTCTTGTCGGCGCTGATTATCTGGGCCTGAAGCCAAAGATGCTTGTCCAGGAACAGGACAAAGTCACGCGTGGCACGCCACTCTTTTGCAACAAGGACGACGCCGAAGCGGTTATCGTCGCACCGGTTACTGGCCGTGTGCGCGCAATCAATCGCGGCGCGCGACGTGTTTTGCAAAGCGTGGTCATTGACATTGACGATGCCGAGGACAAAGGCATCGATTTCTCCTCCACCGGCGACGCAGCGAGTGTCGAGGGACTGGTTGAAAAATTATGCGCAGCCGGACTGTGGACCTCATTCCGGGCACGGCCCTATTCCAAGGTTCCTCACCACTCGACACGCCCGACTGCACTGTATGTCACGGCAATGGACAGCGAGCCTCTGTCGGCCGACGCTCACATCATAATCAATGAGCGAAAAGCTGATTTTGAAACCGGTATCAATGCAATTGCCAAGCTGTGCGACGGCCCAACCTATTTGTGCCAGTCAGCCGACTACCCGCTATCCGATATGAAGTTGGAAGGAATTTCCGAAGTCGGTTTCTCCGGCCCTCATCCTTCAGGTCTTGCAGGAACGCATATGCACTTCCTGACACCACCAACTTCGGAAAAGGTGGTCTGGACGATCTCTTATCAGGATGTCCTCGCGATTGGTGCATTGCTACGAACCGGTCACATCGATCCGACCGTGGTTGTTGCTCTGAGCGGACCGCTCGTGAAGAAGCCTCGTTTGATCAAGACGATGTTTGGCGCATCTTTGGAAGATCTCGTTGTAGGCGAGGCACTTCCAAACGTACCGGCACGCGTTATCTCCGGTTCTATTTTGAGCGGCCGATTAGCCGAAGGGCCGTTTGCATTCCTTGGTCGCTATTCCAGGCAGATCACGTTGATGGAAGAAGACCACAAGCAAATCCCAATGGGCTGGATTCGCCCAATGCCGAGCAAATACTCAGTTCAGCCTGTTCTGGGCTCTGCACTGAGCAAAAAGCTCTACGCCTTTACCACCAACTTGAATGGTGGTCGTCGTGCAATGGTTCCAACCGGAACATTCGAACGCCTGATGCCACAGGACTTCTTGCCAACACAGTTGTTGCGCTCCCTGCTTGTCATGGACACAGATACAGCTCAAGCGCTCGGCGCTCTGGAGCTGGATGAAGAAGATCTTGGTCTCGTCGGTTTCGCCTGCCCTGCCAAATACGAGTACGGCTCGGCATTGCGCGATTGTCTTGAAAAAATCGAGAAGGAGGGCTGATCGGGTGGGTCTGCGCAATTTCTTTGACCGCATCGAACCGTTGTTCGAAAAAGGCGGCAAATACGAAAAGCTATTCCCCATCTACGAGATGGTGGAATCCTTCATCTACACCCCGAAGACAGTAACAACTGCCGCACCACACGCGCGCAGCTATGTCGATATGAAGCGCATTATGACCTATGTGGTGATCGCCACATTGCCATGCGTTTTCTTCGGTTGGTACAATACCGGTTTCCAGGCAAACTCAGCAATCAGCATTCTTGGTGACAGCGCAGCAACCGGGTGGCGTATCGCCCTCCTTCAGGCTGTTGGTATCAGCCTGGATCCTGGGAGCGTGTTTGCTTGCATGGCACACGGTCTTCTCTACTTCTTGCCAATCTATCTCACGACACTCATCGTTGGCGGTATCTGGGAAGTTATCTTCGCAACCGTTCGCGGCCATGAGGTCAATGAGGGTTTCCTTGTAACTTCAATGCTCTATACATTGATTTTGCCACCATCTACGCCGCTATGGCAGGTGGGTCTCGGCATTTCATTCGGCGTTGTGATCGGCAAGGAAGTATTTGGCGGAACTGGCAAGAACTTCCTCAACCCTGCCTTGGCCGGACGAGCGTTCCTGTATTTTGCCTATCCAGCCTACATGTCGGGCGACACCATTTGGACGCCAGTTGATGGCTTCTCCGGTGCAACAGCTCTGGGTATCTCCGCCTCAGAAGGGTTCCAAAGTCTTGCAGCAGCAAACATCACATGGACTGATGCCTTCTTCGGCTTCATCCAGGGATGCCTTGGTGAAACATCAACATTGGCCTGTCTCGTCGGCCTGGCATTTCTGCTCGCTACCAAGATTGCAAACTGGCGATTGATCGCTGGCTGTATGCTGGGCATGGTCGGCTTCTCCACACTGTTGAACTTCATTGGCTCAGACACAAATCCGATGTTCGCAATGCCTTGGTATTGGCATCTGGTGCTTGGTGGTTTCGCCTTCGGCATGGTGTTCATGGTGACAGAGCCAGTTTCAGCATCCCACACAAACATGGGCCGTTATTTCTACGGCGCCTTGGTCGGAGTGATGGTCGTTTTGATCCGCGTGATCAACCCGGCCTTCCCGGAAGGCATGATGC
>JABXHV010000109.1 GCA_013373445.1 Paracoccaceae bacterium | reverse complement strand
CCGGCCCGCTTGGTCATGCCAAAGGCCGTGAAGCTGGCCTTCTTGGTTCGTTTCTTGGCAAAAAACTGCGTATCTGTCGGGTTTGCGCCCGGGTAACCGCCCTCAATGTAGTCGACGCCCAAACGCTCCAGCAGTTCGGTGATGGCGATCTTCTCCTCGATGGAAAAGTCGACACCGCTGGTCTGGGCGCCGTCGCGCAGCGTTGTATCGAATATATAGAGGCGTTCCCTGGTCATTTTTGTTTCCTCGTCGGCGGCCTTGTTTTTGTGACCGCTCTGCCTGCGTCTCGTCGCCTAGGCTTGCGTATTGTTTGGGGTGTCCTGATTGGGCGTATCATGGTCGGGGTGCTGATGACTGATGATCGTCGCAAACAAGGCCTGCGCTGCTGTCGCTGTATCTCCGCTGCGCTCCGGCAAAGTGCTCAGTCCATCGCACCATGGCAAACGATCTGCCGTCCCCAGTTGTTCTTGCGGGGCGACCGTGGCAGGCGTATCCAGCGAACAGATGGTGATGTCGAGATTTCCGCCTTCAAATTCATAGGTCAACGGTGTGCCGCATGCGCTGCAAAAGCCGCGACGCACCTTGTTTGAACTCTCGAAGTAGGCAGGCTCTCCGCGGGTGTAGGTCACGTTTTCGCAAACAACCAAAGCCGCGAACGGTCCGCCGACAGCCTTCTGACACATCCGGCAATGGCAAATGGTTGGCGAAGACAGTCCGGAGACGCGATAGCGCACGGCACCGCATTGACAGCCGCCGCTCAAGGCGTGGCTATCATCCGCGCTAGCTGCCTGGCTCAGCATTGCGTCGAAGGACTGTCTATCTTCTCTCATGACGACCAATTTCTCCCTGAAGGAGGTGTCCAATCCGGGACATCGCAATCAGGGTGCTGAAACGAAACCATGTCATTTGTTTCGATAGGCGGCGTGATCGCACGCTTTTCAAAGAGGGTTTCAATCCATGGCAATCGACACTCGAAATTGACCTGAACCTGCGGCTCAAATTTTTCAGGGTGATCAAAGGCTCCGATGGCAAGCTCAACACCGCCCGGATGCTCGTAGGTCAGCGGCGTTCCGCAGTCCTTGCAAAAACCACGGCGGATCGTCCTTGATGATTGAAAGTGGCTTGGTTCACCGCGTGTCCATGCAAGCTTCGCCTTGTGGACACTCACAAGGGGAGCAAAGAAGCTTCCAAAGGCTTTCTGACACATCCGGCAATGGCAAATCGAGGCACGGCCCATTTCGCCTTCGCAGCGAAATCGGACCGCTCCACATTGACACCCTCCGGTGTTGAGAGAACCAGTCACCGCTTGAGCTCCCATGTGGTCACCCGCTTGCCTGTTTCTGAGTCTTTTGAATCCTTTAGAACAATTCCTTCAGATGCCAGTTCATCGCGGATCTTGTCGGCTTCGGCAAACTTTTGTTTCATGAGCTCTTTGTCGCCAGCAGCACGAGCTTTATCTGCTTCGTCGAGAATTTCCTCGCGCATATGCACCTGAGACGTCAATTTGACATCAGAACCCGCAAATTCAAACACACCTGATTCAGCTTCAAGCACGACATGCTTTGGCGCAGCCATATCCAACCCAATTCCAAGCAGCTCCAGTCCCCAGAGCGCCTTCGACAAAGTCTCGTCTTTCTTGGCCAGGGCCTGAATTCGTTTGATCGCGTCGGAACTTCTCAGATCATCGCAAAGGAATCCAAGAATTTCACTGTCGGCTTCCGGTGTTGTTTTCTTTTGCGCAGCTGCTCGGCCTGATAGTTTTCTCCAAATATTTTCTGCTTCTTCCAGACGCTTGACCGAAAAATCAATTGGTTCGCGGTAGTGGGTCATCAGCATGGCAAGACGCAGGACTTCCCCTGGCCATTTGCGCCCACCAAAATCTTCAGTATCAAGCAGTTGATTGATGGTGACGAAGTTGCCGTCAGACTTGGACATCTTCTTGCCTTCCACCTGAACAAAACCGTTGTGGAGCCAAACGTTCGCCATCTTGTCGGTCCCGTGAGCACAGCAGGACTGGGCGATCTCGTTCTCATGGTGCGGGAAGATCAGATCGAGCCCACCGCCATGAATATCGAAGATTTCGCCAAGATGCGCTTCGCTCATCACTGAACACTCGATATGCCAACCCGGACGGCCACGACCCCAGGGGCTTTCCCAGCCTGGTTCTTCTCCGGAAGACTGCTTCCAAAGCACGAAGTCACCGGGGCTCTTCTTGTGGTCGTCAACAGCAATACGCGCACCGGCCTTTTGGTCTTCCAGTTTGCGCTTGGACAGTCCGCCGTAGTTGGGCATGGAGGCCGTATCAAAAAGAACTTCCCCTGCAGCAACATATGCATGGCCACGTTTGATGAGATTTTGAATCATTTCGATCATGCCATCGATATGGGCGGTCGCGCGCGGCTCCACGGTCGGCGCAAGGCATCCCAGGCGCTCAACGTCGGCATGAAACTGATTGGCGGTTTTTTCCGTAACCTTGGCAATCGCCTCATTCAGAGGCAAATCGGGATAGTCTCGCAAAGCACGCGCGTTGATCTTGTCATCCACGTCGGTGATGTTGCGGACGTATTTGACATGGCTCTCGCCATAAAGCTGCTTCAGCAGCCGAAACAGAACGTCAAAAACGATGACAGGACGTGCATTGCCGATGTGAGCAAAATCGTAAACCGTAGGTCCGCAGACATACATCCGCACGTTGTCGTCAGTGATCGGAACAAAGTCCTCTTTCTGACGGGTCAGCGTGTTGGTCAGCTTCAAGCCTTTGAAGGTGCCTTCGGCAGAGGTCATGGCAATCGGTCTCCTGGCCGGCTGGCCGGGCGATCCGTCTCATGGTGCAGTTTGCAAAGAGGGAACGGCCACAGCCAGCGATAGCGCTAGCTGCAAATAATCTTGGTCGAAATGATGTTCGAGTTTGCCGTCATCATGGAACTCTTTTGAACGCTTTCCGTGCAACGGTCAAGCCTCATTGCGTCCTGCAGGGTACGCCGCCGCGTTAAGAACCCTGAACGCTTGCTGAACGCTGGTCTCAGTATTGGTTCAAGGCGGTAGAGCTAGTGTCTCCTCACAGTCAAGTTCATGCGTTGGGGATCACTCATGTTAAACCGTCTTTTTGCAGCCTTCTTTCTTCTGTTCATCTTGAGCCTGCCATTTGCAGCCCTCCTGGCGACTGCAGGTTCCGGCAGCCATGGCGGCGGTTTTTCAGCGCAGAAGGGCCTTTGCTACGCCACCGGGATTGGTTGTGGCTCCGGTCACTCCGTACTGCCTGCCCTCACACTTTTGAAAAGCTAAATAAAAAGGCGGCCCCAACAGCCGCCCTGATCATTCTCCCAACCGATCATCGATCAGTCTTCCATATAATCACCACAGCGTGGTGGCATTTGATCGCCCCAGGGCTGGATTGGAACAGTCGACGTCGAGTTCTTAGGACTGCCCTCGATCAGCTTGTCCGAATAGACCAGATAGACCAACACATTGCGTTTGGCGTCGCAGCCGCGAACAATCTGAAGCTTCTTGAAAAACAACGATCTGCGCTGGGTGAACATCTCATCGCCCTGCTCGAACTTTTCCTTGAATGCGACCGGTCCGACCTGGCGACAGGCAAGGGAAACATCGGACACTTCTTCAGCCACACCGATCCAACCGGACAGGCCGCCCTTTTCCGGCACGGTGAAATGGCAGGCCACACCGTCCACGATCGGGTCGTCGATGGCATAGGTCGCAAGCTTATGGTCTGGTGTCAGAAACTTCCAGACTGTCGATTTCTTGAAAATAAGATCCGGTTGATCCGCTGCCTGGCCAAGGCTTGGCAGCAGTACCACCAATGCAATGGCGATCGCGCCCAGTCCACGTAGAAAGCTCATCTCAAGTCCCCTTTTCCTATCCGTTACAGATATGGGGCGCGCGTGCGGCAAAGTCCAGTCCGACCCTGGCAGGCAAATGGGAATAGCAGTGAAAGCAACACCGTAGCCAGAGCGCAACTCTAAGTGCTCGACAGCGTCTTTTTGAAATAAACGCGACTGAACCCATCCTCGGAGCGGCGCGCATATTCCTCAAAGCCCAGACGCGGATACATCTTGAGGTTTGAAGTCATTTTCTCGTTTGTATAGAGGCGGATCTCGTCCAGCCCGCAACCTCGCGCAGCCTCTGCGCAGTGTGCCAACAACAGTTTGCCAAGCCCCTGCCCCGCAGCATCCTTGTGAACCGCAACGCTTTCAAGAAACATGTGATCGCTCATCGGGAAGAAAACGATGTAGCCCGCAACGTCGCCTGACGCGCGTTCAATCACATAAATCCAGTTCGATCTAATCTGACTGGGAAAATCGGCACACATTGGTGCCGGAGGGCGCCCGATGGCATCGATGTATTGTGAGTAGGCGGACACGGCAATTGCCCTGACAACATCCATGTCGGCGAGCGTCGCAACTCTTATCGTGGAGACTCTGGGCAATTTGAACTCATACGGCGGGATAGAAACACAGGTAAATTGACCTTAGACGTCAGAGATCATCAAAGATGACTGCGTCCGGCGGGCGGTATCATCGCAAGAAATCACAGCGCATAGCAACGATATCAAATCCGTATTCAGTCTCAAACACACTCACGCAGGTTCGTGCTGTGTTTTATCCGCGGTGTTGTCTTCGTCTAAGGTGGTCTCTTCTGCAGAGGTTTCTTCCGGGTCTGCAGCAGTGGCTACTTCAGTCAGGTCTTCGGATGCTTCCTGATCAACGCCGTCTGTTTGCGCAGCAGCACCTTCGTTCGATGCCGCCTCAACCGGTTCAGACTCCGGGACTTCAGACGCAGCCCCGTCGGCACCTTTGCTGGTCGCGTCGCCTTGGTTCGTAGTCTTTCCGGAGCTCAAATGGGTCTTCGCATTCAAGGCATCGATCAGATCGCGTTCACGATCGATCGTCCAGACTTGCGGCAATTCCAATCCATGGGCTTCATCATAGGCCCGCGCCACGTTGCGCGGCAGATAATCGTGAAAAAATGCCCGTTGACCGTAAATTGGTTCAAGCGCTTCTGTGGCCATTTCAAGTGTGCGTTTGATGCTGTTGCCACGAGACGCGGATTCCGCCGAGACATCAGCCAAAATGGCGATGTACTTAGCACAATCCATCAAACGGCCAGCCACGCCCTTAAGACCGAAAGAAGATTCGCCCATTCCAGGAACCAGGATTTCCGGACGGAAAGCGCCAACACGGCGCAACGCATTGGGCCAATCGCCCAAATGGCCGTCGCCGCAATACATCGAAGTCCCCTCGCACACCAGATCGCCTGCAAACATGAGCCGCTGGTCATTGACCCAAACGACGCTGTCACCAAGGGTGTGACCTCGGCCAAGATGCATCACCTTGACTTCGCACTCACCAAGGTCAAGGCAAATGGAGGAAGCGAAGCTCAGTGTCGGCCGCACCGGAGTGGGCGAAGCTATCGCACTTTCATCTTCATCTGAATTTTCAGACGTCTCCGGCGAGTCCTTTGCCGCCATCAACGCCAATTCGGCCACACCATTGACCTGCAAAAGGCGCTTGCTCAGATCACTGGCAATGATGGCCGCGGTTTCAAACACACCCGCATGGAGGCTCTGGGCTGCATGAAAGTGTGTGAGAACAACATATTTGACAGGAAGGTCCGTGACTTTCGCAATGCAGGAGCGAAGGGCTTCAGCATCTTGCGCCGTCGGTTGGCCATCGACAACAAGAACAGCTTCAGTGCCAACAACAACGCCGCTGTTGTGGCCGGTTGCCGAGGTGAAGACAAAACATCCAGGCGCCAATTCATTCAACACCGAGCCGCTCTTGCTCGCAATCGCATTGGTTGTGTCAGCCATCCCGTCCTCATCTAGCTAGGCGTTGCGGCATTTCTTCGTTTTGCGCACGCGACCGCCCGTTCCATTTGCTCACAGCGAACTTCTGGTTGAATAACGTCTCAGGTTCAAAGGTGTTTACGCAAATTAACCAGTTGCCCATTCAAAGATTTTTTTGCAGTTTTCAACAGAAAACCGCATATTCTTTGCTGTGAATAGAACATTCGGGCAGTTCTGCGCCTTTTTGAGAGCTGCGCTTGCGACGATGCTTCAGTGCGAACTTTCTATACTTGCGAGCGAAAAGATTTTAATCAAAGGCGAGTTAACCCATAGGCAGTGGTACTATGGTATGCCATGGCCTTGGGTTAAACACTTGGGCAGGAAGTCCGCTTACATGGCGTTTTGGGACAACGACAAATGCACCAGAAAAGCCCGATCAAAGATCATTAGGATTGCTTTGATTGGACTGGTAGCCGCATTGCCGGCGTCAGAGGCGCTTGCCCGAAGCTGTTCACAGATCCAGGCGCAATTGCTGTCACTTGACACGTCATCGCCGGCACTCTCTCCCAAAGCAAAGCAGTGGCAGAACGCTCTCAACGCACAGAACAAGGCGATTGAGGCCGTTGAGCGCGATATGCGGTATTTGCGCTGCAGCAGTATAGCCGGAGACCCGAGATGTTCGGGGCTGGGCAAAAAACTCAAACGCATGCAGACGAACTCAAAGAAACTCGAGCGACAATTCGCCCGCGTTGCCAAGACACCTTCGTCCACAACGCGGCGAAAGCAGGCGCTTAACAGAGAGTTTTCCGCCGGCGATTGCCGCGAAGTGCTGAGAAAAGCCCAAAACGCCAAGACAAAAGCAAGCGTTCTTGGTCGATTGTTTGGCAAGAAAACCTCGAACCGTCCTGCCAATGACGATTCAATAGACTACATAACCACCCGCAATGGACTGGTGATTCAAAAGCCGACATCTCGGGTGTTACACTCTGCCAATGCTTCTGGAACGCTCAAAGAGCTTGGCTCAAGCGGCACGAATTCATCATCAAACTCAAGCAGTCGTATTGCCCTTCCGCGGCGCGGCACCTTCAGAACTTTGTGCGTGCGCACCTGCGATGGTTTCTTTTTCCCGGTGAGTTTTGCAGCTGACCGCAACAGTCTGTCCAATGATGAAGCGCGCTGCAACGAGATGTGCCCTGCGTCGCCAACCGAATTGTTCGTCTACCAGAACCCGGGTGGCACGGTGGAAGACATGACATCGATTTCCGGTGTGCCTTATGGCGAAATCGAGAACGCTTACCGCTACAAGACAGAATTCGTTCCGAACTGCCAATGCCGGTCCCTGGACACACGCCCGCAGCGGCAGACCTATATCTCGCTCTCCAAGAGCGGAGACCAGGTGGGAGAATTCTACACCGAGCGTCTCGACAACAACCGCATCAGGGTCATGCTGCGACCAAGTTCCAGCGAAGTCATGGGAGATGTAGGCGGCAGAGCGTCCGCCTATATCGACTGGTCTCGTGAGCCGGTCTCCAATGACAACCTGCCTGAGGGCGAAGATCCGACCACATTGATGGACCTGAGTGGCGGCTTCAATTCGCGCATCGAGATCACGCTCCTTGAAGAAGACGGATCTGACACCGATACGGTCACCGGATCATCGGACGCAAAACTGCCACTCATCAGCAGCAAGACACGGCCAACTGCCGTGTCCCCGGTTTTTGACAATGGCAAGGGCGCACCGAAACGGCCAGCACCAGCAACGACAGGTATCAGGGTAGTCGGGCCAGAATATTATGTCGCCCAATAAGCGGCAGCATGTCTTTCATATCCGGACCGTGATCCATGCCGGTCAAGGCACGGCGCAATGGCATGAAAAGACCGCGGCCCTTGCGACCCGTCTCGCCTTTCAGCGCTGACGTCCAGGCACCCCAGGTCTCATTGGTGACATCGCCTTCCGGGAAGAGTTTCGTGGCAAAGCTCAGAAACTCGCGATCATCGTCTTCTACAACGGCTGTGATCTCACCGTCGATAATCTGCCAGTATGCCTTCGCATCGGAGACCTTCTCACAGTTCTGACGCACGGTCTGCCAAAAGGCTTCACCGCCTCCGATACCAAGATCAGCCAGACGATCGCTTACCTGATCAAAGTCCATCTCATGCACCAGCTTGGCATTCAAGCCGACAAGATCAGCCGGATCGAATTTGGCAGAAGACCGAGAGACACTGGAAAGATCAAACTTTGCAGCCAGTGCATCCATGTCCGGCAAGGCTTCAATTGCAGCGCTCGTGCCGGTCAGGACAGCCAGCGATGCAACAGACATTGGCTCCAGACCATCTTCGCGCAGAGATCCGATGGACAGAGCGCCTTTTCGCTTGGACAGACCATCGCCATCAACAGTGGTCAATAGGTTGTGGTGTCCGAAGATCGGCGCCTTGGCACCCAGCGCCTGAAAGATAGCCAGCTGCACACCGGTATTGGCGACATGGTCTTCTCCGCGAATGACATGACTCACACCCATGTCAATGTCGTCGACAATGGATGGCAACGTATAAAGATAGGTGCCATCTTCGCGTATCAGGACCGGATCCGACAGGGAGGCCAGATCAACCGACTGCTCACCGCGGCAAAGGTCTGTCCAGGTCACTTCGGTGCGTTTTGTCTCAAACGGATCACCTGAATGATTGGGGAGCAGGAAGCGCCAATGTGGTTTGCGACCTTCAGCTTCCAGCGCTGCCTTTTCCTCATTGCTGAGTTTCAACGCGGCACGGTCATAAACCGGCGGACGCCCCAGGGCACGAGCGCGTGAGCGGCGGCGCTCCAATTCGTCTGAGGTCTCATAACAGGCATAAATCAGACCGTCAGCCTTGAGCTTTTCAACGGCTGCATCATAGGCAGCAACACGCTCGGATTGACGCTCGATTTGATCCGGCACAATTCCGAGCCACGCCAGATCGACCTCGATTGCTTCTGCGAACTCAGCCTTGGAACGCTCAAGATCTGTATCATCAAAGCGCAAGATGAACTTGCCGTTCTCGTTCTTGGCGTAAAGCCAATTGAACAAAGCAGGACGGCTGTTGCCGATATGAATACGGCCAGTCGGGGACGGAGCAAAACGAACAGTGACGGTCATGAGAATCCGATAGGTTTCAGCTCGTGCGAGCGCAGCTTTCAAAATGTGTGGTGTGTCATAGCAGAGTGCATCAACGCTGTGAACGCGGTTCACTCGCCCCTGTTGAGAATTTTCGCGGCAACAATGCGCAGGACGACGCTCAGAACAAGACAGTAGATTGCCATTCCAACCAGTTGAAGGTCATAGGCAACGCCCAGATCAATCAACACGCCGACCAGGCCAGGGCCTGCCGCGGACGCAAAGACCATCAAGGACCCGGCAAGCGACCGCACAGCCCCCAAATGGGCAGTGCCGTAAAGTTCCGGCCAAAGCGAGCCCATCAGCGTTGAAGTGAATCCGTTCGAGGCTCCGACGAAGGCCATGAAGACGAAGGCAGCTGGCACCTGATGCCAAAACGCAGCAATCGTGCAGGCCATCATCAAGGGTATCAGCATGAAGGGCAGGACGCGCCTTGCAGTATATCGGTCGACAATCGGGCCAAGTGTCATCATCGAGATAACAGACACAGTGGCCATCAACGAAAACGCGCCGGCAAAAACCTCCAAAGACCAGCCACGTAGCTCAACCATATAAGTGTGGTTGAACAGCACGGCAGTGGTGATAAAGGGCGGCGTCACAACTCCAAGCGAAATCAAATAGAACAATGGATCCCGCATGACTTCTGCGCGTGTCCACTGGCGCACCGCCACCTCAGGCTCATCTACCTGGCCCAAATGCGGTTGTCTCGGCTTGGAAAGCAGCCATGAAACCAGAGGCAAGGCTGCAAACACCAATATGGCTCCGGCAAACCACGCCTGACGCCAGCCAATCCCGGCAGCAACAGCGACAAAGATCAACGGAAAGATGCTTTCGCCAATCGGAAATCCAGTGGTGGCGACTGAGACTGCCCGGCCGCGTTCTCGCGAGAACCAACGCCCCATCCCGGTGAGTGAAATGTGGGTCATCATGCCCTGCCCGCTCAGACGCAGACCAAAGATAATGAACACCAGCAGGAGAACGGACTGGTTGAGCCCCATCATCACACAAAGGAGACCAAGAACGCCCATCACCGCAATGGAGACAAAGTGCAACGGGAAGACATCAACACTCTTGCCCACCCATGTCAGCGTTGCTGCGGAGCAAAGGGTCGCGACCATGTAGAGCATTCCGAACTCGCCATGGCTGAGCGAAAAGGTTTCGCGAAGATCAGCCGCCGACAACGAGATGAAATAGGTCTGACCGAAACCGGACAGAAACGTCAAAAGCATGCCAGCGACCAACCAGCGTCGATTGGCGAATAAAAAAGAAAGATAGGACACAAACAGCCTGAAGCGTAAGAAATCATAAAAGAAGGGTGGCACGGACTGCGCCGGAGATGGCTCATGATGCGCTGATATGAAGCGCGTATCAAGGCCACCACGCCCCCCGGGACTTGAAATCGCCTAAGTAGCTGAATTGTCGGCCGAACGATCCCGCCATCGATTGGTGATCGGGTAGCGACGGTCCTTACCGAAATTGCGTCTGGTGATTTTCACCCCTGGAGGTGCCTGACGGCGCTTGTACTCTGCAACATACAAGAGATGCTCGATCCGCTGCACCAGAGCCCTGTCATGGCCGCGTTTGATGATCTCATCGATCGACATTTCGTATTCAACAAGGCACGAGAGAATATCGTCCAGCACATCGTAGGGCGGCAAGCTGTCTTGATCCAGCTGATCCTCACGCAACTCAGCTGTCGGCGCCTTGGTGATGATGTTGTCCGGAATGACTTCTCCTTTTGGGCCCAGAAGGCCTTCGGGGAAATGTTCATTGCGCCAGCGCGACAGATGATAGACCTGCGTTTTGTAAAGATCCTTGATTGGATTGAAACCGCCGTTCATGTCGCCGTAGATCGTCGCGTATCCGACTGCCATCTCAGACTTATTGCCCGTGGTGACGACCATTGATCCAAATTTGTTGGAAATGGCCATCAGGATAACGCCGCGCACGCGGGACTGAATGTTCTCTTCAGTCGTATCCGGTTCCGTTCCTGAGAAAATACCTGAAAGAACGCGTCCAAAACCTTCGACCGGTTCAGCAATCGGCACATGATCGTAGCGAATACCAAGACGTGCTGCACATTCCTGCGCGTCGCTGACGCTTTCTTTCGAGGTGTAGCGATAAGGCAGCATGATCGCATGTACTCGATCGGCGCCGAGAGCGTCGACCGCCATGGCCGCGCAGATGGCCGAATCAATGCCACCCGAAAGACCCAGCACAACGCCTGGAAACCCGTTCTTGTTGACGTAATCGGCCAGGCCCAGAACGCAGGCTCGCCAGTTGCTTTCATCGACATCCGGCAGCTGCACCTTGGGTCCGGCTTCGCACACCCATGCGCCTTGCGGGTTTCTGACCCAGTCGGTGATCGCCAAATCTGTCTCGAACTGCGGCATCTGAAAGGCAAGCGAGCGGTCCGCGTGAAGACCAAAGGAGGCCCCATCGAAGACCAGTTCATCCTGACCGCCGAGCTGATTGCAATAGATCAGCGGCAGACCTGTTTCCACCACCCGGGCGACAGCGATCTGGAGGCGCTTTTCAAACTTGCCAATGGCAAAGGGCGACCCGTTTGGTACCAACAGCAACTCTGCGCCGGTTTCAGCAAGGCATTCGCAAACTTCGTCGGTCCAGATATCTTCACAGATCGGCACACCGAGCCGAATGCCCTTGAAATCGATTGGTCCAGGCAAAGGACCGGCCGCGAAAACGCGTTTTTCATCAAACACTGAATAGTTCGGCAGGTCGTACTTGAACCGCAGCGTCTGCACCTTGCCGGCATCCAGCAGCGCCATCGCATTGTATAGATTATCGTTCTCGTCGAGCCATGGGGTTCCCATCAGAACCGCACATCCACCATCAGATGTGTCTTGCGCCAACTCCTCGACCGCTTCCATGCAACGGCGTACGAAGATCCGTTTCAAGACGAGATCTTCAGGCTGATAACCTGCGATAAAGAGCTCGGAGAACAGGATCAGGTCAGCCTTGTCAGCAGATGCCTGCGCCCTTGCCTGACGGGCAATTGCCAGGTTACCGGTCACGTCACCAACGGTTGGATTCAGCTGCGCGATAGCGAGCCTGAGGCGATCAGAAATAGCAGAAGTATTGCTCATGCACCTGATGTAGCTCGGCTTTGTGGCTGACGCAATTTGCTTTGTGCAATTGAATACAAAAATCGTTTAATTGAAGAGACGCTCATTCATGCCTTTGAGCATAAAAGGATACCCTCTGCCCTTTTCGCCCTGCTCGGCAGTTTCGATGCTGTCGTTGATGATTTCCTCGCGGATTTCATTTTTCTCCTGACGCGACAAGCTTCGGCTCGGGGGCGTCATCCCCTTGCTTCGCCCGTCGATTGACTGGCGATACAAGATACTCGCAACATGCTGATAGAGCCCTGTGGGAGATACCGGCTTGGCCAAAAAGCCATGAACACCAAGCTGCATTGCTTCAAGCACATTGCGTTTATGGGAATGACCGCTAATCACCAGCACCGGAATCGTATTTAGCCGCGGGTCCTTTTCAGCGCGCAAGGCATGGACGAAGGTGGCCCCTCCGGTCGGAGACATTTCCCAGTCACACAGGATGAAATCAGGGATTTTCTCGCCAATGACTTCAAGGCCATCGGCGCCATCAGATGCTTCATATACCTTGCGGACCCCAAACCCATTCAAGATGGATCGCAGGATCGCAATCATGTGCATGCTGTCTTCCATCACAAGGAAGGACATGCCCGCCAAATCTCGCCGAGAGTCCATGGCCCCACCACTTCACACGTAGAAGCGGTAGAATGCGTCTCCACACTTAAGTTTTTACTACCTTCTGGGAAAATCCGCCTATTTCTAAGGTAACTTTCTCTACCAGAATACAATCACCGTGATAATGCGTAAGTATTACTTCTAAGCTATTAGATCTTAAACCGCATACACCGAAGAAGATGTAGGCACTGAAAATTCGAACACCTAGAAGATCTCACTTCAATATCTAGAAATTCAAGAACTCAACCAGCCTGAATTCACGAAAAAGGGGCGCCAGAAAGACGCCCCTTGTAACTTTTTACGGTCATCGCCCCCGGCAGATCAGCCGTTTACGACCGTTTTGCTGTGACCGCGATCTTCGCGTTCCTTCTTGAGGTTTTCCGCAATCAGGAAGGCCAGTTCGATGGCCTGATCAGCGTTCAAACGTGGATCGCAATGCGTATGATAGCGATCGCCGAGGTTTTCAGCGGTCAGCGCGTGCGCACCACCTGTACATTCGGTTACATCGCGGCCGGTCATTTCGATATGTACACCGCCGGCATGAGTGCCTTCGGCGCGATGAACGGCAAAGAATGCTTCCACTTCCTTGAGGATCCGTTCGAAAGGACGCGTCTTGTAGCCACCAGCGCTTACAGTGTTGCCGTGCATCGGATCGCACGACCAAACGACCGACTTGCCTTCACGCTCAACCGCACGAATGAGCTGTGGCAGGTGATCGAACACCTTGTCCGCTCCGAAACGCGCGATGAGGGTCAGACGACCAGGCTCGTTCTCAGGGTTCAGCAGATCGATCAGCTCAAGCAGACCGTCCGGTGTCAGGGACGGACCGCACTTCAGGCCAATCGGGTTCTTGATGCCGCGGAAGAATTCGACATGCGCGTGATCAGGTTGACGGGTCCGGTCGCCGATCCACAGCATATGGCCGGAAGTCGCGTACCAATCGCCGGACGTGCTGTCGACGCGGGTGAAAGCTTCTTCATAGCCCAAGAGCAACGCTTCATGGCTGGTGAAGAAATCCGTGGAACGCAGCTGAGGCACGGTATCAGGGCTGATTCCACAAGCGCGCATGAAGTTCAGGCTTTCGCTGATGCGGTCTGCCAGTTCCTTGTAACGGTGACCTTGCGGGCTATCGGAAATGAATCCAACCATCCACTGGTGCACCTGATCAAGGTTCGCAAATCCACCTTGTGCGAAAGCGCGCAAGAGGTTCAAAGACGCAGCAGACTGGCGATAGGCCATGCTCATGCGTGCAGGATCCGGGATACGACCTTCTTCGGTGAAAGCAATATCGTTGATGATGTCACCGCGGTAGCTTGGCAGCTCCACATCACCCTTGGTCTCAAAGTTAGACGAACGCGGCTTGGCGAACTGTCCTGCGATACGCCCAACCTTCACGACTGGCTGCGAGGCAGCGTAGGTGAGAACGACGGACATCTGCAAAAAGACGCGGAAGAAATCGCGAATGTGATCCGGATGATGTTCGGCAAAGCTCTCGGCGCAATCTCCACCCTGCAGCAAGAAAGCCTCACCAGCGGCAACCTTCGCCAGCTGTCGCTTCAGATCACGTGCTTCTCCGGCAAAAACCAGCGGTGGATAGGTTGCAAGGCGCTGCTCAACATCACTTACGGCCTGCGCGTCCGGATACTCCGGCACCTGCAGGATCGGCTTTGTTCTCCAGCTATGCGGTGTCCACTTCTCCGCCATTTTCCTTACTCCCGACCAATACTGGTTATTTCGAAATTTCTTTTCTCACGCCTGATGCGTAATTTGCTTGAGCGTTTACAGTGTATTTTGTGCAAACGTGCGGCCTTATACACTCGTCTTGCAATGAATACCACCGGCTCCCGACCTAAAAAAGCCAGCAAACGCCAGCGAAACCAGAAAGAAAACACAGTCTATGCCACTGGAACACAGTCATGAGCCTCAGGACATCGCCGAGCGACTGAAAAAGGGGCCGAATGTCAGCTACCTGCGTGACTGGATCTATGGCGGCATCGACGGCGCGGTAACGACCTTTGCCATCGTCGCAGGATCGCTCGGCGCGCAGCTCTCCACAAAAGTGGTGCTCATTCTCGGTCTTGCCAACCTTCTGGCCGACGGTTTTTCGATGGCAACCGCCAATTACTCCGGCACCAAGTCTGAAAGTGACGATTATCGACGACTGCGAGGTATCGAAGAACGTCACATCAAACTCGCTCCTGACGGCGAAACGGAAGAAGTCCGGCAGATCTACCAAGCCAAAGGCTATCGCGGCGAAGAGCTGGAGACGATTGTCAAACTGATCACATCGCACCATCAAACCTGGATCGAGACAATGATGCAGGAAGAGTATGGAATGACCTCGGTCCAACGTGCGCCAATGCGTGCTGCACTGACGACCTTTTCAGCCTTTGTGATATGCGGCAGCCTGCCGCTGATCCCTTTTGTTTTCGGCCTCAACGCATCCGGAACAATCACAACGGCGCTGACGGCCTGCGCCTTTTTCCTGATCGGATCGGCCAAAGCACGCTGGTCAACCCAAGGGTGGTTTTCATCCGGGCTGGAAACCACAGCCATAGGTATGACAGCAGCTGGCATTGCGTGGCTGGTTGGATCACTCCTCAACCAGCTGGTGACCTAGAATGGATGGATCTCAGAAGCTCAGCGTTTGAAACTGCGTATGTTGACGGCCTGAAGTTTGCGATCGATCATTTCAAGGAATGGCTTTTCCAGGACAACTGCACGCGGATAGATCGGATTTTCGCGGTCCTGAAGAACCGGCACACGATCCCACCCCCTTGTTGTTTCAATAAAGTGATCGACGCCGTCTTCGCCCCAAAACGCATAAAAACCGGCCAGAACACAATCAACATAGCTCTGCAAGATCGGGTTCTGCTCGCAGCCCCAGGTGTAGTTTTCCGGCTTTGCTCGATACAGGAACAAGTCAGGTGCACCGAGACTATCGGAAGCGTCCAGGCCGTCAATTGGATCGTGACTAAAGGTATCGCCTACGCCATTGATTCTGTTGTAGCCGTTTTCACGTTTGTCGAGCTTGCCAAGACCGCTGGCCGGTTCACGCACACTGACACCGCGGATCGAATGCTCGGCCGACGGCGTTACGGTGAGGGAACAGACACCCTGCCCTTCGGCATTGAAGCTTATGATGCGCCATTCACGCACCCAGCCGCGCAGTGTGCCCGGTTGTGCCTTTGCCTGCGGGCTCAGCGTGTTGACATTGACAAGGGAGCCATACCCAAAATACGTGATTGTCATAAGGCTTTAAAACCCGGGTCTGAGAGATACTCGAGGCAAATGATGGAATGCCTCACACGTGGTCACTCGAACACTTGCAGAAGGATAATGAGAACAGATGAGCACACCATCCATACTCACTGAAACTGAAGTTCTCCATTTAAGGCGTGATACGCCTGGCTGCAAGGAGCGCATCCATTTCAACAATGCCGGGACAGGTCTTGTGAGCGCGCCGGTTCTTCAGGCCGTCAAGGATCATCTGGATCTGGAGGCCCAAATCGGTGGCTATGAAGCCCATGACAAGGCGATGCAGGCCTACTCCAACTTCTATACGTCCGTCGCAAAACTCGTAAACGCGGTCCCGAGTGAAATCGCCTATATCGAGAATGCCACTCGTGCCTGGGACATGGCCTTCTACTCCATTCCGTTCAAACCGGGCGACCGCGTGATCACCGGCAAGGCAGAATATGTGTCAAACTTCGTCGCGCTTCTACAAATGAAAAAGCGTGCCGACATTGAGATTGACGTTGTTGGTGACGACGAGACAGGTCAGATTGATCTGGTGGCGCTTGAAAAAGCCATCACGCCAAAAACCAGATTGATTGCTCTCACCCATATCCCCACCTTCGGCGGCTTGATCAATCCGGCTGAAGCCGTCGGTCAGATCGCCCGAAAACACGATCTGCTGTATCTCCTAGACGCTTGCCAGTCAGCCGGTCAAATCCCACTCGACGTCAAGAAAATCGGGTGTCATATGCTGTCTGCGACGGGTCGCAAGTACCTGCGCGGCCCCAGAGGCACCGGGTTCCTGTATGTCAGCGCCGATGTGCTCGATCAGCTTGATCCGCCCTTCGTAGACCTTGAAGCCACACGCTGGACAGCTCCTGATCGCTATGAGTTAAAACCGGACGCCAAGAGATTTGAGAACTGGGAAAGATATATCGCCGGACAAATCGGATTGGGCGTTGCTGTCGACTACGCGCTGTCGTTTGGTCCTGAACGCCTTTCAGCCAGAATGATTGAGCTTGCCGCGCTGCTGCGCGAACGGCTGAGTGCCCTGCCCAACGCGTCAGTGCACGATAAAGGCGCGCATAAAGGTGCCATCGTCACATTCCTTCTGGAAACGGAAGAACCCTCCAAAACCAAGGCCCGCTTGGCCGCGAACCAGATCAATGTTTCGGTGTCCTCGTACACATCTTCACAACTCGACCTGCCGGAGCGAGGTCTGACCTCTTTGGTGCGGACGTCCCTGCACGCCTACAACACGGCCGAAGAGATTGAGGCCTTTATTGAAGCGCTTTACCCGCAATAGTAACATTTGCAAACCAACGCAACCCAAGACGGAAAATATCAATAAACAGCCTGTCAAAACCAGTAACAGAGGCTTTACTATAGAATAAACATCAGTTTAATTTCCTATTTTCGGTGTAAACGGCCACCCCACGTTAAGTATTCTCATGATAGGGAGTACGTAACAGGACTAGGGGAAAACGCGTGGCTGGAAGCAAGAACAGACGCTACTCGGATCGTGCAATAGCGGCATCCAGGCACCAGATTTCAAGGCTGGCATTCGGCCTGGCGCTGTTGCTGATTGCCGTGACCTCTCTTTCTCTCGTCTTTATCGGCTTTGTCGCCTCAAACGCTTCGGATGAACAAGCTCTCTTGAACGAGCGGCGTCTCTTTAACAGCACCATCACCCACCATCAGGATTTGTTTGTTAGACAGATGCTGAACGTTGCGCGCAAAGATGAAACCGTCATCCGGATCGTACAAAACTTCTACCACGATTACGCCAGGGAGGTTTTGGGCAAGTTATCGACCGAAAACAAACACGATCGATCATTTCTAGTCTCCGATCTCGACCTTGTGGTTGCCGAGAGTTTTGGCGATTACACCCATTTGACCCGGCAGCCGACCTCTGACACACCGGTTCTTATCGACTTCATCAACGGCGCACGTTCGATTTACGATCGCAACAGGACACGGGTTCCAGGTGGGTTCAACTATCGCTCTATGGCAGATCTTCCCAAGGAGGATTTAGCTACTGTCGGCTTCGCCATGATTGACGGAAGACCGGCAATGATTGGCGCGATGCCAATTCTTCCGGCCAAGACGACCGTTCTTTTGCCCGATGGAGGTCCATTCGTCATGGTTTCCGCCCGCTTTCTGGGGGCAGAATTCCTATCCGAAATCAATTCTCAGCTTAATTTCCAGGAGTTGCGTTTCGACACGATGCTTAGGACCGGACGCGGGGGACCCACTCATGTCGTGAGGGACAGCGGTGATACACCTATCGGCAGCTTCGTCTGGGTTAGCGAAACCCAGAACAACACGATCTGGGACACAGTCATCCCAATCATTGTCGTTTTGTCGCTGGCCCTTGCCGTTTTGGCATTTTGGATCGCGTGGCGCATTGGCAAACTGACTGTCTCCTTGCAGGCCAGCGAACAGCAGAACCGATATTTGGCATTGCACGATACGCTTTCCGGGCTTGGCAACAGACTACAGTTCAACCGGGTGCTTGCGACATCTGTTGCCGAGCTGCCAAGTAAACCTTTTGCGGTCATCCACTGCGACCTGGACAAGTTCAAGGCCGTGAACGACACCTATGGTCACGCAGCTGGTGACGCTGTTATCAAAGCTGTGGCCGCACGCATGACGTCAGTGATCGGTCGCAGCGGTTTCGTAAGCCGCATGGGCGGCGATGAGTTCGTCATTCTCCTGCGGGATCGTCTCGACAGGAAATCCTTGAAAGAACTTTCACACGATCTGATCACCACTATCAGTGAGCCCATTGATTTACCTAATGGCGTCAGTGCTGACATCGGCATAAGTGTCGGCATTGCCCTTGCCCCCGAGCACGGCACAGAAGGCGAAGAGCTTATGACAGCTGCAGACAATGCGCTCTACTGCTCCAAGGAGGCCGGCCGGGGACGTATGTGTTTTGCTGATGAAAAACACCTTGTTGCGGACGCTCAGAACACCCAGGACGATGGCGACGATAACGAAGATTCCGCCGCATGTGCCTAGCGCCGTCACACCAGAACATAGAAGTCAAAAAAAACTCCGCAGATGCGTCATGCACCTGCGGAGTTTTTTGATCGAGCTTACTCGGCTTTTTGAAAGAGATAGGGGAAGATCAGGCCCGGATGCGTTCTGACGGCTCACGCATCGTCACGAGCTCTTCGGCAGCAGTCGGGTGAACGGCGATCGTTCTGTCGAAGTCTGCCTTTGTCGCACCCATTTGCAGTGTGATTCCCAGAACCTGTGACAACTCACCGGCGTCTGGCCCCATCAGGTGAACCCCCAGAACCTTGTCCGTGTCCGCATCAACGATGATCTTCATCAGCATCTTCTCGTCGTTGCCGGCCAACGTGTTCTTCATAGGCCTGAAGGTCGTCTTGAAGATATCAAGGTTTGGCGACTGTTTCAGCGCTTCTGACTGCGTCAATCCAACAGTACCCAATTCAGGCTGGGAAAAGACAGCCGTTGCAATCAGGCTGTGATCGACGGCCCAAGGTTTGTTTCCAAAGACCGTATCCGCGAAGGCATGTCCCTCCCGGATCGCAACCGGTGTCAGGTTCGCCCGATTGGTGACGTCACCGACGGCATAGATGGATGGCACAGTGCTCATAGAGTCTGCTGCGACCTTGATAGCACCCTGCTTGTCGGTTTCGACACCCACGGCCTCCAGACCCAAGTCCTTGGTATGAGGACTGCGGCCAATCGCATACATGACCTGATCTGCAGCCAGTTTTTTGCCATTGTCCGTCATGGCGATCAAACTGTCGTCCGCGAGCTTTTCAATCGACTTGATGTTGTCTTCCAGGATTAGGTTGATGCCTTTCTTACGCACCTCTTCAGTCAAGGACGCGCGCAGATCATCATCAAAACCGCGCAGGATCTCATCCCCCCGGTAAACCACTGTCGTCTCAACGCCGAGCCCATTGAAAATCCCGGCGAATTCGAGCGCGATGAAGCCACCACCGACAATGACGATTTTTTGCGGCAGTTCTTCCAGGTCGAATGCTTCGTTTGAGGAGATCGCGTACTCGGAACCAGGCACATCATCATCCATGCGGGGCGCCCCACCGACTGCGATCAAGATGTATTTGGCGGAGATCTCCTGGCCCGTCGATAACAGCTTGACCGAGTTCTTGCCCGTCACGATCGCACGGCTGTCATGCAGCTCGACGCCGGTATTGTCCAGGTTCCGCCGGTAAATACCTTCAAGACGCGTGATTTCCTTATTCTTGGCAGCGACGAGTTTCTTCCAGTCGAAGGAGCGTTCGCCAACGGTCCAGCCAAAACCTTCCGCGTCTTCAAATTCACCCGAAAATTTGGATGCATAGACGTAGAGCTTTTTGGGAACACAGCCACGGATCACACAGGTTCCGCCATAGCGAAACTCCTCGGCAATTCCGACCTTTGCACCATGAGTGGCAGCTATTCGAGCAGCCCTTACACCGCCTGACCCAGCACCAATGACAAACAAGTCATAGTCGAACTCACTCATGTTTTCCTCGCATCTTTCAGGATGACACGGTCCCGGGCAGGACCATATTGTCCTTCCATATCGCGTCTTCACTGCAAAAAAACAAGGCTGCCGAAGCAGCCTTGTTGAAAGTCATTTTGTCGAACCGGTCAGAGCAACTGCTACTCAGCTGCGCGCTTGTCCAGCTCTTCACGTACCAGAGCAACCATTTCGGTCGAGATCTTGTCCTGCCACTGACGGGCAGCGCCAATTGAGAGCGCCGCAATCACCGGGCCCTCTTTGGCCAATTTAGCGCCCAGCGGCGAGGTGTAGAATTCTGCAAGCTGAACGAGTTCCTCTTCTGAGAAGCGTCGCGCCCAAACTTCGTACACCAGTTTGTTCAACTCACTACGACGCGCAGCAAGCTTGATGGCGACATCGGTCGTCACTTCAGAAATCTCGGCTGTGCGGGATGGATCGGACTGGATGAACAATGTCCGGGTCTGTTCGGCCAAAACCGGCAAAATGTTATCGAATGGCTCAAGCGCCTTGGTTGCTGTCACGACCTGGCGGGCTGCGTCAATGTGCTTCTCGGAAAAACTGTCTTGCGCGTTGGCTGCGGTTACGCCCAGAACGGCTGCAAGAAGCATTGCGCCAAAAACAGGTCCACGGGCCAGCATGTTTCTAAGTCTCATAATCAAACTCCATACCAAGCCAGCTCTCTTCGTATTGTCTGGCTATCAAAATCTCGATCAATTCTCGCCACTAACCTTGGTCAGTGTCTTAACCCCGTCCGCCGCTGCAATATAGGCCTTTGTGGCCAACCCAATGAACAAGCCGTGTTCGACCACACCGGGTATCGCATTCAAGTCATCAGCCAAAGTCGCGGGATAGGGAATCTTTCCCAGATGCGCGTCGACAATGTAATGACCGCCATCTGTGACAAAAGGATGGTCAGCACCGCCGCGCAGTTCCAACTCCCCTTGCAGATCGTTTTGATCCAAGACGGACTTCAAAGCGATCATGGTCGCGCCCAGGCCAAACTTGTTGACTTCAATCGGCAGCGGGAACTGACCCAACGCTTCGACGACCTTCGTGCCATCGGCGATCACAATCATCTCACCCGACGCTGCAGCAACGATTTTCTCACGCAGCAAGGCGCCGCCGCCGCCCTTGATCAACACCAAGTCCGGGTTGATCTCGTCCGCCCCATCGATGGTCAGATCCAGATGCGGAATCTCGTCGAGCGTCGCAAGAGAGATGCCCTCTTTCAGCGCGAGTGCATGTGTCTTTTCAGACGTTGGAACGCCCACGACATCGAGACCGTCACGAACTTTCTGCCCAAGCGCACGAACGAAATGCTCTGCTGTCGAACCGGTTCCAATACCGATCTTCATGCCGGATGTTACATCCTCAACGGCGCGCTCAGCGGCCTGTCGTTTGAGATCGTCGCTCATACCTGCCTGACATCACTTTCATTCTAAGGCCTTCGAACACCAAAAGCCTGGTCCGGGTGTTTCGACCGGGTGCTTAACATGGCTTGCTGGCTCGGAAAAGCTTATTTGCGCCCAAGTTCTGCTGCCAGCCACATATTTCCCGCCCCGTTGTCGCCCTGCTGTGTTGCAGATCACATAAACACCCTTGGGTCATTCTTTTGCCAATCTAAACGCCGCCTGGCCCGCTGCGCTTGGCGCTCCTGGTGGGCGGACTTGCCGCTGATATGATTAAGCATTAGAAAGCACTAGGTTTTTATAACTTTTCTTGCAGATCAACGGTGGAACTCATGTCCGTACTCGTCTTCGACCTCGATGGTACTCTGGTCTCGTCAATGGACGATCTGGCAGCTACGCTGAATGTGGTTTTGAGCCGAAACGGATATCAGACCATTCCTCCCGAAAACGTACGCAGCATGGTCGGTCTTGGGGCCAAAGTTCTTCTGCAACGCGGTCTAGAGGCCAATGGTGTTTCCTGGACAGACGACTTGGTAGCACCCTTGTTTGATGAATTTCTGGTCTATTACGAAGGACACCTTGCCGACCATACACGCCCTTTCCCAGGGGTGATTGAAGCTCTCGAACAGTTTCGTGCTCAAGGGTGGAAACTTGCCGTATGCACCAACAAGGTTGAGCGTTTAACTCTGCCACTGCTTGACGCGCTTGATCTGACACGCTTTTTTGACGCGGTCGTCGGCGGAGATACTTATGAGGTCGCAAAACCCGATGCGGCCCCCGTTCTGGGCGCGATCAAAAGGGCTGGTGGCACGGTGGAGGGGTCGATCATGGTCGGCGACTCCGGCACTGACATTGATGCCGCAAAGGCTGCCGGCATCCCCGTCGTCGCTGTTACCTTCGGCTATACGCCCGTACCCGTCGAAGAACTCGGGCCCGATTTGGTCATCTCCCACTTCGATCAGCTGCAAGGCGCCGTCTCCAAGCTCCAACGCTGAGCCTGTTTGAGGCAATCCATGCATCGTTTGCCGGGTTTATGCAGCAAAAACCCGTGGCCACATCTGTACAAGGTCTTCTGAATAGGGACATCGCGCTGGTAAACTTGCCACCACACTGATTCTTCAGGCGGAGCGACTTTTTCTCGATGGCCCTTAAAACCAAAACCAATCCAATGCTGGAGAAAATGCATCAGGCGCTCGCCCATCAACAGAATGGCGAAATCGAGAAAGCCCAGCGTCTCTACAAACAGGTCCTAAAGAAGTTTCCAAAGAACCCGGATGCAACGCACCTGCTAGGCGTCACCTATCGCCAGCTGGGCTTCCCAAAACGCGCGCTGGAACTGATCCGAAAAGCAATCGATCTTGCACCAGACCGAGCGCCCTTTTATGCCAATCTTGCCCGCACGTTCTCCGACCTTGAAACGGATTCTGAAAGCGTTCTCGCTGCCTGTGACAAGGCGCTCTCCCTCGATCCCAATCTTCTCGAGGCAAGGAATTTGCGCGCCGTTGCTTTGTCGTCCCTGGATCGAAAGGAAGAAGCCAAGGAAGAATTCACCAAATTGGTCGTCGATTACCCGGACTACGCGGACGCCTATCGCAACTTTGGTGTTGTTTTGCGAGATGAAAAGGATTTCGAACAGGCGAAGCTCCTGTTTACGCGCGCCATAGCGATTGATCCAAGCAACGTGCAAAATCACGTCGATAGGGCGAAGTGTCGATACGAATGCAAAGAGTACGACGATGCAATTGCGGAGCTTGAAGCACAGCTGCCGAGCTTCCCGGATGACCCGGATATTATACATGAGCTGGCCCGTCTGTACTTTAACTCCAGCAAATACGAACGCGGGCTAGAGCTCTCGGATAAAGCCATCAAGATGAAGCCGCGAGACCCTCATCGCAAGGTCACTCGTGCGGTCATGCAACTTGCAATAGGAAAGGTGGACGAAGCGGTCGAATTGATCGAGTCCGCCAGAAGGCTACATGGCGCCGAAAATCCAGCCTTCGACTGGAACCTGTCACTTGCATACCTCGGACGCGGCGAACTCAAAAAAGGTTGGGCCCTCCAGCGTGCCCGATTTGACTGCCCGGGCCTACCCATCATTCGGCGCAAGTTTAGCGTTCCAGAATGGGATGGTTCCGACCTAAATGGCAAACGTCTCATGATCTGGATCGACCAGGGCATTGGTGATGCGCTGCGCGGTGGTACGATGCTGCAAGAACTGATCGACATGGGTGCGACAGTTATCCTTGAAGTCACCGAGAAACTCATAGCACCCTTCAAACGTTCATTTCCGGATGCCATTGTCCGGTTGCCGCGATTTGATATGGACACAATGGAGCCGACACGCGAAGACTATGATTTCCATATTTGCATAAACGACATTGCCGAATTTCTCAGAGGTGAAATCGAAGACTTCAAAAAAGCACCGCTTCCAGCCTTCACGGTCGACCTGGAGCGCTCGCGGGCTTTTTATGAGCGCATTCCAGACAGGGACACCAAACCAATCGTCGGTATTTCATGGCGCTCTCGCAACCTAACGCCCGGACGATCAAAGAACTATCTCTCCGTCCTTGACCTGCTGCCAATTCTGGAAACGGAAGACATCACCTTCGTCAATTTGCAGTATGCGACTGTGAAAAAGGAACTCGACTTTCTCAATGCCAAGGTCGGCGACAAATTCCTGCCCTTTAACGACCTGGATCAGCTAAACGATCTTGACGGTGCTGCGGCCCTGATGAACTGCTGTGATCTCGTCTTGAGCGTCAACAGCGCTGTCACCGACATTGCCGGCTGTTACGGTATCCCAACCTGGGTCAACAGCTTCTTCTCGGGAGCATTCACTCTCGGACAGGACTATGTGCCATGGTTCCCGACGGTCGATATGCGCGTCATCAATTTTGGCGACACGGTCGTTTCGAAAGTCCCCGAGACCATCGAACGGCTGAACGATTGGAAAGCGAACAGCTTCTCGCCTGAGCCACGTCTTAAACGTCTCGGCTACTAGCTAAACCCTTTTGATAACGCAAGAAAAAGCCCGGCCTGATCCGCATCAAGCCGGGCTCTCCTATCTTTTTGCAAGCCTTCCTTAGCCGACGAAAGCGCGTTCCACGACAAACTCAGCTGGCTTGTTGTTCGCGCCTTCTGTCAGACCGGCTTTTTCCAGAAGGTCCTTGGTATCCTTGAGCATTTCCATGGAGCCGCAGATCATGCCCCGATCAATCGCCGGATCAAGGCGTGGCACACCGAGATCGTCAAACAGTTTTCCATTTGCGATCAGGTCGGTGATGCGGCCCTTAAAAGGGTAGTCTTCGCGGGTAACCGAAGCATAATGAACGAGCTGGGCCTGGGCCATTTCGCCGATCAATGGATCATTCTTGGTCGCTTCGACAAGATCCAGACCGTATTTCAGTTCGGACACTTCGCGGCAGGTATGCGTCACAATCACCTGATCAAATTTTTCATAGGTTTCCGGATCACGGATCAGGCTGGCAAAAGGCGCAAAGCCCGTGCCGGTCGAAAACATGTAAACACGCTTGCCTGGAATCAGGGCATCGTGCACCAGCGTGCCTGTCGACTTTTTCTTCATCAATACGGCATCGCCCGGCTTGATTTGCTGCAAGTACTGGGTCAACGGCCCATCGGGCACCTTGATCGAGAAGAACTCAAGCTCTTCATCCCACGAAGGGCTGGCAATGGAATAAGCGCGGTACAGTGGTTTTCCGTCAATCATCAAGCCGATCATGACAAATTCACCGGAACGAAACCGAAAGCTTTCCGGGCGGGTCATACGGAACTTGAACAGGTTGTCCGTGTAGTGTTGAACCGAGGTCACTTCCTGAACATAGGCACCCGCAGGTGCGGAGGCCTCCAGATCGGCTGCCTTTGCAAGGACATTCATGAGGGCTGGTCTTCCATCTTCGGTGTAAACTCACGACGCCATCGAGCTTTTGCAGGAGGCATCTTTGAGCAGGTTTGTAGCACCAGTGCGTGATTGATTTGAAGCAATTCAGCGCCTTCGAAACAGTTCTTACAGGAAAAAACAACCGACATTGCCCGTCAAACGCAAAGCATATTCCCTTCACACCACCTCTGCGGAAGAGCCTTGCGAACCAGTGCGTTCCCAAGCTGACCTTCCGTGGCGGCTGCACTGACCCGACAATCGTGCAAAGAGGTCCGGAAACGCGCATGGACTGCGCAGAATCCGTGCATCGCGCCCTTCCGCTGGTGAATACTTAAACATACTTCATTTTACGTTTGACAGGTCAAAAACTCATAAGCATTGTCAATGCATAACATTAATTACTCTTCAAAATGATGTGCCATGACCAAGACTTATGAAGCAGTAGACAAGTACTCAGATGGAAGAACGATAGCATTCGTATTGCTACCTCATTTCTCCCTAATTGCTTTTTCGTCCGCAATCGAACCGTTGCGCATAGCAAATCAGTATCTGGGGAGAGAATACTATAAATGGAAAACTTACTCGTTAGACGGGAATTCAGTTCAATCAAGTGGTGGGGTTGAAATATCTGTCCAATCATCTGTCAAAGATCTCGTAGATGATGACATTACACTTGTTTGTACAGGTGTTGACGTTGAAACGATCCCGCTGGATCCGGAACTTGGCAAACGCCTCAGACGTTTGAATGCCGAAGGGCGCACCTTCGGATCTCTATGTACCGGTGCCTACATTCTGGCTCGCTACAACTTGCTCTCGGGACGCCGTTGCACCATCCATTGGGAAAACATGCGTTCTTTGCAAGAGGAGTTCCCCGATATCGAGGTCAATGCTGGCCTCTATTCGATTGATCGCAACTGCATCACCTGTGCTGGTGGCATGGCGTCTCTGGACATGATGTTGCGGCTGATCGCCATTCAGCACAGCGCGGCGCTTGCCCATGAAGTGGCCGAGTACGCACTTTATCAGGACAGCCGGTCTGGCGAGAACCTGCAGCGCCATGATGCCGAAGCGCGTACAGGCATTTCGAACAACAAGATCCTTGATGCGGTGCGCATCATGGACATGCACATAGAAGACCCGCTCAGCTGCCAACAGCTTGCGATGACGGTCAATCTGTCGCCGCGCCAGTTGGAGCGCCTGTTCCGCCGCCACTTCGACTGCACACCGGGGCAGTATTATCTGCGAATGCGGCTTGAAAATGCGCGTGATCTTCTGCGGCGAACAAGTCGTCCGGTTCTGGACGTTGCGATTGCCTGTGGCTTTGCCTCCACGTCGCATTTTACAAAATGCTTCCGTGAGCGCTATGGCTGCACACCGACCGAAGAACGCAACTCCTATCAATGGGGCCGCGAAAACCGGCAGTCGGCCCTCATGTCGCATTCTTCTGCAAGCCTTGCTGAATTACGCGCACGATCGGAACTCGCTCTCAAGCAGAAATTTGCCCACGCTTGAGGTTCGATATCGAGCATAGTCTCAAGCCCGACCGTTGCACGCCCGACGGTCGGGTTTTGCCTGTCGAAAATCTGACTTGAGAGCTCCAAAAGTATCGTTTGAAGCGTGACGACACACAAGTTTGTGTTAGTTTTTACTCATGTCGAAGCTTCTAACCGGTCCCCTTCCAACCCTCAGCAATCTGGCTGCACGGCGCCTGTTCCTCGAGCGCCATGGCCTGCACGAGCGGCCGTCGGGCACGGGCAAGGGTCAGGACCTACTCGAGGTCTTCAACACCCTGGGCTTTGTTCAGGTTGATAGCGTGAAGACTGTTGGCCGTGCGCACGACATGATCCTGTTTTCCAGACGCTCAAACTACCGCGAGAAATATCTTCCACCGTTGATCGAAAAACAGCGCTACCTGTTTGAGCATTGGACCCATGATGCATCAATTCTGCCGATGGCGGCCTTCGGGCACTGGAAGCACCGCTTCCGGCGTAACCAGGCACAGCTTGCGGACCGGTGGCGCAAATGGGGCCGTCAGGGCTTTGAAACGCAGTTCGAGACAATCCTGAAGCAGATCGCAGACCATGGTCCTGTGGGCACATCAGATGTCGGGGAAACGGAGCAACGCAAATCCGGCGGTTGGTGGGACTGGAACCCGTCGAAGGCGGCACTGGAGTATCTGTGGCGCACCGGGGAATTGTCCATCTCCCATCGCGTGGGATTTCAAAAAATCTACGACCTGACCGAACGGGTCATTCCGGAAGACCATCGCCTCAAGGCCTATGAGACGACAGACACGATCGATTGGGCCTGCACCACCGCGCTCGCTCATCTGGGATTTGCAACGCCTGCTGAGCTTGCGGCCTTTTATGATCTGATCACGCTGGAGGATGCAAAGGCATGGTGCACAGCGCAATTGGCCAATGGGTCTGTGATCGAGGTGTTGATTGAAGGATGCGGCCAACATGCGCCGCGCAAGGCGCTCAGCCGACCCGAGACACTGGAGGTGGCCCAGAAGCTCGAAGCGCCGACCTCACGCCTGCGGATCCTCTCGCCGTTTGATCCGATGTTGCGGGATCGCAAACGCGCCCTTCGTCTGTTCAACTTTGACTACCGGATCGAGATCTTCGTGCCGGAGCCTCAGCGCAAATATGGCTACTATGTCTTTCCGGTTCTGGAGGGCGATCGTCTGGTCGGCCGGATCGACATGAAGGTTGCGCGTGCCGAAGACAGCCTGAATGTGAAGGCCTTTTGGCCGGAGCGTGGATTGAGCCTGTCAGCCCAAAGGCTCAAGAAACTCGAGGGCGAACTCGAGCGCCTGATGAAATTTGCCGGTGTTTCAAAACTTCAGTTCGAAAAAGACTGGAGCCGCACGGCGCTTTAAGTGCTTGAGCGTTGTCTCCCGCCGAAAGACGGACAACAAAAAAGGGAGCCAAAGCTCCCTTTTCGAATGTCTTACTGTCACCTGAAAACTCAGTCGTCTTTGAGCTTCACAACATTGCTTTCGCTGGAACTTTCTTCATCTGTCTCGGTTTCGACAGTTTCCAGAATGTCATCAGGTTCAGCATCTGCATCATTGTCAAAGAGGTCCGCCTTGGCAGATCCATCGTAGGTGATGCCAAGCTCTTCTGCTGGACCGCGGCCTTCCATGGCCATCTGGTAGCTGTTCACCAGAGACTTGAGCTGAACGATCTGATCGTTGGACGCATCGACTTCCAGCTTATAATGCTGAAGACGCTTGTTCTCTTCGATCAACTCTTCGATCTGGTGTGCATAGCGATCGCTCTGACGTTTCTGATGGTTCAGATCTGTCAGTGCAGAATTGTAACGCAGGTTCAGTTCGCGCAACTTGGCAGAGGTTGCCACCAGTTCTTCGCGATCCTGTTCGTGGGTTTTTTGAACGTTTTCAAGAAGATGCTCGATTTCCTGCATCTTGCGCGCAAGCTCACGATTGCGATCCTTGAGCGAGGAATTGTCGCGTGCCATTTCCTGAAGCGACTGCGCACCAACGCGGCGCTGCGACGACAGGTTTTCAATCTCGGCGTTCAGCGCATAAGCTTCATTGTCATGCTTGCGCTGCTCATCTTCCAGACGGCTCTTGGAATAATTCAGTTCCTGATTGACGACTTCAAGCTTGCTCTTCAGGTCAACATTTTCAGTACGGAATTCGCTCAGCTCACGCTTGTTGGCTTCCAGCTCGGTGTTGGCAGCGTTGTTCTTGCGAATTTCCGCTTCAAGCAGCTTGGCGCTTTCCGAAAGATTTTGCTGCAGTTCCTTTTCGCGAATGCGAATGGCTTCGAGCTCGGTGTTGATCGCCTGAGCGTGTTTTTCAAGCGACTCGTACTTGGCCTCGATATCCTTGACCTGTGCTGAAAGCTCGGCAACGCGGCGATTGGCAACGACAAGATCAGCGCTCTGCTGACGATACTCTTCGTTGGTCTTCTTGTTGTTGTCACGAATGCTGACAATCTCATTGCGCGCGGTTTCCAGAGCCGTACGGGTCTCCGTCGAGCGCTTGCGCAAGGAATGCAGTTCTGCCTGGCTGTCTTCCAACTGGGTGGTCAACAATTTGACGCGATGCTCACGGTCAAGGAGCTCGGTCGTCATCTTGGCGTTATCGGACTTCAGGCGGATTTCAGTTTCCACCGCCGAGCGCGACTGGTCGATGTAGCGAGACAGCATTTGAATGCTGGCCTGGCTTTCAATCGCGAAGCTGGACATTTGGTCAAAGGTGCTGTTGAGGCTCGACGCACGCTCTTTCAAGCCGTCAAGCTCATTCATTTTTTCCTGCATTTTCAATGCGAAGGGTGAGAGATGCTCTACATTGCTCGTTTCTTCGCTGGATGCCATATCGCCCTCATACTGTAGATCGCCTTCAGAACGCTGGCTCTTGGAAAACAGTCCCATCTTCGACTCCTGTCGCATGCCCGCCCGGCTGTCCGGAATGTATCACATCCTCGGAGGGCTCCCCTTCACGTATGGTCACACATCCATATCGCAGTCTTGAGCCAAAACCCACTCTTCACGTAGCACGCATATTTAAAAACTTGTAAATTAGTAAACACACAGCCGAGAATGTGCCAACACGTAAAATCCTAAAGTTAATCAATTTTCTTGGATTTGGGACAAAAAAACAACAGTTGGCACGTTGGCTCACGCCGACTCTCGTCGACGTACCCTTACGTAAACTCTTAACTATCGTTGGGGCAATTTGCAAGATGCGAGTGCAAGTTAGAATCGCCTCTACAGAAATCAGAATCAGATTTCGACTTCCACCTTGCCGATCGGATTGGAACAACAGGCCAGGATAAATCCATCCTCGATGTCTTCTTCCGAAATCCCGCCGCTGTGCACCATATGTACCTCACCCGACAACTTCTTGATCTTACAGGTACCACACACACCGAAAGTACATCCTGAGGGAATATTGAGGCCTGCCGACTGCGCTGCCGCCAGAACAGTCGTTGTCTCGGTACATTTGGTCCGCGCTTCGGACTTGGTGAAGATGATTTCCGCCTTGGATTCCTCATCAGGAATAATGTCGTCGATATTCGACATGTCAGAGGCTTTGGACGGCGGTGCCTGGAAGCTTTCCTGATGGT
>JABXHV010000155.1 GCA_013373445.1 Paracoccaceae bacterium | reverse complement strand
TTCTGGAACACCATGGCGATGTCGCGGTGGGCCGGATCGACCTTGTTCACGACCTTTTCGCCAATCTTGATCTCGCCTGAGGTGATGTCCTCAAGGCCTGCAATCATCCGCAGCAGTGTGGACTTGCCGCAGCCGGACGGACCAACAAGCACGATAAATTCGCCATCGGCGATGTCGATCGAAACGCCTTTGACAGCTTCAACATTGCCGCCATAGACCTTGCGAACCGTATCGAGAGTAATGGTAGACATTTAATTCCTCACTTATCGCTCTCGACGAGCCCTTTGATGAACCAGCTTTGGAACACGATAACCACGATGACTGGCGGCAGCATTGCCAGGATAGCCAGCGCCATCGCGTCGTTGTAGGCCGGGATCTGAGCCCCGATCCAGACTTGCAGGATCTGCTTGATACCGCGCACGAGCGTGAAGAAGCCTTCATCTGTCGTGATCAGTGTTGGCCACAGATACTGGTTCCAGCCGTAAACAAACATGATGATGAAAATCGCTGCGATCATTGTCTTGGAGATCGGCAGCAATATGTCGATGAAGAACTTCCAGGGACCTGCACCATCGATCCGGGCCGCTTCCAGCAATTCATCGGGAACCGATTTGAAGAATTGACGGAAGAAGAAGGTCCCCGTCGCTGACGCGATCAGCGGAACAATCAAGCCGGTGTAAGTGTTCACCAAACCGAGCTGCTGAACGATCTCGTAAGACGGCAGAATACGCACTTCGAGCGGCAGCAACAGTGTGCAGAAAATGATCCAGAAGCAGAAGGTCGCCATAGGGAAACGGAAATAGACAATGGCGTAGGCCGCCAGCATCGAAATCACGATTTTGCCCACGGCAAAACCAATCCCCAGGATCAGAGAGTTCTTCAGCATGACGAAGCCATCGACTTCCTTGGTGAAGCCACCCGCCTTTGTCAGGACACGCTCATATGTGTTCGTGAACTCGTTGCCAAAGGTGAACTGCAACCCGTTTCGGAAGATCTCGATGTTGTCATGGGTTGATGTCAAAAATGCCAGCACCACTGGTGTCACCATGAAGAGAACGCCGGCGAGCAGAATGATATGGTCACCCAATTTCAAACGGTACATAGCGGCCTCCTAATTATAGTGGACACGCCGTTCGATCAGTCGGAACTGAACAACGGTGAGAACGAAAACAACAATCATCAGGATCACTGACTGAGCGGATGATCCGCCAAGATCGTTGCCGCGGAAGCCGTCCTGATAGACCTTGTAGACAAGCGTGATCGGATCATCGCCGGGCTGCGTCTTGAGCAGGACGTCGATCACACCGAAGGTATCGAACAACGAGTAGGTGATGTTGATAATCAGCAGGAAGAAGCCAGTCGGTGCCAAGAGCGGAAAAGTCACAGTCCAGAACCTGCGGAAGCCTGACGGGCAATCAATTGCAGCTGCTTCCTGAACGGATTTGGAGATGCCCTGAAGACCGGAGAGCAGAAAGATGAAGTTGACCGGGACTTGTTTCCATACGGCGACAACAACCATGGCAAAGCCGGTGTCGTTGTAGTTCACGCCGATGCGCATGTCCCAACCAACCATGTTGAACAGCTTAACCAGTGGGCCAACATGCTGATCGAACAGAAAAATACCAATCAAACCTGCGACGGGCGGCGCAACGGCGTACACCCACATCAACAGGGTCTTGTATGCAGAACTTCCGTGAATGACCTTGTCTGCCTTCACTGCCAGAACCAGCGCGATGGCGAGAGAAAAGAAGGTTACACAGAAAGTAAAGAAGCCCGTGAACCGAACAACCCGACCGTAATTGCTGTCCTGAAAGACATCGCGGAAATTGTCTAGACCGACAAAGGTTGAACCGAAGCCAAAGGGATCTTCGAGATAAAATGACGAGCGCACTGCCTCTGCAGCCGGCCACAGGAAAAAGATCGCTACGATAGCGAGCTGTGGCAGGAGCAACAGATAAGGCGTCAGGCGACTGTCAAACTGGACTTTCTTCATTGCCTCATTCCTAGAACCGCGGCCCACCTGAATGAGGGGCGGGCCGGATCAAAATACGAAGAGGTGGGGACGTTCGGAACGCCCCCACCTCTCAGACCGAGAGGCCTATCTTAGTTGGCAGTTGTCTTGGCAAAACGGTCAAGCAGCTTGTCGCCTTCAGCCTTGATCGTTCCAAATGCCGCTTCCGCGTCCTGTTCGCCAGCGAACAGTTTACCGAGCTCACGGTTCATGACGTCACGGATCTGAACGTAGAAGCCCATGCGGTAGCCTTTGGTCCATTCACCACCTGGCAGCGTCAGCTGCTTGATGCCGACTTCAGCAGCCGGTGTGGTTTCGTAGTAACCGTCTTTCTTGGCCATGTCGTATGCAGCGTTTGTGATCGGCACATAGCCGGTCTCACGGTGCCACATGTACTGAACTTCAGGTGAAGTCAGGTACTGGAAGAAAGATGCAACGCACTTGTTCTCGTCAGCTGGCTTGCCAGACATTGCAAAGAGAGCCGCACCACCGATGAATGTGTTGGTGCCTTCATCAATAGCCGACTTCCAGAATGGCAGGAATGTTGCGGAGAACGGGAATTCTACGGTCTTGGCAACACCACCGAATGAGCCGGAAGAACCGAGCCAGAAAGCAACTTTTCCGTCGTTGAATGGAGCCTGGTTATCGTTCCAGCCAGCGCCGTAGTAAGCGTAGTAGCCTTCATCGATCCACTTCTTCAAGGCATCGAAATGGCCTTTGATTTCTGGGCCGAATACCAGCTCAGTGCCCTTGGCACCATCGTAACCATTGTTGTTGGTTGCGAACTGCAGGTTATGACGGGACATGAAGTTTTCGACGAAAATCCATGGTGTGTGAGACTGTGCAAGCGGAATGTAGCCGGCTTCCTTCAGCTTAGGCGCAGCAGCTTCAAACTCTTCCCAAGTCTTCGGGGCTTCAACACCAGCCTTCTTGAGTGCGTCTTCGTTGACGTACATGATTGGCGAAGAGGAGTTGAACGGCATGCCGAT
>JABXHV010000135.1 GCA_013373445.1 Paracoccaceae bacterium | reverse complement strand
TGAACAGGTTGTCGCGCGTGATGCCGGCGTTGTTCACGAGAATGTCGACCTGGCCCATCTTTTCTTCAGCTGCCGGGAGCAGAGCATCCACAGCGTCGCGATCCGACAGGTTCGCAGGTGTTACGAAAGCACGCTCACCAAGGTCTGCGGCCAAAGCTTCTAGCTTTTCGGCGCGGGTCCCGGACAGCGCAACAGTAGCTCCTTGAGCATGCAGTGCGCGAGCGATTGCTTCACCGATGCCACCAGTTGCGCCTGTCACCAAAGCCGACTTACCTTCAAGGCTGAACATTCTGGCTTCCTTCTTCCGTTTTGTCTTCAAGGGACCGTATGGGAAACAATCCCTGTTTGTATTTATTCTTTAGCCCAATGCACACCCTTTTAAGTGGATGAACCGGGCTTGCAAATTCTAGTCGTGACCGATTTCTATCAGCCGTTGAGCTTTTCGATCACCGCATCAATGTCTTCAGGTGTGTTGACGGCAACGCCGGCAGCTTCCTTGGCAATGCGCTTGACCATTCCGGTCAGAACCTTGCCGGAGCCGATCTCATAAAATGTGTCGACGCCCTCACCTGCGAGCCAGGAAATGCTCTCACGCCAGCGCACAGTACCAGTCACCTGATCAACCAGACGATTGCGGATATCCGCAGGATCTGTGATCGGTGCGGCCAAAACGTTGGCAACCAATGGCACGCATGGTTTTTTGAGATCGGCAGCAGCCAGGGCTTCAGCCATTTTCTCGGCAGCAGGCGACATGAGCGAGCAATGGAACGGTGCGCTGACCGGCAGCAGCACGGCACGGCGCGCTCCCTTGGCCTTGGCAATTTCAATCGCGCGCTCAACGGCAGATGCATGACCGGAGACGACCACCTGACCGTCAGCATTGTCGTTGGCAGCCTGGCAGACTTCGCCTTGTGCTGCTTCTTCGGCAATGGACTGAACAGCGGCAAAGTCCATACCCAAAAGAGCGGCCATTGCGCCCTGTCCGACGGCCACAGCGTTTTGCATGGCGTCGCCACGGATACGCAGTAAACGCGCGGCGGTTGCAACATCAAAGGCACCAGCTGCGGCAAGCGCGGAATATTCACCCAGTGAGTGACCGGCTACAAAGGAGACAGACTTTTCAAGCTCAAGACCCTTGGACTCCAGAACGCGCATGGTGGCAAGGCTCACGGCCATCAGGGCCGGCTGCGCATTGGCGGTCAGCGTCAATTCTTCAATTGGTCCATCCCACATGACTGCGGAAAGTTTTTGACCCAATGCGTCATCGACTTCCTCAAAGACAGCGCGGGCTTCTGCAAATGTGTCGGCAAGGTTCTTGCCCATGCCGACGGCCTGACTTCCCTGTCCGGGAAATGTAAATGCAATGCTCATGCGCGGAGCGCCTCCGTACCAAAATTCTTATTCTTCATTTCACTCGGCAAGCACCCGAATGTCTTTATCCAAATCCCTGCCAACCAGTTGGCGCAGCCTTTCATCGCGCGGGCAAGTCGTACATATGGTGTTGCAAGGGCCTCATCATAAGTCGCTCAAAGCGCCATATATAATGAGGCTGCAGCAGTCGTCCCCGCCCGGACGTCGCAGCAATGCGCCACAAATCTCGAGCGCGCGCTTAACAAACCGGTGGCGAGCCTATCGTACGTTGCAGCCCTCCATGTCAAGACCTGCGCCGTTTTGAAGCTCGGTTTTACGGGAAAAACCCTGCTTCACGCTGCGTCTGACCACGCCCTGCCTGCCATTATTGGTTTCGTGCACCACAACGCAGGTTATGATATTCACTCGCAACGCCTCTGCGGTAACCGCTTTTCTCTTGCCTCAATGGGGGCAGGTAAAACTCCAAATCCTGCGTTTTTTGGTCCGACAGAACGACGTCCCGGGCTATTTACAGCCAGGACACGATCCTTACTTGCATTTCCCCAGAACTCGTCTATATAGCAGCTCTCGTCCGGAACCTTGGCTGGGGGCTGAACGGAAGGATGCTTTTGCATCTAGGCCAAACACTTTTTGACCTGTCTTCCCGTGTCTCCGCTCTCGTTTGGAATTCTCGTCCCTTTCCGGAGGTCACGAGGAGGCTTTGCGCCAGGTTCCGAGTTGAAACTTAGGAAAGGCTTTTCCATGCCTCTTTATGAGCACGTGTTCCTGGCACGCCAGGACGTTTCTGCCAAGCAGGTCGAAACCCTTGTTGAACAGTTCAAGGGCCTGATCGAAGCTGGTGGTGGCACTGTTGGTAAGATTGAAACCTGGGGTCTTCGCACTCTGGCTTACCGCATCAAGAAGAACCGCAAGGCTCACTACACACTGATGAACATCACAGCTCCGCATGCAGCGGTTGCTGAAATGGAACGTCAGATGGGCCTGAACGAAGACGTTCTTCGCTTCATGACCTTCAAGGTTGATGAACTCGACGAAGAACAGTCTGCAATGATGCAGAAGCGTGACCGCGACGACCGTGGCGGTCGTGGTGGTAAAGGCGACAAATTCGGTGGTGGTCGTCCAGACCGTGCACCTCGTCGCGAAGCGGAGTAAAAGATCATGGTTGATATTGCACAGCTTCCAAGCCGTCGTCCGTTCTTCCGTCGCCGGAAGACATGCCCGTTCTCCGGTGAGAATTCCCCGAAGATCGATTACAAGGACGTTCGTCTCCTGCAGCGCTACATTTCCGAGCGCGGCAAAATCGTACCGAGCCGTATCACCGCCGTTTCTGCAAAGAAGCAGCGTGAGCTTGCTCGTGCCATCAAACGCGCACGCCTTCTCGGCCTGCTGCCGTTCGTCATTAGCTAAGCTGAAAGCTTGGTTTCTCCCGGGTCCGCCCGGGAGACCCGAACTGGGACCGCGGGTATATTGGTCTCTAACCGCTTAAGACAAGCGGGACAGTTAGGAGCCTTCCAATGGAAGTCATTCTTCTTGAGCGCATCGCCAGACTTGGCCAGATGGGCGACACCGTTCGCGTACGCGACGGCTATGCACGTAACTTCCTTCTGCCTCAGGGCAAGGCGCTTCGTGCCAACAAAAGAAACCTCGCCAAGTTCGAAGAACAGCGCGTTCAACTTGAAGCTCGTAACCTCGAGCGCAAGGAAGAAGCTGCTGCGGTTGCTGCAAAGCTCGATGGCGATACACAGATCATGATCCGCTCTGCCGGTGAAACAGGTCAGCTTTACGGTTCAGTCTCCAAGCGCGATATCGCTGAGAGCCTGACTGCAGCAGGCTTCAACGTTTCACGTAGCCAGGTTGAGCTGAACAACCCGATCAAGACGATCGGCATGCACAACGTGCTGATCATCCTTCACCCAGAAGTCGAAGTCACAGTCGTCATGAACGTTGCACGTTCTGAAGACGAAGCTGTTCGTCAGGCCTCTGGTGAAGACCTCACTGCTCCTGAGCAGGACATCTTCGAATTTGAAGAAGAAGATGAAGAGGGCGAAGGTGAAGACGGCGCAGTCGAAGACGACGCTGAAGCTGCCGACGAAGAAGAAGAAATCGCAGCTGAATAATCTGCGCTTCGAAATTAGTATATCTACTTATACGGCGTCCCTCGGGGCGCCGTATTTCTTTTTGCGCCAGAGCAGTGCCACATTTGTCACTTGGACAATTTCAATAAACTCGGCCAGTCAAATTCTGCGTGCTTCAAAATAGTTAACAAAACGAACATCAGTTACGGCAGGCACAGCTTTATGCCTCCCCGCTTCCGCGTAATTCTGAGCTTAATCAACTTCGTCGGCTGAATCTTTTTTTAATGCATACGTCAAGGTCCACTTGTTGATTTCCCCACTGATCTTGGGCTTTGGAATTGAATCGGCGTCAAGCGATTTTTGCATCTTGAAGCGCTGCGAAGCTTCCGGGTACACGGTTAACTTGAGGGTTAACGGGGGTTGCCATGAAGGGCACGCTAAAGTCAGTTGAACAGGAACAGGCGCTGGATCGCACAGCGCCACACAATGCAGAAGCCGAGCGGCAGCTGCTGGGTGCGATTCTTGTAAACAACGAGACTTTTTATCGGGTTTCAGACTTTCTGGAGCCGGTGCATTTCTTCGTGCCACCTCACCAGGACATTTTCGAGAAGATCAGTCAGCTGATCCATGCCGGCAAGACTGCCTCTCCGGTGACCTTGAAGACCTTTTATCCCGCGAACACAAAAATTGCCGATCTGACGGCGACCCAGTTCCTCATGCGTCTGGCTGCCGATGCAGCTTCCGTGATCAACGCCGAGGACTATGGGCGCACGATCTATGACCTTGCCATCCGCCGCAACCTGATCCGGATCGGTGAAGACATGGTCAACATCGCTTATGATGCACCAATTGATGTGCCGCCGGACCGGCAGATCGACGACGCGGAACGCCGCCTGTTCGAACTGGCGGAAACAGGAAGCCGCGAAGGTGGTTTTGTCAGTTTTGGCCAGGCGCTGACCGAAACCATTGAAATGGCTCATGCCGCCTACAACCGTGATGGCGCGCTTTCGGGTGTCTCCACGGGTCTTGGCGACCTCGACCGGCTTATGGGCGGATTGCAGTCTTCAGATTTGATCGTTCTGGCGGGTCGTCCTGCGATGGGTAAGACCTCGCTTGCGACCAACATTGCCTATAACATCGCGCAGGCCTACCAGACTGAGGAGCAACCTGACGGTTCTCTGAAAACCATAAACGGCGGTGTCGTAGGGTTCTTCTCTTTGGAAATGTCTGCCGAACAGCTGGCAACTCGTATCATTTCCGAGCAGGCCGAGATTTCATCTTCCAAGATCCGCCGCGGTGATATTTCAGAAGCCGACTTCGAAAAACTGGCTGCCTGTGCGCAAAGCATGCAAACCGTGCCTCTGCACGTCGATCAGACTGGTGGTATCTCGATTGCTTCGCTTGTTGCAAAGGCCCGCCGCCTGAAACGCCAGCGCGGCCTCGACCTGTTGATCGTCGACTACATTCAGCTCTTGTCAGGCTCCAAGAAAAACAGCGCAAACCGCGTCCAGGAAATCACCGAAATCACCACGGGTCTCAAGGCCTTGGCGAAGGAACTCAATGTCCCGATCATCGCCTTGTCCCAGCTTTCTCGTCAGGTGGAATCGCGTGATGACAAGCGCCCAATGATGTCGGACTTGCGTGAATCAGGGTCAATCGAGCAGGACGCCGATGTGATCTTGTTCGTTTATCGCGATGAGTATTACATTTCCAAATCCGAGCCAGAAGAAGGCACGCCTGAGTATGAAGTCTGGCGGGACAAACTGGAGCGGGCCAAGGGCAAGGCGGAAGTGATCATCGCCAAGCAGCGTCACGGCCCGACCGGGACCGCAAACCTTCACTTCGAAGGTCAGTACACACGCTTCTCCGACCTTGCCGACAGCGAGCATCTGCCTGAACGCTACGAATAGGCATCCCTGGCGCCACCGATTTCCTTTCTTTGGAGCCAGACTTCAACCTGCCGTTTGTGACGCGAGGGACAAAGATGGCTATATATGTGTGATCACATTGCACTCGCGTGCGCGATTCCCAGCAACCCATAGGCAAGACCGTGACTCACCAGACTGAACTTTCCGCACAGCAGACCGACATGCTTGCCGGAGGGCGTCTCACCATTGACCTGGATGCAATCGCATCAAACTGGCTCTTCCTCAAAAACACTCTCAAAAGCGGCACAGAATGCGCGGCAACCATCAAGGCTGACGGTTATGGCACCGGCGCGGTTTTGGTCGCACAACGGCTCTGGCAGGAAGGCTGCAAGACCTTTTGCGTCGCCTTGCCGGAAGAAGGTCTTGCCGTGCGTGCAGCCCTGCCGGACGCAACGATCTATATTCTTGGTGGGCTGTTTACCGGCGCAGCAGAGGTCTATGAGCAAGCCAATCTGCGCCCTGCCCTGATTTCTCTGGAAGACTTGACCGAGTGGGCAGGCTATTGCTCGAACGTTGGCCGCAAATTGCCAGCTGCGATCCATATCGACAGCGGAATGAGCCGGACGGGACTGTCTCCTGAGGATTTTGCAACGGCTATGGCTGACAGCACTTTGGCCGGTGCCTTTGAACCTTGCCTCCTGATGACCCATCTGGCCTGCGGATCTGAACCCGATCATCCGATGAACAAGGCACAGCTTGCTGCCTTCCATGCAGCGACAGATGCTTACGCACATATCCCGCGTTCCATGTCGAATTCAGCGGGCGTGTTTCTGGGCGAAGACTACCACTTCGACCTTGCTCGGCCAGGCATCTCTCTTTATGGCGGCAAGGCCGTCGATACTGTCCCCAATCCGATGGCACCTGTCGTCAAGGTCGAGGCCCGGATCATGATGGTGCGTGATGTCGCCAAGGGCAGCGCCATTGGCTATGCAGCCGCGGCCACGGCCAAACAGGACCTGAAAGTTGCTGTCGTGGCTGCAGGATATGCCGACGGGATGCATCGCCGCGCCGGATCAACCGATGAACGCGAAGGAGCCTTCGGCTGGGTTTCGGGGCACAAGGTTCCTTTGATTGGTCGCATTTCCATGGACATGATGGCGATTGATGTGACCAATGTGCCCGAAAGCATCGCCAAGCGCGGGGCTTTTGTGGAAATACTCGGGCCCAATGTTGCAGCATCAGACGTTGCAGCTTACGCCGAGACTATTGATTACGAGTACCTCACGGGCCTTGGCAAACGCTATCACCGGTTTTACGAGCCCCTGCCCGCGCCTGATCAGTCCTAACGGAGAGCTTCGCCCCCATGGCACGTCGTTCCACTTCTTTCGTCTGCCAATCCTGCGGTGCAGTGACAACCAAATGGACCGGGCGATGCGAATCTTGCGGCGACTGGAACACCATCGTCGAGGAACAGACAGGTGGAGGGGTCGGCGGAGGACCTGCCAAGACCAAACTGACCAAGGGCCGCATCGTGCCGTTGGTCGGCCTGCAGGGTGACACCAAGGAAGCCCCGCGCATCAAAAGCGGCATTGCCGAACTCGACAGGGTGACCGGTGGCGGCTTTGTGCGCGGATCGGCGCTGTTGGTGGGCGGGGATCCGGGTATCGGAAAATCTACACTGCTGATCCAGGCCGCCGCAGCCTTTGCCCGTCTTGGCCACCGTGCGGTTTACATTTCAGGCGAAGAAGCGATTGCGCAGGTCCGTCTGCGCGCAGAGCGTCTGGGACTGTCCGATGCACCGGTTGCGTTGGCAGCCGAAACCAGCGTCGAAGACATTCTGGCAACGCTGCAGGATGGGCCGCCGCCTGCCCTGTTGATCCTCGATTCCATTCAAACGCTGTGGACCGAACAGGCAGATTCGCCGCCTGGCACCGTGACGCAGGTTCGCGCTTCGGCGCAGGCGATGGTGCGCTACGCCAAGAAAAACGGCACCACATTGGTGCTCGTTGGACATGTGACCAAAGACGGCCAGATCGCCGGTCCACGCGTCGTGGAACATATGGTCGATGCGGTGATGTATTTTGAAGGTGATGGCGCGCATCAATACCGGATTCTCAGATCGGTCAAGAACCGCTTCGGGGCCACTGATGAAATCGGTGTGTTTGAAATGACGGGGGCAGGACTGTCGGAAGTCGCCAATCCGTCAGCACTTTTTCTGGGTGAGCGCACCGGAAACTCGCCAGGCGCTGCGGTTTTCGCAGGGCTCGAAGGCTCACGGCCGCTGCTGATTGAAATCCAGGCGCTGGTTGCTCCCTCTTCACTCGGCACGCCACGCCGTGCGGTGATCGGCTGGGACTCCGCGCGCCTGTCGATGATCCTGGCGGTGCTAGAAGCCCGCTGCGGCGTGCGCTTTTCCCAACACGACGTGTATCTGAATGTGGCGGGCGGTTTGAAGATCAATGAGCCGGGCGCGGACCTCGCAGTGGCTGCTGCCTTGGTATCTTCACTTAGCGGGCTTGCCCTTCCTGCCAATTGCGTCTATTTCGGCGAGGTAAGCCTTTCTGCTGCCATCCGTCCTGTAGCCCAGGCGCCGGCGCGGTTAAAGGAAGCTCAGAAGCTTGGTTTTGACAAGGCATTTTGCCCGAAAGCCAACCTGAAAGACACGCGAATGGATATTGTGGTAACGGGACTTGAAGAACTCGGGGATTTCGTTGCCAAAATTTCGGCCAAGACTGGCGCTAAGCAGTCAGTCTGATTATTGCTGAACACGTTAACAACACGCCATTTCCCGGCCATGAGCCGGATCTGGGAACCAGTTTGAGGGGTCGAACGGACAGATGCCGATCACGATGCTCGATGCAATACTTCTCGTCATCATGTTCATTTCGGCCATTTTGGCGATGATACGAGGCTTTGTACGCGAAGTCCTGTCGATTGCCTCCTGGATTGCTGCAGCGTTCGCCGCTTTCTATTTGTATGGAAAGCTGGTGCCCTATGCCAAACAGTATATCCCGAGTGATATGGCTGCCATGGGCGCTTCAGCCGCTTTGATCTTCCTGGTGACGTTGCTTCTGGTCAGCTACATCACGATGCGCATTTCCGACTTCATCCTCGACAGCCGTATCGGCGCGCTCGACCGGACGCTCGGATTTGTCTTTGGCGCAGTGCGTGGCATGTTGCTGGTCGTTGTCGGCATGATGTTCTTCAATTGGTTCGTGCAGCCTGAAAAGCAGCCTGACTGGGTCATCAACGCAAAGTCCCGTCCGGTTCTGCTGTCTGTTGGCGAACGCATGGTTTCCCTGCTGCCTGAGGACCCCGAAAAGGTCATCCTCAACAAGATCCGTAACCGGGATGGTAACGCTGAAACACAAGAAGGTGTTGGCGAGGACGCCGATACGGGTTATAGCGCGTCTGAACGACAAGGCCTTAACCAGCTAACCACTGGCGGCAACTGATCTTGAACCGACGGCGCACAGCCATACTGCCCGACGTTCAGCCTCAATATAAGGAGTTCGCCATGTTCGGCGAGACCGACCACAGTGAGCCTTTCGACATCAACGACGACAGGCTTCGTGAAGAATGTGGTGTGTTCGGGGTTCTCGGACACGAAGATGCCAGCGCACTGACCGCCCTTGGGCTTCATGCACTCCAGCATCGAGGTCAGGAAGCGGCAGGCATTGTGACCTTTGACCGCGACCAGTTCCGCTCAGAACGGCACCTTGGCCTCGTTGGTGACCATTTCTCCAAAGCAGAGACAATCCAGCGGCTCAGCGGCCGCGCTGCTGTGGGCCACGTGCGCTACTCCACCACCGGTGAAACGATCCTGCGCAATGTGCAGCCCCTGTTTGCCGAGCTTGAAGGCGGCGGCATCGCGGTTTGTCACAATGGCAACTTTACCAACGCGATGTCACTGCGCCAGCAGTTGATCCGCGATGGCGCGATTTGCCAATCCACATCGGATTCCGAAGTGGTGCTGCAACTCATTGCCCGTTCACGCGAGACCAAGATTGTTGATCGCTTCATCGATGCGCTGACTCAAATGGAAGGCGCCTATGCGCTTGTCGCACTGACCTCCAAGAAGCTGATCGGTGCGCGCGACCCATTGGGCATCCGCCCGCTGGTGCTTGGCGATTTGAACGGCACGCCTATCCTTGCCTCCGAAACCTGTGCCCTTGACATCATCGGCGCAAAGTTCGTCCGCGAAGTTGAGAATGGTGAAGTGGTCGTCTGCTCCGGCAGCGGTGTGGAGAGCTTCTTCCCGTTTGGCAAGGTCAAGGCACGCCCTTGTATCTTTGAATACATCTATTTCTCCCGCCCTGACTCCATCGTTGGCGGGCGCAGCGTTTATGACGTGCGCCGCAAGATGGGCAGCGCACTGGCGCAGGAAAGCCATGTGCCTGCGGACGTGATCGTTCCGGTGCCTGACAGTGGTGTTCCTGCAGCCATTGGCTACAGCCAGGAAAGTGGCGTCCCATTTGAGCTCGGTATTATCCGTAACCATTATGTCGGCCGTACCTTTATCGAGCCTACCCAGAGCATTCGGACCCTGGGCGTCAAACTCAAGCATTCGGCGAACCGTCCGATCATCGAAGGCAAGCGCGTCATCCTGATTGACGACAGCCTCGTGCGCGGAACAACGTCCCTGAAGATCGTGCAGATGATCCGCGACGCCGGTGCAACGGAAGTCCACTTCCGCCTCGCCTCCCCGCCGATCCGTTATTCCGATTACTACGGTATCGACACTCCATCGCGCGAAAAGCTGCTGGCGGCGAAATATAACATGGAAGAGATGCGTGCCTATATCGGCGCTGATACGCTGTCCTTCCTGTCGGTTGATGGCATCTACCGTGCCATGGGCTATGACGGACGCGACAACGACGCTCCCCAGTTCACCGACCATTGCTTTACCGGCGACTATCCGACCGCCCTCACCGATCTCTCCGAGGACCGTGATTTCGTGGCCCAGCCACGGCTGGTTGAAGTTAGCTAGGAGCGTTCATGTCTGCTGGAGAATTCGAGGGACGGGTTGCCCTTGTCACCGGAGCCTCCCGGGGCATTGGCTATCAGATTGCCAAGGAACTGGGTGCTCGCGGCGCTGACGTCATCGCCGTTGCGCGCACGGTCGGCGGTCTTGAAGATCTCGATGACGCGATCCGTGCAGCGGGCGGCAAACCAGCGACCCTCGTACCAGCTGACCTGACGGACTTTGATGGTTTGGACCGGCTGGGTGCAGCGCTTTATGAGCGCTGGCAAAAGCTCGACATACTGGTGGGCAATGCCGCCATCCTCGGCGTTCTGTCCCCTCTCGGGCACATCAGCCCGAAAGACTTTGAAAAAGTATTTTCCACCAATGTCACTGCAAACTGGCGGCTGATCCGCTCGCTGGATCCTCTGTTGCGCCAATCCGAAGCTGGACGCGTGGTCTTCCTGACCTCCGAACACGCGAACGCACCAAAGCCATTCTGGGGCCTTCAGGCCGCTTCCAAGGCCGCTCTGGAAAGTCTGGCCAAGACCTATGGGCTGGAGACGGAAACCACCAAGGTACGGGTCAACCTGTATGATCCCGGTCCAGTGCGCACAGGCTTGCGCGCCAAGGCAATGCCCGGTGAAGATCCCAACAGCCTGCGCCAACCGGAAGACGTTCCCCAGGACGTTCTCAAGCTGTTGACGCCAGAAGACATCGGCAGCGGTCAGATATACGGCCGCGAAAAATAGACGCCGCATGGCAGTCCAATTGTGGGAGTTTGAAAGTGAAGGTCGGCCCACTCAAAACATCCCGCCTCATTCTGCGCCCCTTCAAAGACACAGACCGTGACGCTTTCGCTGCCCTGAATGCCAACCCTGTGGTCATGGATGATCTTGGGGGACCTTTAAGCAAAGACCAAAGCGATACCAAACTCGCGCACTATCGGTCTGCTTATGAAAAGACCGGCTTTTCGCGCTGTGTGATCGAGCTTCCCGACGCCACATTTCTGGGTTATGCGGGCATCATGCTGCGCGACATGCAGGCCTTGGGCAAACACTATGATCTTGGATGGCGCTTGAACCGATCGGCCTGGGGCAAAGGCTATGCTACGGAAGCAGCATGCGCCATTTTGGAGCACACGTTGTTTGAACGCGAGGTGCCCGAAATTTTGGCCTACACGGGGCCAGACAACGACCGATCTCAAAAGGTGATGGAGCGCCTGGGCCTTTTGCGCCGACCGGAACTCGACTTTTCCATGAAGCTTGACACCAAGGACACACCCTGGAAGGGTTTGGTCTGGAGCGCCAGCAGAACGCAATGGCGCAATCCCGGCCCATAGCCACCCACAAAAAAAGGGAAGACCGTTATGATCTTCCCTTCTCTTTCAGATTTTTAGCAATACTCAGAACAGATCGCTCACCGCTGCGACTTGAACGCACCGTCGGTGATTTTCTTTACCGCATCAAAGACACCCGGGCAGGCGACGATGACGGGCGTACCTTTGTCTAGCGCGCTGTCGGCATCATAGGTATCAACCATATTGCCAGCTTCCTTGGCAATCAGCATGCCAGCGAGACAGTCCCATGCGTTCATGTGACTTTCGATGTATCCCAGCAAACGACCAGCAGATGCATAGGCTAGCATCAGACCGCCGGAGGCATTGCGGAAAAACACACCGCCCTGCGTGACGAGCGCCTCAATGCTCTTGAGCGCTTCGCTGGCTTCGGTGCGGCCATTGAACCCGACCCCAAGTGAGCCGTTGGACAGGCTCTGGGAGCTGGAAGCGCGAATCTGGCGATTGTTGACGAAGGCTCCGCCGCCTTTCATGGCGTGGAAGCTCTCATTTGCATTCGGATCATGGATGACACCGGCGATCACTTCGCCGTTGTAGACACAGGCAATGATCACACACCACTGCGGAATTCCGGCGACAAAGTTGGCTGTGCCATCGATCGGATCGATCACCCATGTGAAGCCGGAAGAGCCAGCAACACGGCCATGTTCCTCACCGACGATGCCATCATCGGGATAGATCTTGGCTATTTCCTTACGCACCAGGGTTTCAATGTCACGGTCAGCTTCGGACACCAGGTCCTGATGGCCCTTTTGCGTGACTGTCAGGCTGTCCAGACGGCGAAAATAGTCCATCCCCAGTTGGCCCGCGCGGCGCGCCAGGTTTACTGCAAATTCCAGCCGATCAGCCGTCATGGGAAACTCCTTCAATAGACGTCATTGGGCCTCGCTGAACGCGAGGCCGCATGAGATATGCGCACCAAGAGCAACATAATTTTGACAGTTGCAGTGGAGGCCGCGTTTTTAACGCTTCTTTTTCTTCACAGCGTAGGGATTGTCACCCTTGCGGTAGGAAAAGCGAATGGGCGTGCCATCGATCTTGAAGGTCTCGCGCAACTTGTTGACCAGATAGCGGGTATAGCTTTCCGGCAATTGCTCGGGGCGCGATGCGAAGGCGACAAAATGCGGTGGCCGGGTCTTGGCCTGGGTCATGTAGCGCAGGCGTACACGACGACCGGAGACGGCCGGCGGCGGGTGCGCGATCAGAACGCGTTCAAGCCAACGGTTCAGCTTGGACGTCGATACGCGCGCATTCCAGGCAGTGTAGGCTTCAAAGACGTTCTCAAAGAGACGATCTATGCCCTGCCCCTGAATACCGGACATGGTCACAATCCGGACACCACGGATCTGATTGAAATAACGATCGTTGGCGTCCTTGATCTTCTTCCAGGCCGCTTCGCGATCTTCCACCAGGTCCCACTTGTTGATCGCAACCACAAGCGCACGGCCTTCGCGCGCAATCAGGTCGATGATCTGCAAGTCCTGCTTTTCAAAGGAGTTGGTCGCATCAAGGGTGATCACAACCACCTCGGCGAATTTGATCGCCCTAAGCGCATCAGCCACAGACAGCTTTTCAAGCTTTTCCTGCACACGCGCCTTGCGCCGGATGCCGGCGGTATCAAACAGCTTGATGTGCCGGTCCTGCCAGATCCAATCAACGGAAATGGAATCGCGGGTGATGCCGGCTTCTGGACCGGTCAACATGCGGTCTTCGCCCAACATGGAGTTGATCAGCGTAGACTTGCCTGCATTGGGGCGTCCGACGATCGCAACGCGCAGCGGACGTTCCAACGTCCCAACAGGTTCGTCTTCGACCTCCAGCAGCTCACCGTCTTCGTCGACGGCCAGGTTGGCAGGAGCCTCATCGACTTTTGCCAATTCTTCTTCTGCGGTAACGCGGTCCACATGCGGCTTCAGCGCATCGTAAAGGTCAGCAAGACCCTCGCCGTGCTCAGCGGAAATCGCAATCGGTTCCCCCAGTCCAAGGGAGAAGGATTCGAATAGCCCGCTATCACCCGCCTTGCCTTCTGCCTTGTTGGCCAACAGGATCACCGGACGGGTGGTCTTGCGGGCAACGGCGGCAAAATGCGCATCAAGCGGCGTTACGCCTGCACGGGCATCGATGACGAACAGAATTGCATCGGCTTCATTGATCGCCTCTTCGGTCTGCTTGCGCATACGACCTTCAAGCGACCGGTTGTCGGAATCTTCCAGACCGGCCGTATCAACGATGGTGAACCGCAGATCCCCCAATCGTGCTTCACCCGGACGACGGTCGCGGGTCACACCTGGGGTATCATCGACAAGCGCCAGGCGCTTGCCGACCAGCCGATTAAACAGCGTGGACTTGCCCACATTGGGCCGTCCGATAATGGCGACACTTGCGCCCACAATAGTTACTCCTGACAGACCGCCAGTCTGCAGCGTTAAATCCCTGTCGGATCAAACGGTCAGTTGAAGGCGGCGACGGCGCCATCGCCGTCCAATACGATCATGCGACCACCGGCTACGATGGGTGTCACATATACATCGGTGTTGACCTGATTGGTCGCCATGACCTGGCCGGACGCGGCATCGACTGCTGCGATATAGCCGTCACTGGACATGGCAACCAAAGCGCCATTGGCAAGGATAGGACCTGCCCAATTGCGACGCTTTTTCTTTTTCTCAGGCTTGGGCAGCTGCGCCACCCAAAGGGTTTCACCACTCTTGCGATCCAGTGCGACCATGCGTTCCTCAAGATCGATCAGGAACAACGCATTACCGGAAACAACCGGCGTGTGGACACTGCCAACATTCTGGCCCCACAGACGCTCGCCGTTCTTCACAGAGTTGGCGACTGTGCGCCCACCCACACCGGTGGCATACACAACATTGCCGTCGATCACCGGGCTCGCCGAAACATCGGAGATGCCGGACACAGCAAACGTGCGCATGCCGCGCGTTACGGATTCAATCCAGACTGGTTCACCAGACTTGACGTCGAGCGCCATGATCTCACCGGAAGAGAAAGGCACAATCACGCGATTGCCAGACACAGCCGGATTGGCGGAAGACAGAACACCAGCGGTTTCTTCAACGCCGGTATAGTTCCATGCCTGTGATCCATCGCTCTGATTGAGCGCAAGAATTTCGTTGTTTTGGGTGACCGTGAAGATCAGGCCGTTGGCAGCGGTTGGAGCACCGCGCGCTGGCGTTTCCAGATCCACGGACCAAAGCTGCTGGCCCGATGCGGCATCAAGCGCACTCATCTGACCATAACCGGTTGCCGCATAAAGAACATTGCCGGAAACAGTCAAACCGCCACCTGGCGCCACATCCTTTTCGCCTTCAGGACGCAACGAGCGGCTCCAAAGACGGGCACCGGACGTCGACAGGCCGATCACATCCCCATTGGGCTTGTAGACAAAGACCCGGCCACCAGCGCTTACAGGACGGGCAGAGGCCCGCAGAGCGTTGGATGTTATACCGCCACCCGAACTGCCGATGGACGCACGCCAAGCGCGCGCGCCGGAGACGTTCACGGCAATGTTGCCTGGATTGTTTGTTGCCGGTCCGGCCGCTGTTGGCCATTCCTGGCCACCGCTTGCCTTGCCGATAGAGGCTTTTCCGCCCGTGATGGCCGCTGCCGGATCCTGTTCGGAGAACAAGGCTCTGCGTTCGCCGGGAAGGATCTTCTCCTTCGACCAAGGATTCATGTTGTCGGCGAACTCAGACACGCTGCCACAACCTGTCAAAGCCAATGCGAGGACGAGAGCGCCCCCGAGTGATGTCGTCCGCATCTTCAAACCTGCCGCCATCAAACCAAAACTCACTGGGCTTCCCCTTCACCGCCATCCTCGGAAGCGCCATCTTGAGAAGCGCCATGGGCTGCAACAATGACCTTTTCCAGAACATCAATGCGGCCGGTTACGTCGGACGGTGTCTGTGGATCGTTGTCGATCGCCGCAATCCACTGGCGTGCGGTTTCGATGTCGCCAGCTTTCCAGGCGGCCAGCGCAAGCACTTCGCGCGCTGCTGAGCGGAAACTGTTATCGGCGCCGGTAAGGCCTTCAACACGGTCAGCAATTGCGGTGTATGGCTCGCTGTCGACCGCAAGATAGGCAGCGCGCAAGCTGGCAATGTCGCGCAAGGCACGTTCAACGCCGCTGTCGTTTGCGATCTCGTCAAAGGCGCCCAGAGCCTCACCAGGCTTGCCCGCTTTCGCAAGATCTGATGCAGCGCGCATGCGTGCAATCACCGGATAGCCGCCACGGGCCTCTTCGAGCTCTGCGTAAATCTGATTTGCACCGACAAAGTCACCTGCCTCTGACAGCTTGACTGCGTGCATGAACCTGTCGCCGGCCGTCTGGGCCTGCGTGCGCTCATAATAGGCCCAGCCACGGTATCCGGCCGTCGCAACAACAATCAAAACAGCTGCTCCAATCACCCAAGGACCGAAGCGGTCCCAAAGTCGATTGTATTTTTCCTTACGGATGTCTTCATCGACTTCGCGAAAAATATCGGACATGCGTTTGTTGTTCCTGCGTTCAATCGTGTTCTAGCTCAAGCGGTCATACCCTATGGGCCGCGCCCGCGCCACATTAAAGACTTGCCTTCGATGAGGCAAACCTATGTTGCTGCTTCTTGCAAAACTTCTTAATCCGAACAGTCCTTTAGAGAACCGTCCCGAAATACCTGTATTTCCCTCGCCTAGTTACACTTCTGGGCTTATTTGGGGCAAGGGCTGACAAAACGCCATATATCCGGATTGGCATTCAGGCCCCGTGATCCTTGAACCACCCAATAGTCGGCTTTTGTCGTCTTGAGAGCTCAAAAACCGCGCCATTCCGACAACGTTATCAATGCAACGCACTATTTTTACACGCACTGGGTGCATTTACGGCGTAAATGATTAAAGTTTTAGATAAAATGTTAGCAATGGCACCACCACACCTCTACGAAGGTGTTCACCGCTTCTTAAAAAGGCTTTGTTTACGCCCTAGATGTATGGTGAAACCAGCAACTCAATCGCGGCCCAGCTGCATGACTTAGAACTTTTGAGTGACAGCCCATGTCTACAGAACCTGAACAAACAGATGAGAGACGCGGCAATCAGCGCCGCCGGACCTTGAAAGCCGCACGAATTGTCTTTGGCGGTCTGTCGCAAGTCTACAATTGCACGATTCGAAACACCAACGAGACCGGTGCGTTGATCGTCATGCCCAGCACGATTGGCGTTCCCAATGCCTTCCTGCTGTATATCGACAACGAAAGCACCCGCCGCCCGGTGGAAGTCGTGTGGCGCAGGGATGACCGCATGGGTGTTCGCTACACAGGACCTGCCGAAAGCACGATCTGATTGACGCGCCAGTCGGTCGCGCTCAGAGATCCAGTCTAAGACGAACGTGATCAATCACAGATTTAAAGAACCGGGCGCAGCGGCTGTGCCCGGTTCTTTTGTTTGGGCATTTGTTACTTCAACATTGCCTGAGCTTCGTCCTTACCCAGAGCAGCAGGGCGTTCACACGGCGTCGTGATGTCAACAAAGGCTCCCGTTTCACCGGACTTCAGGATTGCAGTCATCACCTCAACGGCATGCAAGGCACGGTCGAGGGAGCAGCGATAGTCCCGCCCTTCGGCAATTGCCAGAGCCATATCGGCAAGACCGGCGGCCCTGTAGTTGGCCATTTTGCCGCGGTCATGGTCCTGGTTCGGAATACCGAATGGATGATCATCACCGTTCAGGGTTTCCGCCGTTCCATCCTTGCCGGTCAGAATGACCTCACCACCAAAGAAATTCGGATCAGGCACATAGAGCGAACCTTCTGTACCATATAGCTCCATGTTTTCATGACGATGCGCCCAGACATCCCAGCTCGCGGACAAGGTGATTGTCGCGCCATTTTCAAATTCAAGCAGGGCATGAATGTTGGTCGGTGTTTTGACCGGGATTTCCTCACCCACACGCGGTTCGCATGCAATGGTGCGGGTCGGCGTTGCCATGGAGGTCAAAGCGGCAACGCGTTTGACTGGACCCACGAGGTTGACCAGATTGGCGATGTAGTAAGGCCCCAGATCGAGGATCGGACCACCACCAGGAAGAAAAAAGAACTCCGGGTTCGGATGCCAGTGTTCCATGCCATGGCTCATCACGTGGCAGGTACCGGAGGCCACCTTACCGATCTTGCCATCGTCGATCAGTTTACGCGCCAGCTGATGCGCTCCGCCCAGGAATGTGTCCGGTGCAGACCCAACCTTGAGGCCTTTTGACTTGGCCAGATCCTGCATTGCCTTGCCATCTTCCAGCGTCAGCGCCAGTGGCTTTTCGGAATAGACGTGTTTGCCTGCAACGAGGGCCGCCTTGGTGACCGGCCAATGGGCATCCGGAATGGTCAAGTTGACCACGATATCGATGTCATCCGCAGCCAAAAGGCCTTCTACGGTCTCTGCCCGAACTCCATATTCCTTGGCGCGCGTTTCGGCGGCCTGAGCGTTCATGTCAGCGCATGCGCGCACTTCCAGACCTTTAAACAGCGGCACCAGCTTGAAGTAAGTGGTGGAGATGTTGCCGCATCCAATGATGCCTACACCCAAAGTATCAGTCATGATTTAGCTGCCTTAAAATGTGTTTGCCGCTGCGATAGACCGTTGTGCAAAACGGGTCGCATCGTTTGGCTTGTCATGTTCCATGACATAAAGTTCGACGTTGGTTGACTTGAGCGCGCTCATCAGTGCCGGCCAATCAATGGTCCCGTGCCCAACATCGGCCCAGCCATCTTCGTCCGCGCATTCGCCTTGTGGGGCAATGTCCTTGACGTGCACTGAACTGATGCGGGAGCTGTATTTCTTGATCCATGCAAATGGATCAGCGCCGCCGCGCACGACCCAGGCAATATCCGCTTCCCAGGTTATGCTCGGCGCATTTTCCAGGATCACATCCATCGGAATGCCGCCGTCAGGCAATGCAACAAACTCGAAGTCATGATTGTGCCAGCCGAATGTGAATCCCTTTGGCGCATAAATGGCATGCAGAGCTTCCAGGCGCTTTGCAAAGGCAGCCCATTCAGCGCTTGTGGTTGGGCGCAATTCTTCGGCAAGGTATGGACAGTAGATGTGCTTGACGCCAAGCGTATTTGCAATCTCGAGCACCTTCGCCTGATCGTTTTCCAGCATATCCATAGAAAAATGACCGGATGGCATCGTCAGGCCAGTCGCCTCCATGGCAGCCTTTGTCGCAGCCAGATCTTCATAGACCCCGCCATACCCTTCGACCTGTGCATAGCCGGCTTCGGCGAGCATTTTCATGAGGGCGTCAAGCGGCGGAAATTCACGTGCGCTGTAAAGCTGAAAGGAAAAAGCCGTCATTTTAAAATGCTCCTGTTGGCTTTGTGCCTTATTCCACCGGGACATCACGTCCGGGAGCTGGAATAAAGATGATGGATCTTGAGAGAGGTCGAAAATTCGCCACCTGACTTGTCTTGCTCACCCAGGACCGTGAGGGTCACAGGCTCGCCAGGAAGCAGGGTAACGACGTTGTCGGAAAATCGAATTTGGTCCGGGCTCTCAACAGTCACGAAGAGGGCTGGCTTGTCAGTTGTAAGTGTCAGCTGGCGCACGCCATCGCGGGTGCTCTCCGCGACCTGAATGACGGGCTCTTCGAGAGCCATTCCCTTGTAGGCCAGCGGCATCAGATGATCGGTTCCACTCAGACCGCAGGAGCTTTGCCATTTATAGACAAGCAGCTCCTTATCGGGATCGTAATCGACGAGCGGGATGTCAATCGGCGTAGCCGCATCTGTCATGACATCCACATTGCCGTCCAGCAACTTGGTGCATGCGCCGGAGAGCGTCCATTTTTCCAGGCTCCAGGCAACTTTAACTGGCTTTGGATGGTCGTTGACCACCGAAAGGCGGATCCCCTGGTTCTTGTCCTGAAAAGCAAACATCTGAACCGGCGAATAGAACCGCTTTGCCATGTAATGAAGCGCCTTCCAGCTTCCGCCGTAGTCGAGGCTCGACCAGGAGGCAACAGGCCAGGTGTCATTGAGCTGCCAATAGAGTGCGCCCATGCAATGCGGCTTCAAAGAACGCCAATATTCCACGGCGGTCCGGATCGCCAAGCCTTGCTGGATCTGCGACAGGTAAACGAAGCTCGCGAAATCGCTGGGAAAGCGGAAGTAGCGGAACATCGTCTCGGCAATACGCGCATTGCCACCGGCATTCTTTTGATGCGATTCCATCACCGGAGAGGCGATGTTCATGTCATCGGCATCGGCAAACTGCCGGATCAAGGGCATCGACGGGAATGACTGGAACCCAAACTCCGAGCAGAAGCGCGGGTTGATATCGCGATAGTGCGCGAAATCGCGACCTTCGTGCCAAACAGACCAGAAATGCATATCGCCGGAACTGTCATTGTGCCAGGCGTCGCCGAATGACATGAAGCCGGGAGACGGGCTCGAGGGCCACCAGACAGCCTCCGGCACTTCGGCCTTCAGCCCTTTTTCAATGGTCCGGTTGAGGCGGTCGTAATTGACAAGGTAGCGATCCCGATCCTTGCGAGATTCCTCGAACCAGGTCAGCGCCCCGATCAATTCATTGTCGCCGCACCACACCGCCAGACAAGGGTGTGTGGAAAGTCGGGCGGATTGCTCACGTACCTCGCTGTCGACATTTTCCAAGAAATCTTCCGTTGCTGGATAAAGCGAGCAAGCGAACATGAAGTCCTGCCAGACCATCAAGCCTTTTTCATCGCAGTAGTCGTAGAACCAATCGGGCTCGTACTGGCCACCGCCCCAGATGCGGATCATGTTCATGTTGGCAGCCAGTGCGGAATCCAAAAGATCGCAGGTCTTTTCGCGGGTGATACGCCCGGGCAAGGCGTCTGCCGGAATCCAGTTGGCGCCGCGGCAGAAGATCTCCTGGCCGTTGACGATAAAGCAAAAGCGGTTCCCGGTTTTGTCTTCCGTGTTGTCGATTTCGACGCTGCGAAATCCGAGACGTCGCGAGGTGTTTGCGCTGCCAACACTGACAGTCAAATCGTAGAGAGGCTGCTCACCGTGGCCAACCGGCCACCACAATGCCGCATCTTTAACAGCGAGGCGTCGCTCCAACCGGTTTTCGCCAGCGTGAAGATCAACGGTCTCCGACAATTTTGCCCCGGCCGCGCTGATATTCAGATCAACAGGTCCGCTGGTATGCGCAAGGACAGACAGCCTGACGATCAGCTCCAAAGACGCTTTATCGCCGACAATATCGTGCGCGACTTGCACCGTTGCCAGACGATCAATCCGCTGCGGGGTTTCGCAGACCAGACGGATGCCGCCATAAAGCCCGAACGGCGCCAGGGCGATGTTCCAATCCCAACCAAAGTGGCACTGGGTCTTGCGCAACATGTTGCCATTGGGGATCGGGTTGTTGTCTGTGCTGTAGGGAATATAAAACGGCATTGCCTCCTGACGGCGCTTGCCTTCCTGAATGCTGGACGTAAAGACGATTTCAATCTGGTTCTCGCCAGATCGAAGACAGTCAGTTGCGTCGACACGGAACGTCCTGAAGGCATTATCGGCCTTGAGGACGCTCTTGCCATTGAGAACGACCTCGGCGACCGTATCCAGCTGATCGAGAACCAGAGACCAACCAAGCCCGGAGGCTTTTGCTTCTTCAAGTGCAGAAGCTTGAAGATCAAATGTCCGCGTCAGCGTCCAATCTCGCTCCGCGATCCAACGCAGATCATATTCGTTGCGCCCGTGATACGGGTCAGGGATCAAGCCTTCTCGCTCCAGAGCGGAAACGGCATCGCCTGGCAGCTCCATCGAAAGGGCATATTCAGCCCTTTCGTCGGAAAGCTGCCATGTACCGCAAAGATCAATCTCTTTGCAGGTCATTGAAGATGCTGCCATTTTTGACATTTGTCTCAGATCCGGTCTTCGGTTTCCGCATCGAACAAGGACGCATGTTCCAGATCAAAGGTCACGTAGACCTTTTCGCCCGGCTTGCGGCTTATGGCGCTTTCGGTTCGCACTGAAATGGCTTTTTCGCCAAGACGGACCCAGACAAGGCTGTCGGCGCCCATCGGCTCTTCCAGTTCGACCACGGCCGGCAAATGCGGACCCGAAGTTGGCTCCGACGTGAGCGTCAGATGTTCAGGACGAACACCAAAGATGACCTTGCGACCTTCCTGCAACGCTTCACCCGCCTCATAGCCGGCAAGTGCAACAGTTTCATCAGCGCCCAGAGCCACCTTCACTGCACCATCGTCTTGGATGATTTCTCCCTTGAGAAAGTTCATGGACGGGGAGCCAATGAAACCGGCAACAAAGAGGTTCACCGGTCTGTTGTAGATGGTCAAAGGCGCATCAAGTTGCTGGATCACGCCACCTTTCATGACCGCGATGCGGTCGGCAAGGGTCAGGGCCTCAATCTGATCGTGGGTGACATAGATCATCGTGTTCTTGAGGCTGTGGTGAAGACGCTTCAGCTCCACGCGCAGCTCAGCTCGCAGCTTGGCGTCCAGATTGGACAGCGGCTCATCGAACAGAAACACATCCACATCGCGCACAAGCGCGCGGCCAATCGCAACGCGCTGACGTTGACCACCGGACAATTGCGCTGGTTTGCGGCTTAGCAATGGCTCGATTTGCAGGATTTCCGCAGCACGCGCGATCCGCTTGGCGATCTCGTCTTTCGGCACACCGGCAATCTGCAGACCAAAAGACAGGTTCTTTGCGACTGTCATCTGCGGATAAAGCGCGTAGGACTGGAACACCATGCCGATGCCGCGATCCTTTGGCTCTTCCCAGGTCACATTGCGCCCCGAAATATGGATCTGGCCATCAGAGATTTCGAGCAAACCTGCGATGCAATTCAACAGGGTCGACTTGCCGCAGCCTGAAGGGCCAAGCAGGACGAGGAACTCGCCGTGCTCGATTTCCAGGTTGAGGGCACTCAGAACTTCCAGAGCACCAAAACGCAGGGTCAGGTCACGAACAGCTACACTTGTCATGACGGGTTATCCTTTCACCGCGCCGGCTGCGATGCCGCGCACAAAGAGTTTTCCGGAGATGAAGTAGACTGTCAGAGGCACCAGTCCTGTGAGGATGGTAGCTGCCATGTTGACGTTGTATTCCTTCACCCCTTGGGTGGAGTTCACGATGTTGTTGAGCTGGACCGTCATTGGGTAGAGATCCGGCTTGGTGTAGATCACACCGAACAGGAAATCGTTCCAGATGCCGGTGACCTGCAGAATGATCGCCACGACGAAGATCGGCAGGCTCATCGGCAACATGATGCGGAAATAGATTGCCCAGAAGCCCGCACCGTCGACCCGGGCGGCCTTGAATAGCTCCTCCGGCACCGACGCAAAGTAGTTGCGGAACAGCAGGGTCAGAATCGGCATGCCAAAGACCGAGTGCACCAGCACTAGGCCTGTGAGGCTGCCATAGAGGCCAACCTCGCGCAGCATGATCACAATCGGATAGATCATCACCTGATAGGGAATGAACGCCCCGACAATGAGAATGGTGAAGAACAGCTCCGCTCCACGGAAACGCCAATTGGCGAGCGCATAGCCATTGACCGATGCGATCGCGATCGAGAGGACCACGGACGGGATCAGGATCTTCACCGAATTCCAGAACCCGCGCGAAAGGCCCTCGCAATTCAGCCCGGTACAGGCCTCCGACCATGCCTTGACCCAAGGCTGGAATGTCACCTCCATCGGTGGCGCAAAGATGTTGCCGAGTCGGATCTCCGGCATTCCCTTCAGGGATGTCACGAGCATCACGTAGAGCGGCAGCAGATAGTAGAGCGCGCAGACGATGAGCGTGCCGTAGAGAATGATATTGCGGCGGGACAGGGACTTTGTCGGCTTGGCACCGCAGGGTCCCTCGACAACTCGCCCCTGCTTCCGGCTGGCACCGGCCCGGCGCAGCGTGGTGTCGGGTGTCCCGGCGTCCGGGCTTTCAAAGACGAGCGACTGGTCGCGAAGACTGACGGTCTTAGACACGGCGTGATTTCCCCCCGAATTCCAGATAGGCCCAGGGGACCACCACAATGACCACCGACAGCAGCATCATTGTCGAGGCTGCAAATCCCTGCCCCAGGTTCTGGGACAAGAACATGGCGTCATAGACATACTTCGCCGGCACCTCCGACGAGATACCCGGCCCCCCGCCGGTCTGGGCCACAATGAGGTCGTAGACCTTGATGATCCCGGATGCGATCAGGACCAGTGCGGTAATGAAGATGCCGCGCATCATCGGAATGACGATGAAAAGATAGGTCTTCCAGACGGGTATTCCGTCGACCCGGGACGCTTTCCAGATGTCTTCGTCGATCCCGCGCAAACCGGCCAGCATCAGGCACATGATGAGACCGGTCTCATGCCAGAGGCCGGCAATAAGCACGCCGTAGATCACAATGTCCGGATTGTAGAGCGGATCGAAGGTGAAACTCTCAAACCCCATAGAGCGCACCACGTGCTGTACGCCGAAATCGGGGTTGAGAATCCATTGCCAGGCCAGCCCGGTGACGATGAAGCTCAACGCGAACGGATAGAGAAAGACGGTCCGGAAGGTATCTTCAAACCGGATTTTCTGATCGAGAAGTGCGGCCAGCAGAAAACCGATCACCATCGCAAAAACCAGAGAGAACGCTCCGTAGATCGCCAGGTTCTCGATCGAGATCAGCCATTTGCTGCTCGACCAGAGACGGTCATATTGCGCCAGGCCGACGAATTTCTCCTTCGGCAGCAGCTTGGAGCTGGTGAAGGAGTAGAGAACCGTCCACGCGGTTCCCCCGACGAATACCACGCCAGCGGTCGCGATCATCGGGATCGCGGCAATCTTGGCGCTCAAATTCCGGTGCCACCTTGCGGGGCGTCTTGCTACCGCCATACTTCCCAGGCCCTCAGTTCCTGCAGAATGGACACCGGCGGGCAACCCCGCGGAGCCATTCCCTCAAGACTGAACCTTCGCCAGCCCCGTGCCTCCCATTGCAGAAAGCGGGCAACAGCGGCCGGAAACCGGCGAAGGTCCGATCACACGTTAGCTTGCGTTCTCGACAATCGAGACGAAGCGTGCCTGGGCATCCGCCGCGGTGATGGACGGATCATTGAAGAACTCGACGAAGAGGTCATTCACCTGCGTCAGGTCATCGGCTGACATGAGCTGATCCGGGGATTGGATGACATTGCCCTTGGACAGGATATCGAGACCCTTCTTCATGCAGTCGTTCGCTGCGTTCAGGTCGACATCACCCCGAACCGGCAGGGATCCCTTTTTCAGGTTGAACGCGACCTGGGTTTCCGGCGACAGCATGACCTTGGCAAGTTCAGCCTGGGCCGCAGAGATGGCTTCGTCATCAACCTTCGGGAAGTAGAAGGCATCCCCGCCGGTCTGGATGACCTCGTTCACACCCAATCCCGGAAGACAGGTGTAGTCTTCTCCAGCGACCTGGCCAGCAACCTGAAACTCACCCTGAGCCCAATCGCCCATGATCTGTCCGGCGGCCTTGCCGGTGATCACCATGCTGGTGGCATCGTTCCAGTTCTGGACGTTGGACTCAGCAGCCATATCGCGTGCGGTTGCAGCCGCTTCGAACACCTTTGCCAGACCTTCTCCGCCCGCAAGTTCGGCATTCTTGTCACCGAATACAGCGGTATAGGTTTCCGGTCCCGCAAGAGCGACCAGAAGAACCTGGAAGGCGAGAGTCGTTTGCCAGGGCTGCTGCCCCATCGCCAGCGGAATGATGCCCGCTTCCTTCAGCTTCGGCGCAGCGTCAGCGAACTCGTTCCAGTTGGTCGGAACATCAACACCGATCTTCTCGAAGGCAGCGTTGGAAAGCCACAGCCACTGCTGGGAATGAATGTTCACCGG
>JABXHV010000176.1 GCA_013373445.1 Paracoccaceae bacterium | reverse complement strand
GGGCACGCAGCATGATCGCGTCGTCGATACGCTTCACAGCGTGCGAGCGCATGTCCCCAGTGAAGGACTGGGCGCGGAACACGGTCAGACCTTCCTTGAGGCACAGCTGGAACCAGTCACGGCAGGTGATGCGGTTGCCGGTCCAGTTGTGGAAGTACTCATGGGCGATGACGGCTTCAATGTTTGCATAGTCCTGATCGGTCGCTGTTTGCGGATCAGCCAGCACATATTTGTCATTGAAGATATTGAGGCCCTTGTTCTCCATAGCGCCCATGTTGAAGTCGGAAACCGCAACAATGTTGAAAACACTCAGGTCATACTCGCAGCCGAAGACCTTGTCGTCCCACTGCATGGAACGTTTCAGACTGTCCATGGCCCATGAGCAGCGTTCTTCATTGCCGTGCTCGACGTAGATCTTCAGGTCGACCTTTTTGCCTGAGCGGGTGGTGAACTGATCCGATACATGCGCCAGATCGCCAGCGACCATCGCGAACAGGTAAGAGGGTTTTGGGTGTGGGTCGTGCCAGATTGCAAAATGGCGATCGGTGCCCGGAACGTCGCCCTGGTCAATCGGATCGCCGTTGCTCAGCAGCACAGGGCACTCGGCCTTGGGACCTTCGATACGGGTCATGTAAACCGACAGGACGTCCGGGCGATCGAGGAAGTACGTGATACGGCGAAAACCTTCGGCCTCGCACTGGGTGCAATAGGTTTTCGAGGAGCGGTAGAGGCCCGACAGCTCGCTGTTCTCGTTCGGATTGATCTCGGTGTGAATTTCAAGCTGGAACGGCTCGATCGGCGGAGCGTGGATCGTCAGCTTTGAGGGCGTCACCTCATAGCCAAGCTCTGCGATTTCCTGCGCGTCAATCAGGAGCCCCTTGAATGTCAGGTCGTCTCCGTCCAGAACCAGAGGCGTTCCAATGGGCGTGTCTTCCCGCCGCTGAATGCGAAGCCGTGCAACGACCTTTGTTGCTGTTGGATCAAGCAGGATATCAAGCTCGACCTCGTCGATTTGGTACGGCGTTGGGGTATAGTCTTCCAGCTGGATGGCAACGGCCGTATCGGGTCTCATTTGAAATTCTCCGCAAAACTCTCTGGAGGACGCTGGGGAAAAGGGTGCTTCTTTCCGCGTCCGCTGATGTCCCACCTTTACGACGCCAGCAGATACTTCGCCAGAGCCTGGGGCAACAAAACACAGCTGAGCCAGCAGCACCGCTCCCGACAATACGGAATGATCAAATTCCCTTTTCTAACTGGTGCTTGGGTCTTCTGTCTGGCAGTGTTGCCGCAAAATAGAACAATTGGCCCCGGATCCGTCCGCGCCAATCAGAAGGCATTATTGGAGTTTGGAATGAGTGCACCGCTTGAGGGTGTCAAAGTGGTTGAGCTGGCCCGTATTCTGGCCGGTCCATGGATTGGTCAGACACTGGCGGACCTTGGCGCGGATGTGATCAAGGTCGAGAGTCCTGCAGGCGACGACACGCGCACATGGGGCCCTCCGTTTGTTGAATCTGAAAACGGAGACAAGACCGCTGCTTACTTCCATTCCTGCAATCGGGGAAAACGCTCCATCACGGCAGATTTTCGCAGCGAGGAAGGCCAGGAAGTCGTGCGGTGTCTTGTTGCCGATGCTGATATCTTGCTGGAAAATTTCAAGCTGGGCGGTCTGGAAAAATATGGGCTGGATTATGAAAGCCTCAAAAAGATCAATCCACGGCTGATCTATTGCTCGGTAACGGGCTTTGGCCAGGACGGACCTTACGCCCATCGTGCCGGTTATGATTTCATGATCCAGGGCATGGGCGGCATCATGGACCTGACGGGGGCACCCGATGGCGAGCCGCAGAAAATTGGCGTTGCCTTTGCTGATATTTTTACCGGTCTTTACGGTGTTGTCGGCGTCTTGGCTGCACTGCGCAAGCGCGACCAGACAGGCGTTGGCGAACATATTGACATGTCGCTTCTGGATTCCCTCACAGGCGTTCTGGCCAACCAGGCGCTCAACTACTTCATCTCTGGCAAATCCCCGACGCGGCTGGGAAATTCTCATCCCAACATCGTGCCTTATCAGGTGTTCCCATCATCGGATGGTCATTTGATCGTGGCTGTGGGCAATGACGGTCAATTCGTCAAGTTCTGTGAGGTTCTGGGACGCCCGGAACTGGCGCTGGATGAGGCCTTTGCGACCAACTCGGCACGCGTTGCCAATCGGGACCGACTGGTGCCGATCCTTCTGGAAGAAACCGCCAAGCACACGCGGGATGGACTTCTGTCAGCTCTGGAAGCAAAGAGTGTTCCGGCCGGTCCGATCAACTCGGTCGAGGATGTCTTCAACGATCCTCAGGTTCAGCATCGCGGCATGCGGGTTGATTTGCCAGCAGAAGGTGTGAAGGGCGGAACGGTTTCTTCTGTGCGCACGCCCATCAGATTTTCCGATAGCGAACTGGCGCTCCATACCGCGGCCCCAACTCTGGGCCAACACACTGACGAAATCCTGGCCGAAATCGGTCTGGCGCAGCAAGATGATAAGACTTGAGTGTCTTTTGTTTTTCAAAGTTGCCAAGTTTTGCCAGGTTCGGCGTCGGCGTGAGGTCTGCTTGAACATGAGGTTCATCAGACCTTTGCAAGCTTCGAACTATGGGCTCCAACTGTCTATTTGAAATGCCTTTATGATTTTCCGCGACTAACGTTTCCTGCTTGGGGCATAGTTATCAAACGATCCCCATGGATGGAGAAGGAGGCGCTGTGATGAGCGGTGGAGACGGTATTGAAGGCATGGCTCTTGGCAGACCTGGTGATCCAGGAGCCGCAACCTGGTTTCGCCTCGACAAGGACGTGCCCAATTTACACGAAGCGTTGCGCACGAAAATCGGTCTCGATGATCTGAGCGCCAAGAGCCTGACGGAAGTGGAGACCCGGCCCCGTTGCTTCCCGCATGAAAAGGGCGCGCTGCTGAATTTACGCGGGATCAATACAGAGCCCGGGATAGATCCTGAAGACATGGTCTCCGTACGCCTTTGGATCGATGGCGAGCGGGTCGTCAGCTATCAGGTTCACAAGATGGCCGCTGTTGATGAATTGGTCGCGGAACAACGCAGAGGGGCGGCCCCCTCCAGCACGGGCGATTTTCTGGTCTCCTTGACGGACCGAATTACAGATCGCATTCACGAGGTTATAGAGGAACTCGATGATGATCTGGAGAATCTGGAAGACGTTCAGGAAGAAAAGTCGGTTCCCGAGTTGCGTCATGCGATTGCCGACTTGCGCAAGAAGGTCGTCGTCATGAGGCGTTTCATAGCGCCGCAGCGCGATGCACTGGATGTCCTGATCGCCGAGCGTTACCCATGGAAAACCAAAGTGCATGATCGACGACTGGGCGATGTTGTTGATCGGATCACACGGCTTGTCGAGCAACTCGACAGCATTCACACACGCGCGGCCATCGTGCAGGATTTTCTCTCGGTGCGTGTTGCCGAGCGCCTGAACCGAACGATGCTTCTCTTGTCGATTGTGACTGGCGTCTTCCTGCCGCTGAGTCTGATTACCGGCATGTTGGGAATGAATGTGGCCGGGATTCCAGGTACTCAAACGCCTTGGGCGTTCTGGAGCGTGTCGCTTGGAATTGTCTTTCTCGGCTTCCTGGAGTTTTTGCTGATTTGGCGGCTGAGGATCACCTGAAGCCGCCGGCCTCTGAGTACGTCCTGGAGTCCGCGTTTTTAACTGGTCGCAGCCAGATTACCTGTGGGCTGCTCTCTTCTGTATTTCAGGAGCAGCCCACAGGAAAAGTCATATGTCAGAGCTTGGCCAGCAGGGCAGGCGTTGGCCAACCATCAGCAGGCATGCCAAGCTTGTGTTGGATTGCCTGAACCGAACTGCGCGTTCCTGCGCCCAAAATCCCGTCAATCTTTCCAACATCATAGCCAAGACTGTTGAGCTTGCGCTGCAGCTCTTTCATCTGTGCGTCGTTCAGGCCTTTTTCCGGATTGCCCTGATTGTAGACCGGTGCGCCGTTCAGCCGGGTGGCCAGATAGGCCGCCGTCGTGGTGTAGATGAAGGACTGGTTCCATTCCAGATAGATCTGGTAGTTCGGATAAGCGAGGAACGCCGGGCCTTTGCGTCCTTGGGGCAGGATCAGGGATGCCTGGATGTTTGAGATCTTGCCTGAGCGTGGCTTGACCCCAAGGCGGGCCCATTCGCTGCCCTTCTTGGGGCTGTCGAGGCCTGTCTCGTGCCAAGGCAGGTTGCTCGGCACTTTCACTTCCTGGAGCCATGGCTCACCGCGTCGCCAACCGAGATGCTGAATGAAGGCAGCAGCGGTCATGATTGCGTCAGGGGAACTTGCCTTCAGGCGCACATGTCCGTCCCGGTCGCCGTCCTTGCCGAACTTGATGATGTCTTCGGGCAGCATTTGCACTTGGCCGATTTCGCCAGCCCACGCACCTGTCATCGTCGCCGGATTGAGATCGCCGTGTTGAACCATTTCAATCGCGGCAATTAACTGCGGCCGGAACAGGTGCGGACGCCGGCAGTCATGAGCAAGGGTGGCCAGCGCGTTGACTGTGTTGAAGTCACCCTGAAAACCACCAAAGTCTGTCTCCAGAGCCCAGAACGCCGTGATGACGGGTGCGGGAACACCATAGTCCTTGGCAGCGCGTTTGAAGACGTTTGAATATTGTTTCATCTTCGCAGCGCCGTTTTTCAGCCGGTAGCCGCTGATCGCGCGCTTTGAGAAGGTCAGGAAATCCAGCTTGAAAACGCCCTGGGCGCGATCGCGTGACAGCACTTTTCGATCTATCGCGGCATTGCGCAGTGTCTTCTTGATAGCTCGCTTTTTCAGGCCCTTCGCCAGAGCTTCCTGCTCAACCCCTTTCAGGAAGGTTTGAAAGTCGCCGCCGCATTGCGCTGCCTGGCTGAGTGAAATGGATCCGAGCAATAAACAGGCGCTCAATGGAGCAATAATGGAAACGCGTTTCATGGGCCCTCTCTCGTCAATCAATGACGCTGCAAATATGTGCCGCAAGTCAGGAGAACAAAGTGTGCGGATCAATGCCCTCTGGTCAACCGGCCTTGCGGTTTTCCCCAAGCCATGGCGCTCGGGACGTTTAAAATCCCTGTGTCGGGAAGATGTAGAGGCCGAGATATCCCAAAAGTGCGCTGAAGAAGATGACAAAGATCACAGAACGTTTGAGAACCAGAAGCATTACCGCAGCAAGAATGGCCAGCAGCAGGGCAGGAAGATTCAGGCTTGTCGCATTTGGCACTGAAAGGGTGAGGACCCCCCATTGCTCTCGTGAGACCTCGGAGAACAGGACGTGAAGCGCAAACCATATGGACAGGTTCAAGATCACGCCAACAACGGCTGCAGAGATGCAGGAAAGCGCATTGCGCAAACGTCGTTTTGAGGCGATCCACTCGATATAGGGGGCTCCTGTGAAGACCCACAAAAAGCACGGGGCGAAGGTTGCCCAAAGAGTCGTCAGGGCCGCAAGGAGACCATTGCTCCAACTTGTGCCGCCCTCTGCCCGCGCACCTGCTAAAAACCCCACAAACTCCGTCACAAGGATCAGCGGTCCAGGTGTCGTTTCCGCCAGTCCGAGCCCGTCCAGCATTTCCTGTGTGCTCAGCCAGGCCTTTGTTTGAACCGCGTCTTGCGCCACATAGGCGAGGACCGCATAGGCGCCGCCAAAACTCACCGTCGCCAATTTCGAGAAAAATACCCCGATCTCGCTCAGCAAGGTGGCATCAAAAACAAGCCATAGGGCACCGATTGGCAGCCACCAGATGGCAAGCCAGATAGCTATGGTCGATAGCGTCTTGAGCGGGGAAACGCCACCATCGGGTGTATTCAGTTCATGATCTCCGACGCTATCATCTCTTGACAGAAAGAGGCCCAAGACACCCGCAGTCAGGACAACAATAGGGAAGGGGATTGCCAGCAGAAACAGTGCGAGGAACGACGCCCCGGCGATCACCCACGACAGGGAACCGGTCAAGCTTCGGCGCGCCACCTTGTTCAGGGCTTCCAGGACAATCACCAGGATCGCTGCCTGAATGCCTAAGAACGCGGATTGAAGAGCTGGAACTTCGCCATAAAAAAGATAGATGCTGGCCAATGCCAGGATGACCAACGCACCTGGCATGACAAAGAGCAGACCTGAGGTCAGACCTCCAAAAACACCGTGGAGCCGCCAACCTGAATAGGTGGCAAGTTGCATGGCTTCCGGACCCGGCAGCAACATGCAAAACGACAGCGCATTGAGGTAGTCGCGCTCGGAGAGCCACTTCTTCTCATCGACGATTGTCTTGTGCATCAACGCGAATTGGGCGGCAGGCCCACCGAACGATAGGAGCCCGATGCGCGCCCATGTCGATGTGGTTTCGCGGAATGAGGGCGCCGTCATGGGGCAGTGCCTGTTCTCAAGACCAATCGGTGACCCTCTTCAAAATCATGCTCGCCAGTTTATGTTCGCGGTGTTCTAACTCAAACTGTTTGGCATGTTGATGACGGCCGTTGTCTGGCGACCTGAACTTGGTTGTAAAAGCTCAGCGGCAGCCAGGAGCTGAACGTGTTGTATAGGGCCCGGGAGGGTTTTTGCTGATCGTGGCAGAGGATCGGCAACCTCGATTTGGTCCTGTGCCCATAGAGCCGCCGACGCTGCCAGAGTTTTGCTGGCTGATGCAGATCTGCCAGCCAACTTCGTACATCGCCTCCCAACCACCAGGGTAGTTGGAGTAGTTTCGCATGACAGCACCGGCTCCTCCGGCAACAGCGCCTCGCTCGGCACCGCGTCTACCGGCCCAGGCACCGCCTTCGACGTAGCCCTCCATCGCATCGGCAACGATGTCACCATTTGGGTCGCCAGTTCCCAGAAAACGATCGGCATAAGCGCTGGCATAGGCATCACAATCAGTGCCGGGGTGGATCGGCATATGCTCGATCACCTGTGGTTGATCCGGGAGGCCTTCAATCGAGAGGCCGTCTGCAGCGGCAAGTGAGCCCGGCATGACCACACTCAGCCCAACCCAGGCTCCGGCGAGCGTCACGATCAATGTCGCGATTTGCAGCCTGCATCGCCCAGCCACCGGAAGACGTCGAAACGCCAAACGGCACAGGCGCAAAACGCTTTGGAACAGGCGTTCGATTTCAGTCATTTAGCCGCTCTTTGAACAAATCATTGTCGGGCGGAAATTTAGGCCAGATGAACTGAAATGTCCATTTCTGCGCTGATAAGGGAAAACACTCAGTGTTTACATTTTAAATACTGAACACGTCTATGATTTGCATATTGGGAACTTGTGGGCGTGCAAGCAAATTGCATTGGTTTGGGGCCAGATGAAACAACTGACACGCGCTTTGGGGCTCGCGGCATGTCTTTTTGGGACGTGTGCGGCGCAGGCAGACACATTGAGAGTGGGGTTCGTATCCACGCTCAGTGGGCCTGCAAGCGTGGCCGGCTTGCACATGCGCGATGGGTTCATGCTTGGGGTCAATAGCCGCAACGGAACGGTCGGAGGGCGTCCAACTGTTGTCATAGAGATCGATGATAAGCTGAACCCCGAAGTTGCCCGCCAGGAAGTCAAGGACCTGCTTGCAAAAGACAAGATCGATATCGTGGTCGGCGGAACCTATCCCAGTATTGTGCGGGCCATCCAACAGCCAGTCCTTTCGGCACGCATGTTGATGGTTGCCACTGGCGCGGGTCCTGCAATGTTCGCTGGACCGGGCTGCAATCCAAATTACTTTTCCGTTGCTCCTCAAAGTGATCAACCGCATGAGGCCATGGGCCGCCATGCGACGCAGGAAGGCTATCGGGATGTTGTCGTTATCGCCCCGAAATTCGTTGCAGGGCAGGCAGCCGTCGCAGCCTTCAAGCGGCACTTCAATGGCAATGTCGTGGCCGAGATCTACACAGAACTCGGCAAATTTGATTTTTCAGACGAACTGAAACAGGTCGGCAAACTCAAGCCCGATGCGGTCTATACGTTCATGCCCGGGGGGATGGGCATCAGTCTGGTGCGCCAGTTCACCCGCTTCGGGATGAAATACAGGATCCCGTTTCTGTCGGCTGAAACCATCACCGAACTCACCTTGCCTGAAACAATGGACAGCGCCATCGATCTGCTGTCGGCCGCAGGCTGGGCGCCGGATCTCGACAATACGGCCAACAAGGTTTTCGTGCGTTCCTTCCTGAAGAGTTATGGCTACATGCCATCGCACTATGCGGCGCAGGGGTACGACGCTGCCCGGTTGCTGGACGCTGCCTATCAAATGGCAGGAAAGGGCGCAGATCAACTGTCCATTCGCACAGCGCTTGAAGCCGCACCCTTTCAAAGCGTGCGCGGGGATTTCAAGTTCAACAAGAACCATTTTCCGATTCAGGACTACTATCTGGCCCGCGCCGTCAAAGCGGGTTCTCGCTATTCAACTCAAGTCGTTCAAAAGCTCTTCGATGATGTCGGCGATGCCTACGCTGGCTCTTGCCGGATGTCTTCAGACAACATGTAATCGAAACGCAAGTCTTCGATCAGCTTGTGGCTTTTTCCGTCAACGCTTTCATTGCCTGAGCCGCGATCCGGAACGAGTTCTTGCGTGACACATGGTCGTGTATCTGACCAGTGAAGATCACTTCATCGGGTTGATGTGTCTGAATGAGAGTAGCCAACTGCTTCTCGACGCTCTCAGGAGACCCGGTTGCAGAGACACTCAAAGCGTCTTCGACCATCTCGATGGCAACTGGCCCTACCAATCCTTCAAGATCAGCGACAGGGGCGGGCAGTGGACCTGGGTGGCCCGTGCGCAGGTTGATAAAAGCCTGCTGCATTGACGTCTTCAAGAACGCTCCTTCTTCATCGCTCTCCGCTCCAAACACATTGATCGCCATCATGAAATGCGGCTTGTCCAGATATTTGGAAGGCCGGAACTTGCGTCTGTAAATCTTGGCCGCCATCGATAGATGAGCTGGGGCAAAATGTGAGGCAAAGGCATAAGGAAGACCGTAATGCGCAGCAAGCTCGGCGCCATAGTTGCTTGAGCCAAGGATCCAGACGGGCACCTGCGTGCCGATGCCTGGCACCGCGCGTATCTGGTCACCTTCTTGCGGCGTATCCAGATAGGCCATGAGTTCCAGCACATCGTCCGGGAAACTATCTGGACCATTCATGGAACGTCTCAGGGCTTGGGCCGTTTTCATGTCAGTTCCGGGTGCGCGTCCAAGGCCCAGATCAATTCGGTCCGGGTAGAGCTCTGCCAGTGTACCGAATTGCTCTGCAATCATCAGCGGCGCATGATTTGGAAGCATGATGCCTCCCGAGCCAACGCGAATGGTCGATGTTGCACCGGCAACGTGACCGATCAGGACCGACGTCGCTGCCGAGGCGATGCCAAGCATGTTGTGGTGTTCTGCGAGCCAGTAGCGCTTGTAGCCATAACCCTCAACAGTTTGGGCGAGGTCTTTGGTGTTTGCGAGAGCTTCACGAATGCTGTGTCCGGCTGGAACCGGCGCAAGATCAAGGGCTGAGAACGGAATCATGGGAACCTTTGGAGAGAAAGTTGCTGTCATGTCAGGAAAATAGGAACGCTTGGTCCAAAATACCAGATGTCACTCTTGAAAAATGAACTGATTAGTCCAATATCAAACTCATGACACAAGACCTGAAGCAGAAACAGAGCCGCACACAGTCTCTCCCGAAGGCCCAGACCGGGCCAGGAAGACCGCGTGGTTTTGATGAAGCAGAGGCTTTGGGTCAGGCACTTCAAGTCTTCTGGAAACAGGGATACGAGGCGACTTCTATTGATGATCTGACAGCCGCGATGCGTCTGTCGAGATCGAGCTTTTACTCCGCATTCAGTTCAAAGCAGGACGTGTTTGTCGCTGCCTTGAGGGCGTACTCCGAAAATGCACTGGGCACGCTCGAACAGCTGGCTCAGGGCGAGCGTGAAGAAGCTCTGGAAGCCATGGTTTTGGCATTGTCCGGAGCCTCTGATGGCCCCAAGGGCTGTATGCTGGTGAATTGTATTACCGAACTTGCGCCCCACAACGAGCAAGTTGCCGAGATTGGTCGCCAGCACCTGGAACGTATTGAAGACCTCTTTGCCAGGGTCCTATCCCCGCAGGACCCTGGCGCCGCCAATAGTACGGCCAGCGCATTGTCGGCCTTGGCGATTGGCATCTTGACACTCAGGAAGTCCGGTGTGTCCGCGCACCGGATTGAACAGGCACTCTCCACCGCAAGAACACTCTTTACGACTTGATCAGACAGCTTCTCGCCTGCGTGGATGAGAAGCAAAAAGTCCAAAGAGTTTCTTGCACCTAATTCCGGACTGATCGGTCCGTAAATGACACTCTAAAAGGTCAGATACTATGAGCACACCTAAATTATTCACGCCGCTAAAGGTTGGCAGCATTGACGTCAAAAACCGCATTGCGATGGCACCGCTTACTCGTAACCGGGCGCGCGCGGAAGATGACGCACCACACGAACTTCATGCCGAATACTATAGTCAACGCGCATCAGCTGGTTTGATCATCACCGAGGCATCTCAGATTTCTCCTCAGGGGAAAGGCTACGCCTGGACACCTGGCATCTACTCGGATTCCCAAATTGAGGGATGGAAGAGGGTCACCGATGCCGTTCATGCCAATGGCGGCAAGATTGTCATTCAGCTCTGGCATGTTGGGCGCATTTCGCACAACGTGTTGCAGCCCGATGGGGCAGCACCTGTTGCACCATCCGCACTGGCCGCCAACTCCAAGACATTTGATGGCGAGGGTTTTGTCGACACGCCGATGCCGCGCGCACTGGACATTGAAGAGCTTCCCGGCATTGTCGAAGACTATCGTGTCGCCGCAGCCAATGCCATCAAGGCCGGTTTTGACGGCGTTGAAGTTCATGCCGCCAACGGCTACCTGCTCGATCAGTTCCTGCGTGACAGCTCCAACAAGCGTGAGGACGCATATGGTGGGTCGATTGAAAACCGAAGTCGCCTGCTGAAAGAAGTCATGGATGCCGTGACTAAGGAGGTCGGCGCAGGCCGTGTTGGCGTGCGTTTGAGCCCCTTCTCGAATGCCAATGACATTTCCGACAGCAACCCGATGCCGCTCTTCACTCATGTCGTCGAGCTGTTGAACGGCTATGGCCTTGCCTACTTGCACCTTGTTGAAGGTCAGACCGGCGGACCCCGCGATCTGCCGGACGGAGCAAGCCTCAGTGCACTCTATGATAAGTTCGACGGCGCTCATATGGGCAACAACGGCTACGATCGTCAGATGGCCATTGATGCAGTTGAAAATGATCAGGTGGATATGGTGGCTTTCGGCAGACCTTTTATTGCCAATCCGGATCTGGTGGAACGTCTCAAGGACAATGCACCGTTGAACGAAGGCGACCAGGCGACCTATTATGGCGGCGGCGCTGAAGGCTACACAGACTATCCGACTTTGGATGCTCTCAAGGCGGGCTGATCAAGCCAAAATAAGTCTGAGTTACAAACAAAAGTGGCTGGTAGAGACAGATGTCTTTGCCAGCCACTTTGGCTTTTGCTATCAGCCTGTTGATTTTTGGCGAGGTGCAAACGGCGGCGAAACGGTCTCTGATTTTACACCGCCATCTCCAGATCCATCATTGGTCACAATCTGGTTGCCTCCATTGGCAAGAGCATGTCGAAGGCAATGATTTGCGATTTCGAGGGCGCGCTCAAACGGCGTGTTGTCACCACAGAACACACCGACGCTGAGGGTCACGGTCAACTGCCGCGATGACGCAGTCGCACACTCGGTCGTAAATGTGCGGCTGATCCGCTGGGCGATGGCGCAGGCTTTGGTTTGATCTGCACCTGGCAGCAGCAACCCAAACTGGTCGTCTCGTAAATGGCCGAATTCTGCGCCCGGAGGCAGGTGTTTTGTTCCAATACTTCCGAACAGGCGCAAAAAGGCTTCACTCATGGAATGCCCATATCTTTCAGTGATGCTCTTGAGGTCATCAATCTCGAAGGTAACAAGCGCGTAGCCTAAGGGTTTTCGGAAACCCAATCCTGAGATTTTGATTTGGCAGGCGTCATAAAAGGCGCGTCGATTGCGAAGGCCCGTGATCGGTTCACGAAGAGTTTCTGTTTCGTACCTCTGCTTTACTTGCTCAAAGTACACGATCCCCAAGCCCGCGACTTGGAGGATAATTGCGACGAGCAGCACCACCAACCCCGTCAAGATGGAGGTGGTCGTGAAAGATGCCTCAAAACTCGGGAAGCGAGTTTGAAGATGTGAGACGATCAGGTTCAAGCGGATCAAGATATCGAGCGAACAGAAAATGATCAGGACCCAAGAGCTGATCTTTTGTGTTTTGATTGTCTTGCGGCATTCCCAGACGCAAAGCCCCATGGCAATTGTGCTCAGGCTGTTGGCGTAAAGCACACGCAAGACAAGATCCTCTCGGAACCACGGCATGAGGTAAAATGTCAGCCAGCCAAAGAAAGCGATGAACGGCAGCCATTGATATGCGAGCTTTTGACTGTTGATCATACTCAGAGCGTTCGGTCGAAGTCCGAACCCGAACAACATCAGAGCATTCGCCAGAGCGATGCTGAAAATGTCGGGAATTATGTTTCGTAAACCGATGAGAATGGCGCAGGCGCCGGAGAGCAGCATCGCGACCGCCCAAAGTCCCCAGCCGAAACGGATGTGGCGCGGCGATGATGTAAGAAGGAGCGCCATTCCCCCTAGAAGAAAAGCTCCTGCAAAGTAGGCCACTGTAATCGTTGCGTAAAGAGTGCGTGGATCTAAAATCATAACGCGCGGAGTCTCAGCTGGTTGGAGAATTCTTCTGACCGAACGTCTTACTTACGGTCATGATTCATAGTGTTTGCGAACAAATTGAAGAAAACAAGTAGGTGGACGGAAAACTCTAGGGGGTTTCCCAACATTCTTCTTATAAATGCCAAAGTCTTATCTGTAGTTGGTGCGAGATGTACACTTAGAGACGCTGCACCCTCAGCGGCACGCATAAGATGCAGCGGAAGTGTGTTCGCCGGGAGAGTATGCACCGCAATAACGTCTGAGTGAGCCTGTGCGGTATCTGGATCGATTTGTAGGGTGAAAAGCGAAACCGTACCCGAGCGTACTGTTTTTTATCCAACAGACCTTTCGCCGCTCTGAAAAACCTGACAAAACGGGATACAACCCGTGCCACGGAGAAGGTTTATACCTTCAAGGGAGCGTGGCCGAACGGCAAAAAAGCAAAAAGGACGTGACACATGCCTCCATATCGTTCCAGGACGTCCACACATGGACGCAATATGGCCGGCGCCCGCAGCCTATGGCGCGCAACCGGCATGAAAGACAATGATTTCGGCAAGCCGATCATTGCCATCGCCAACTCTTTTACCCAGTTTGTGCCAGGGCATGTCCACCTCAAGGATCTCGGCCAATTGGTCGCGCGCGAAGTTGAAAAAGCTGGCGGGATCGCCAAGGAATTCAACACAATTGCTGTTGATGACGGCATCGCCATGGGGCACGACGGAATGCTCTATTCCCTGCCATCGCGCGAAGTGATCGCCGATGCCGTAGAGTATATGGTCAATGGCCATTGCGCTGATGCGCTCGTATGCATTTCCAACTGTGACAAGATCACTCCCGGCATGCTGAATGCGGCGATGCGCCTGAATATTCCGGTTGTGTTTGTCTCCGGCGGTCCAATGGAAGCGGGCAAGGTCGTTTTTGAAAACGGTGTGGCAAAGGCCGTCGATCTCGTCGACGCAATGGTGCTGGCAGCCGATGACACGGCCTCCGATGCTGATGTTATGGAAATGGAGCAAAATGCGTGCCCGACCTGCGGGTCTTGTTCGGGCATGTTCACTGCGAACTCCATGAACTGCCTGACCGAAGCACTCGGATTGGCGCTGCCAGGCAACGGGTCGACATTGGCGACGCATGCGGATCGTGAACGTTTGTTTGTCGAAGCTGGCCACCTGATCGTTGATCTGGCCAAGCGCTACTATGAGCAGGATGACGAAAGCGTTCTTCCGCGCTCGATCGCCAATTTCCAGGCCTTTGAAAACGCAATGACCCTGGACATCTCCATGGGCGGTTCGACCAACACGATCTTGCACCTTCTTGCAGCCTCTCATGAGGGGGAAGTCGGCTTCACAATGGACGACATTGATCGCCTGTCCAGAAAAGTGCCGGTTCTTTGCAAGGTGGCACCAGCTATTGAAAACATTCACATGGAAGATGTTCACCGCGCTGGCGGCATTATGGGTATTTTGGGTGAATTGGATCGGGCAGGGCATTTGCATTCAGGCAACCCGACGGTTCATTCGGCAACCATGAAGGAAGCATTGGCACGGTGGGATATTTGCCAAACCAATTCTGAAAGCGTGCATCAGTTCTACAAGGCAGCACCGGGAGGTGTTCCGACACAGGTGGCCTTTTCTCAGGACCGCCGCTGGGACGATCTGGACATGGATCGCAAGTCGGGTGTTATTCGCGACGCGGCGCATGCATACAGCAAGGACGGTGGTCTGGCCGTGCTCTACGGCAACATAGCCCTGGATGGCTGTGTTGTGAAAACAGCCGGTGTTGATGAGAGCATTCTCAAGTTCTCCGGCCCGGCTCGGATTTTCGAAAGCCAGGACAGTGCGGTTTCCGCAATCCTAACTGGCAAGGTTCATGAGGGCGATGTCGTTCTGATCCGTTACGAAGGTCCACGCGGTGGTCCTGGTATGCAGGAAATGCTGTATCCAACCAGTTATCTGAAATCCAAGGGGCTTGGTAAGGCCTGCGCCTTGATCACGGATGGTCGGTTCTCCGGTGGATCCTCAGGTCTTTCTATCGGCCACATTTCTCCCGAAGCTGCAGAAGGTGGTGCAATCGGCCTGGTTGAAGAAGGTGACTTGATCGTCATCGACATTCCAAACCGCGTCATGAAGGTTGATCTATCTGATGCTGTTCTGGCGGAACGTCGCACCAAGATGGAAGCCAAGGGCGCCGATGCCTGGAAGCCGGTTGAAAAACGCAAACGCAAGATCACGACAGCTCTTCGTGCCTACGCCGCGCTTACGACCAGTGCGTCGATGGGTGCCGTTCGCAAAGTAGATTGATCTGAGTGCGCCGGCGCGCTAACCCGAGATGACAGATTTCTTTTAAAGGCAATCATCATGCATCTTGAGACCAAGCGCGTCGGCGACAAGACCGTCCTTTACGTGATGGCGGTGGACGCTGAGTACGGTGATCACCTCAAACGCCTGATCACTCCGCTTATGACGGGCGTTGGGCCGGTTGAAGCAGCCGTTGTGCTGTCGAGTGCCTTGTCTCGCCTGGACGCAAAAGGCAGAAAACCAAACCTTGTTGTCTCCTTGGGGTCCGCAGGCTCTGCCAAATTAGAGCAAACGGAAGTCTTTCAAGCCACCTCTGTCAGCTACCGGGATATGGATGCAAGCCCACTGGGTTTTGCAAAAGGCCAGACGCCTTTTCTTGATATGCCAATTGTCGTACCGCTGGAGCTGCGTGTTCCCGGTGTGGCCGAAGCAAGCCTCTCGACCGGGGCCAATATCGTGTCCGGTTCAACGTATGATCAGATTGAAGCCGATATGGTCGATATGGAAAGCTTCGCGATCATGCGTGCTTGCCAGCTTCATGATGTGCCGATGATCGGTTTGCGCGGCATTTCAGACGGCAAGGCAGAGCTCAAACACGTCAACGACTGGACCGAGTATCTCCATCTGGTTGACGAAAACCTCGCCGTCGCTGTGGAACATCTGGAGCAAGCCATATTGGATGGTTTGCTGGCCTGACCTTTCCAATCTCAGCCAGAATAGTGATACACCCCATAGCACCGGCCATGCCGAGCGACTGTTAAATGTCACCAGGTAGTTGCCGTTCAGGGTGTGCGTGTCCATATAGTAGCGTTATGCGGTCTGTTGTGCAGACCCGCAGGTTTTGCTTTTAAGATATTGGGCCACATGGATTCTCTCACGCAATTTGTTCTTGGTGCCACAGTCTCCGGTGCTCTTCTTGGCAAGATAACTGGGCCACGCAAGGCCATTTTAATTGGTGGCGTGCTCGGCACACTGCCGGATTTGGATGTTCTTCTACCCACCGCAGATGCTGTCAGCTCATTCGTTGACCATAGGGGATGGTCACACGCGTTTGCCGTGCACGCATTGGCAACTCCTGTCATTGGTGAGGCGCTTGTGCGTTCAATAAAGGCGTTGCGGGAGGCGCGGGTCAGAACCTGGTTGGCGGTCTTTTTGTGCCTGACGACACATGCACTGCTGGATTCGTTGACAATTTATGGAACGCGGCTGTTTTTGCCGTTTTCAAATGAGCCGGTTGGCCTCGGCTCCATCTTCATTATCGATCCCTTATACACGTTACCCTTGCTGTTCGTTGCCATATGGGGGCTTGCCACCAGCCGGTGGTCTGTCAACTTCGGGCGCGCGAGTGTCGTGGCGCTTGTCCTGTCGTCCCTTTACCTGTGTTTTGGGATTGTGACACAGCACAAGATGGTTGCGAGAGCTCAAGCAGCCTTTTCGCAAGTCGGCATAAACCCTGAGCATTTGCTGGTGCAGACCACGGCCTTTAACAGCGTTGTATGGCGTGCGCTCGTCGTCGACGGCGATCATTTCTACAATGCCTATCTTTCTGTATTCGACGACCCCGACGTCCAACCGACTATCTATGAATATGAGAGCGGTGCCTATTTGAGCGCATGCCTTGCAGACAATCAGGCCTTTGAGAAGCTGGCCTGGTTCTCCAGAGGCTATTACATGCTTTCTGACAATGGCGGGGCAGCAATTGTCTCGGACCTCAGGATGGGGCTTACACCCAATTATGTATTCAGCTTTCTGGTCGCCCACGCAAAAGACAAACGCATGATCCCCGTGATGCCGCTCCGCGTGGAGTCGCTAAGAGCTTTCGATGAGGGAGATTGGGAGTGGCTGTGGAAACGAATGCGTGGCCTACGGGCAGTTCGAGAGCCTGAGGCGGCAGCCGTTTTGTCTTCTGATAAGGAAGATGTCGTGCTCAAGATTCAACGCTCGGCCGATTGCGGGTAACGGTTGCATCTGGACGGTAGTCGTATCCTATGTGCCCTTGTGAACAGACAATCGGATGTTCTTAAAGAACAGAGCGAACACAGCGCCCGTGAAGGCAATTGCTGCGGTCAGCACAAACCCGCCAGACAAGCTTCCAGATAGACCTGATTGTCCGGATGCTGGCTATGCCGATGTCGCGGTGTTAACGGGCGGTCTGTCCTCCGCTTTACCGATGTTGGTCTCCAGCTTTGAAGAGATTTCTTCGGTTGAGCCAACCTAATCGCGAACCCCGTCTGCCGCGTGTGCACTGATTTGGATTTCGTCGCCGCAGGCGGTGAAGCGGGATCGGGCAAGTTGCACCTCTCTTTATCTTATTTGTCGGTCAACCAACGCACCGAGATTCGTCGTTTTGACTGCATTTAGGCGCGCCTCGGACGTCTTTGGTGACAGTCTTATGGAAATTGATGCGTCTTTTTTGACGTAGAGTTAGAAAATACACCAGAGATCCGGCCGTCTGCGTTCCCGATCCCTTTGAAAAGTAACAGGTAAATGACTTTTTGAGTGTAGTAAGTAGTTGTATCTACAGGGTAATTTAAGGATGAGTTAAGTTAATCGTGGAAGGTTTGAGGGCGATAATATTGCGTCTTCCGCTGAAATCTTGTTTCAGTGCTTGCATGGATGAAAGATATGACAAAGGCAGTTCATCTTACTGGAAAGGAACGTAAGTTCTCTGATGATGAAATCATCGTCAGTAAAACTGATTTGCAAGGTAAGCTCACCTACGCGAACAAGGTCTTTCTGGATATCGCGGACTTCACGGAGAAAGATGTTCTGGGCAAGCCTCACAACATCATTCGCCATCCCGCCATGCCCAGATGCATTTTCAAGTTGCTTTGGGAGACGGTGGAAAGCGGGAAAGAGATTTTTGCCTACGTCGTCAACCGAACGAAGTTCGGCGACCATTATTGGGTCTACGCGCATGTGACGCCCAGCTTTGATGCGACAGGCAAGATTGTCGGCTACCACTCAAACCGACGGGTTCCCGATCAAAAAATCATCGATGAACTGATCGTTCCATTCTATCGCGACCTGCGCGAAGCCGAAAACCAGGCCGCTGATCGCAAGCAGGGTCTGGCAACATCCGAACAGATGATAGCAAGCGTTCTGGCGGAAAAGGGACTGGCATATGATGAGTTCATCATAACGCTCGGGCAACAAGAACGACGCGGGTTTCGCTGAGCGGTCTTCTTTCGGATTAAAAAGCTAATACACAGGCAAACATCATGTTCACCAGCCTTTCAAATTCGTCTCTGAAAAAAGCCATCGCTGTCTGCAAGGCTGCGGCAGCTGGTGATTTCGAAGCGCGGATCATCAACATCACCGAAAAAGGCGACGCGGCCGAATTGATGCATACGATCAATCAGTTGATCGATCGAACCGATGCCTACCTGCGCGAATCCAAGGCCTGTCTTGACTATGTCAGCCGCAATCAGAATTTCCGCCTGATCGCGGAAAAAGGCATGATGGGCAGCTTTCAGGCCTCTGCGCAGGCCATCAATACCGCAACTTACAAAATCGAACAAAAGCAAATCGGTTTCTGCAATCTGGCTGAAACTTTCGAAACCCGTCTTCAGAATGTCGTTGATGCGGTTTCAAGATCCGTTTCGGACTTGAATGTTGTCTCTGCCAATGTGTCGGATGCCTGTACCTTGGCAAGTGATCAGTCAATGATTGTTGCGTCGGGCGCCGAGGAGGCCTCCGCCAATATGCAAGGTGTTGCTGCTTCAACCGATCAGCTGACCAGCTCGATCTCTGAAATCAACCGCCAGGTCGTCTCTGCGGCTGACATTGCAAGCGGAGCGGTCGAAAAATCCCAGGCGATGAGCCAGGAAATTGACAGCCTGTCCCACATGTCTGGAAAGATTGGTGAAGTTGTTCAGTTGATCAACGAAATCGCATCCCAGACCAACCTGTTGGCTCTCAACGCCACGATCGAGGCAGCCCGTGCCGGAGAACTCGGCAAGGGGTTTGCGATTGTGGCACAAGAGGTCAAGGCTCTTGCCGGTCAAACGGCGAACGCCACGGAAGAGATCAACGCTCAGATTCAAGGCCTTCAGGAAGTCACGGCGAAGGCCGTTGATGCAAACGCTGAAATCAGCAACGCCATTGAACAGGTCAGTGAAATTTCAAATGCGATTGCCACTGCTGTGGAAGAACAAACAGCTGCGACTGGTGAAATTGCTCACAACGTTGAAGAGGCTGCTGCCGGAGCAACAGATGTGACCAAGAGTATCGTGAAGGTTCAGGAAGCCACGGCGGGAACCAAAGAGATCAGCATGCGGGTTGTCACGGCCACAGGGGAGCTGCAGGAGCAGCAGACGAATTTGCAAAATCTTCGAGACGAACTGGATGATTTTCTGCAAATCGCAACCAAAGTCGGTTGATTTTGACACGCAGAGCCGGTTCGGTTGGCAAACAGCCGATAAAGAAAAATCAGGCGCTGCAAGAGCTCAGGTCTTGCAGCGCCTTTGTTATTTTCAAGCCTCTTCAGCCACCTTTGCAGGGATCAGTTTTGAGACCACATTCTCAATGATCTTGTGCCCGGCATCCTGGTCCAGGGACATGATGGATTCTGGATGAAACTGCACTGCCGCGATCGCTTCCTTGGTATGCTCAATCGCCATCACGATCCCATCCTCGGTTGTTGCGGTCACCCGCATGTCCTGTGGCAAGGTCTCCTTCCGAGCATAAAGCGAATGGTAGCGCCCAACGACCACCGGGTTCTCAAGGCCTGCAAAAAGCATCGAGTTTCCGCTCGTCGTGATCGTTGACGGTTTGCCATGAACGGGCGTTTCAAGCTGCGCAAGCTCAGCACCGAAGCTTTCCGCCAGCGCCTGAAGCCCGAGACACACACCAAAAATCGGCAGGGCGCGTGAACGTGCACGGCCGATCGTGGCTTCGCAGTCAAAGTCTTTCGGATTGCCCGGTCCAGGGGACAGGACGACCAGATCGGGCGCGACGTCGTGGAACACGTGATCGGGGACTGGACTGCGATAGGTCACGACCTTGGCACCTGTCTGGCGGAAATAGTTTGCCAGCGTGTGAACGAAGCTGTCTTCGTGATCCACCAGGAGAATTGTTCTGCCTTCGCCGGGTTTGGCTTTCGCAGCGCTGTCCTGAATTTTGGCAGCAAGACCTGCCTCGCGAACAGCTGCGCGCATGGCCTCGGCCTTCAGCTCGGTTTCAGCCTCTTCATCTTCAGGCACACTGTCATAAAGCAAGGTCGCACCGGCGCGGATCTGGGCGACGCCGTCCTTGATGCGCACCGTGCGCAAGGTCAAGCCTGTGTTCATGTCGCCATTGAAGAGAACCGCACCAATCGCGCCACCATACCAGGCGCGTGGGGACTTTTCATGGTTCTCAATGAACTCCATCGCCCAACGTTTCGGGGCGCCTGTGACCGTTACGGCCCAGGTGTGCGACAGAAACGCGTCCAACGCGTCCATGTCGTCACGCAAGATGCCCTCAATGTGGTCGACCGTATGGATCAGACGGGAGTACATCTCGATCTGGCGTCGTCCGATCACCTTTACTGATCCGGGAACGCAGACCCGGCTCTTGTCGTTTCGGTCCACGTCGGAACACATCGTCAGCTCAGCTTCGTCCTTTTTGGAGTTCAGCAGTGTGCGGATCTGTGTCTCATCTTCAATTGCATTCTTGCCACGCCGGATGGTTCCGGAAATCGGGCATGTTTCGACGCGCTCACCACCGGTGACCCGGACGTACATCTCCGGAGAGGCTCCAACCAGGTATTCCTGATTGCCGAGATTGAAGAAAAACGAATAAGGGGAGGGGTTTATCTGTTGCAGACGACGGGAGACGGCAGAAGGCGGGTTCTGGCAAGGCTCGTAAAATGTCTGGCCGGGCACGGTTTCAAACAGGTCACCGCGGCGGAAATAGTCCTTCGCCTGTTCCACCAACTTGGCATATTCGCCTGGCTCGTGATCGCCGCGGCCTGGATCTTCATTCGCAGGATGATAGGGCAGTTTCTCACCATCGCGCGGCAGTCCAGCCGTGCTCTTGCCACCGACTTCAAACTCATACTCCAGCACATAGGCGCGTTTGCCATGGTGATCGACAATGAGGATTTCGTCGGGCAGGAACAGGACAACATCCCGCTGGTCATCTGGGCGTTGCAATTTCAGGTCAATCGGCTCGAACTGGAAGGCAACGTCATAACCAAAGGCACCGTAAAGCCCGAGCTGGTCATCGGCGCAGGCGAAGAGGTCTTTCAGGGCGCGTACGATCGAGAAGGTCGAGGGTTGGCGCGACCGTTCTTCTTCCTGGAACACGCGGTCCGGTTTCTTGACCGTCAGATTGATCCTTGTCTCGCTCGCAGAAAACCCTTCGACATCCGGATGATCGCGCAGCGCTGCAATGATCACCGGTATCAAGACTTTTCCGCGTTCATTCAAGGTGCGGATTTCGACACTTCGATCAGCGGCTTCCATCATCAACGGTGGGTTGACCAACGCCATGTCCCACCGGGTATAGCGGCCTGGGTATTCGTATGATGAGGAAAGAACCGCGCCGCGCTCCTGATCCAGTCGGTCAATCCAATCCGAGGTGCCCATTTCATAGTCTGACGGGCGCGAGCTACGGCGAATTGTGATGCCGCTTTCAGTTTCAAAAGTCTTGTCTGCCAGGGCTGACATGGTCAATTCCTCATGTTCGGTCGCGGTTGGAAGGCGACCTTTCCAAATCAAAAACACAAAAGGCCGCCTGCGGATCGGTCCGCGGCGGCCTTTGTTAATTCATCTCGACACAATAAGGTATCGCTGGCCGCCTATTTAAGCGTCCTGCCACCACCAGTTTTGTGCGATCAAAGTTTTCATGAGCGAAGTCTTAGCCGAAGACTGTGAGAGTGGCAATCAAGAAATCACACACGCTGTGAAATGCATGACAAAGCTGGGAACACTCTGTTCAACGCAGCTGTCCAATCTCCCCTTTTGTCAACCGGTACAAGTCTCTAAGTTGTAGGGAAGAATTTTAATGGCGGCCGGGACGAAACCGGGGCGCGGACGAATTGGACATAGATAATGACCAAACAAGTTGAATTGGGTCTTGATACCTTTGGCGATATTTCTGTTGGAGCAGACGGCAAGCCGCTTCACGAAGCGCAAGTGCTGCGCAACGTCGTCGAACAAGTTGTATTGGCTGATGAGCTCAAGATCGATTTCATCGGACTGGGCGAGCATCACCGCAAGGACTTTGCTATTTCATCGCCAGAGATCGTTCTGGCCAATATCGCGGCCAAGACCAGCCGCATCAAGCTCGGCACGGCTGTGACCGTGCTGTCCTCCGATGATCCGATACGTGTATTTCAGCGCTTTTCGACATTGAATGCGCTTTCTCAAGGCCGGGCAGAGATTATTCTGGGGCGCGGTTCTTTCACCGAGAGCTTTCCGCTCTTCGGCTATGATCTCAGCCAGTATGAAGTTCTGTTCGAGCAAAAGCTCGATCTCCTGTCGGCGCTTCTGCAGGATGATGTCGTCAACTGGAGCGGCGAGCTTCGTCCGCCTCTCAAGAAGCAGGCTGTGTTTCCGCGTCAGGAAGACAACAAGATCACGACCTGGATCGGTGTTGGCGGAAGTCCTGAGTCCGTTGTTCGGGCGGTGACCTACAACATGCGCATGATGCTTGCCATTATCGGCGGTGATCCAGCACGCTTCGTTCCCTATGTTGATTTGTACAAGCGCGCTTGTGACCAGATGGAACATAAGGTGCAACCGCTTGGGGTTCACTCGCCAGGACATATCGGCGAAACGGATGAGGCAGCTGCTGAAGAACTTTGGCCGCACTACAAGACGTTCCACGACCAGCTCGGACGTGAACGTGGCTGGCCGGCGATGTCCAAACAGGCCTTTATGCAGGAGGCGACCAATGGGTCCTTGTACTGTGGATCTCCAGAAACGGTCGCACGCCGGATCGCCAAGACAATCAAGACACTTGGCCTGTCGAGATTCGACCTGAAATACGCCACAGGAACCATGCCGCATGGTCAATTGCTGAAAAGCATTGAGCTTTACGGAACCAAGGTCATGCCGATGGTTCGCGACATTCTGTCAAAGGGCTAGTCGCGCTACATTTTTGACTTCAAAGGCTCTTTGACGTTTGCCAAACCTAGAGCCCGGCCACCATCGGTGGCCGGGCTCAGTTGGTTTATGCCCGGTGCATTGGAAAGATTTGCTTTTTGACAGCAAATTCATACTTTTGGAGTAGGCTTTCCAAAACTTACGGCCGTATCGGTCAATCGGATTTGAAGTGGGGCAATATCCATGGATCACTATGACATGATCGTCATAGGCAGCGGGCCATCCGGGCGCCGCGCCGCTATTCAGGCTGCAAAGTTTGGACGAAATGTTCTCGTCGTGGAACGCGGCAGGCGTGTTGGCGGTGTTTCGGTCCATACGGGAACGATCCCCTCCAAGACGTTACGCGAAACAGCCCTCAATTTGTCCGGTTGGCGTGAGCGCGGATTTTATGGCCGCGCCTACCGGGTTAAACAAGACATCTCTGCCCAGGATTTGCGGGCCCGATTGAACATGACACTGGATCATGAGATTGAGGTTCTTGAACACCAGTTCGCGCGCAACAAGGTCACCACGATGCGCGGTCTGGCCCAGTTCTCAAGTCCGACCACAATCGATGTGACCTGTGAAGCCGGCGAGGTCCATCAGTTCACCGCCGACAGGTTTTTGATTGCCGTTGGGACCAAACCGTTCCGGCCTGACTATGTGCCCTTTGACGGAGAGTTTGTTCTCGACAGTGATGAGATTCTCGAGCTTGAAGAACTGCCGCGCACGATCGCAGTCGTTGGTGCGGGCGTCATCGGCGTTGAATATGCGACGATTTTCTCGGCCCTCGACGTGAATGTGACCTTGGTGGAGCCACGTGACTCCATGCTCGACTTTATCGACAAGGAACTGGTGGCTGATTTCACTCATCAGCTGCGCGATCGGGGCATGACACTCCGCTTTGGCTCCAAGGTCGAGAAGATCGAAAAACATGGGCCGGGCCGCTGTGAAATCACGCTTGAGAACGGCCGCAGCGTTCGTTCGAACGTCATTCTGTTTGCCGCAGGTCGCATGGGCGCCACCGACAGTCTCAATCTGGAAGCCTGTGGCCTGAGTGTAGACCATAGAGGCCGTGTGAAGGTTGATGCCAATACCTTCCAGACCGAGGTGCCGCACATCTATGCTGCTGGTGATGTCATTGGTTTTCCAAGTCTGGCGTCGACGTCGATGGAGCAGGGGCGCATCGCTGCCTGTCAGGCGCTTGGCATGCGAGCCTATGATCCGCCGGACTATTTCCCTTATGGAATTTACGCCGTACCTGAAATCTCAACGGTGGGTATGACCGAAGAAGAAATTCAGGAGCGTGGCATTCACTATGAGTGTGGTATCGCCCGTTTTCGAGAAACATCCCGTGGTCACATCATGGGCCTCGATAGCGGAATGCTGAAGATGATCTTCTCTTTGAAGACGCGCAGATTGCTCGGCTGCCATATTGTCGGGGAGGGGGCGACAGAATTGGTCCATATCGGACAGGCTGTCCTGAACCTGAAAGGCACGCTGGAGTATTTCGTCGAAAATACATTCAACTATCCAACGCTGGCTGAAGCCTACAAGATCGCAGCACTCGATGCGTGGAACCGTATGCCGCCGCTCGAAGATGAATGATAGGGCTACGGGCGCGTATCCACGTCTCCGAAGCATCATTCATATGATATGTTTGTGATTTCAGATACTTGCCCGGCTTATTGCACGGCAGGCGGTTGAACAGCGCCGCCGCTTGCAAGCCACTCCGACATGCCGCCATCAACGCTCGAAACGCTCGTGAAACCGGCCTGATTGACCAGGTACTCAGATAGCTTTGAGCTGCGGCTACCACTTCGGCACAAGAACACGACATCATCGCTTGGGCCGCCGAGGATCTTCTGGATCTCCGGGCCGAAGCTCGTGTTGATGCTGCCATCTTCGTTGAAGAAGGTGATCAGATGCACACCGGGGATAACGCCGGTATCAACCCATTCACCTTTCGTGCGAATATCAACCACAGGCACACCGGCGGCCAGTTTTTGTTTGAGCCCAGGGATGTCGATCTTACTGAATTTCTGGGCTTTGACCTGCAAGAGCTCGACTTCAAAGCGCAGCGTTGCATTTGGCGGAATGACATTGCCCGCGCCATTGGCGCCATAGCCAAGCTCTGGCGGGATGATCAATTCGCGTTTGCCGCCAATCTGCATGCCTTCGACGCCTTGTTCCCATCCTTTGATCACGCGACCCTCGCCAAGTGTGAAGGAAAAGGGTGTCCCACGATCGAGACTGGAATCGAACTTTGTGCCGTCCATGAGCCAACCGGTGTAATGCACAGTGACTGTCTCCCCGACATTGGCTTCTTCTCCGCTGCCTTTCTGGATTTCCCGGACTTGCAGGTCGTCGGCCAGTGCGGGTGCTGACAAAAAGGCCAGGCAGAAAAGAGTGCTGAGGAACTTGGTCATTGTGGATCCTAAGAGTGTGACTTTGAAGCGTACCCTCGCGCGCATCGGCATCAAGGTCAATTCAAACCAGAGTGATGAGCTGGGATCTATTGGCCGGGTTTACCCCAGAGCCAGGCGGCACCACGCACTCCCGAGCTGTCGCCATGCGCTGCCTTGCGGATGGGCGTTTCATAAATGTCGGAGAAGACGTACGGCTGCATTGCAGGGATGAGATCGTCATAGAGCTCGTCGATGTTTGACATCCCGCCGCCCAACACAAAAACATCCGGATCAAGAAGATTGGCCGACATCGCAAGGGCGCGGGCCAGTCGGCTGACATAGGCGTCATATGTGGCGGTCGCGATTGCATCGCCGGACCGTTTCAGAGCGATTATCTCGCTTCCCTTGAGCGCTGTTCCGCTGCGCTGATGGTAGTCCCACTGAAAGCCGGTGCCAGAGCAATACATGTCGATCACTCCATTGTGGCCGATCCAGCTTGGTGGACCCGGGAACTCCTCTTGCTTAAGCCAGGGCAATCCGATCCCGCCCCATTCACCGCCAATACCATTGGCACCACGGTGGGCCTTGCCATTGATGGCGATGCCTGATCCGGAGCCGGTCCCGATGATGATGGCATGAACAATATATTGTCCGGCACCTGCGCCATCGGTTGCCTCGGAAACGGCCAGGCAGTTGGCGTCATTTTGAATACGCACTTCGCGCTCAAGTCGGGCTGAAAGGTCTTTGTCGAGGGGCTGGCCGTTCATCCAGGTCGAATTGGCGTTTTTCACCAATCCGGTTGCCGGAGATATCGAACCGGGAATGCCGATGCCAAGGGTGCCGACTTGGCCGGTTTTGGTTTCGGCGTTTGCGACAAGCGTCGCGACGGCTTCGATACACCCGATGTAGTCGTCTTTAGGGGTTGGAATACGTTCGCGGTAGATTTCCTCGCCCTGATCATTCAGCGCGATGATCTCCATTTTGGTTCCGCCCCAGTCAATCCCCAATCTCATGCTCGCTCCCACTCATTAGGCATTTTGGCTCTTGCCAACATGTAAGAGCGTGCCCAAGCGCAAATCAAGTCGGCTTGGATGAAGCCGGACGATCTTCCAGTTTTATTCGGGCAGTGGAATGAAGTCCTCTTCATCTCCCGGAACGATATCAAACTGACCGCGGCGCCACTCTTCCTTGGCCTGCTCGATCTTTTCGCGAGAGGATGAGACGAAGTTCCACCAGATGTAGCGACGTTCGGAGAGAGGCTCACCGCCAAGAAGCATCAGACGGGCAGGCTCGTTGCCGCTGTTTTCGATGACCAGCGCGTCTCCGGGCCGAAACACCAGAAGCTGCGCTCCTTCATGGACTTGGCCCGAGATTGTCAACCGCCCTGAGAGAATGTAAAGCGCGCGTTCCTCCCATCCGGCATCTAGAGGCAGTCGGGCGCCTGGAGCCAGAGTGACATCAGCGTAGAACAGGTCGGATTCGGTCTTGACCTGCGCCTTGGCGCCATAGATCTCACCGGCGATCACCTTGACGCTGACACCAGCTTCTTCCAGATGGGGTTGGGCAGAGTCCTCAAGATGCTGGAAGGTGGCGGTCCCTTCTTCCTTGTCTTTTGGCAGGGCTACCCAGCTTTGAATGCCGAAAATATCGCGCGGCTGAGCGCGCCGCTCTTCGGTTTCCCGCTCCGAGTGTACGATACCTTTTCCTGCGCTCATCCAGTTAAGGGCGCCGGGAGTGATCGCCTGTGATGTTCCAAGACTATCGCGGTGGTAAAGCTCGCCATCAAACAAATAGGTGACTGTTGCCAGACCGATGTGTGGATGCGGTTTGATATCGATGCCACCACCGACGAGAATCTCTGCGGGGCCCAATTGATCGAAAAACAGAAAGGGACCGACCATGCGCCTGCGAACGGAGGGGAGGGCGCGGTTCACCTCGAAGCCGCCGATGTCGCTGGTGCGCGGCAGAACAATCGTCTCGATCGGATCGATACTCTCACTGACACCGGGAATTGGATCAGGACCATGAAGCCAGGACATTTAGACGTTCCCTTCTTGTTTGCCATCATTGTTCTCTGTCCTGAAGATAGCGAATGCAGATGAAATATCCACTGAACAGCCCGTTCACGTTTGACACTCACGGCAGGTAAACTATAAGGCGCGTCCCTTCCTAATGGCTTCAATGGACTTTCCAAATGAAACGCGTGATGATTGTTGGTGGCGCCGGATCGGGCAAGAGCACGCTTGCGCGGCGTTTGGGCAAGCGGACGGGTTTGCCGGTTTACCACATGGATCATGTGCACTGGAAACCCAATTGGGTTGAGCGGTCAAAGGCAGAAAAACGCGATCTTTGCGAACGTGTTCACGCGTTGGATCAATGGATTTTCGAAGGCAACGCTTCTGACTCCTATGCAGAACGGGCCGAAAGGGCCGATACCCTGATTTGGCTAGATTTGCCGGTTCACATTCGAATGTGGCGCGTCATAAATCGGTGTTGGAAATACCATGGGAAAAATCGCGCAGACCTTCCAAAGGGATGCACTGAGCGGTTCAATCTCAGCTTTTTGAAGTTCTTGAAATTTGTCTGGGCGACGCGGCACAGCACGCGGGAAAAGGTTTTGAAAATTTATCAAAATCCACCACACCGTATGGACGTCTACCGCTTTACCTCTCAAGAGACGCTCAATCGGTTTATGCAGCGGTTCCAGGAATAATTTTCTGGATCGTGTGACCAAGGCTTGACGCTCGCCGGTCTCTAAGACACTTTACGCGCTCACCTGGGGAGTCCTGACAAAGGGCTGAGAGTTTGCTGGTTACCCTTACCGGGGGACAGCGCAAAGACCCGATGAACCTGATCCAGTTCAAGCTGGCGTAGGGATGGTGCCTGCCTTCAACACATGCGGCTTTACTGCCGTTGCCAATCGAGTTGAGGCACTTTTCCTTTCAAACCAAATGGACTGGATCTCAACAGGTTGCGAACCTTCGAAGGTCATTGGAATGTCCAAGCACATATTGGTACGCGGAGCGGGGGTCGCAGGACTGACGACAGCGTTGGAGCTGCTGCGCCAAGGATTTGAAGTGACCCTCTTTGATCCCGCACCGGCGTTTGCCAAAAGTGCGTCCTGGCTGGCTGGCGGAATGTTGGCTCCCTGGTGTGAGCGAGAGGGTGCCGAAGAGGACGTGATTACGCTGGGCCAGCGTGCGGCAGACTGGTGGGAAGAGGCATTGCCTGAAGAGGTCGAGCGTCGGGGAACGCTTGTTGTCGCTCCACAGCGCGATGCCGGAGAGCTAAAACGGTTCTCCGCCCGCACCAGAGAGTTCGAATGGTTGGACGGTGAACAGATTGCGGCTTTGGAGCCGGATCTTGAGGGACGCTTCGCAAAGGGTCTCTTCTTCGCCTCAGAAGCACATCTTGATCCAAGAAAGGCGCTTCCGGCGCTGATGGCAAAGCTGGAAGGTCTCGGGGCAAAGATAGTCCATGACAAAGACCCGTCTGCGGATGAAGCAAAGCCACAATTTGATCTGGTTCTGGATTGCACGGGCGCCAGTTCTGACTTGGCTGGGCTGCGCGGCGTGCGCGGTGAAATGCTGATCCTGGAATGCAAGGATGTGAGGCTTTCGCGCGCCGTACGTATGCTCCACCCCCGCATTCCGATCTATATCGTTCCGCGCGCTGGCCGACGGTTCATGGTCGGCGCAACGATGATTGAGAGTGAGGACGATGGTCCGATCTCTGCGCGTTCGATGATGGAGTTGTTGAATGCTGCCTATGCGCTGCATCCAGCCTTCGCCGAGGCAAAGATTGTCGAGACCGGTGTGGGCGTCCGGCCCGCCTTTGCGGATAACCTGCCGAAAGTGATGAACGTCGACGGCACTGTGCACGTTAATGGTTTTTACCGGCATGGTTTTCTGCTCTCGCCAGCCACTGCCATACAGGCCGCGGATCTGGCTGCTACCACTTTGAAAGGAGCACACTGATGAAACTCGCAGTGAATGGCGATCTCGTCGACGTCAACTCAAAGACGATGACCGCTCTGTTGGATGAACTCGGTTACGACCATGAGTTTCTGGCGACCGCCTGCAACAGTGAACTGGTGGCTGAGGAAGATCGGAATACCTGCATTTTGAACGAAGGGGATCGCATTGAAATCCTGTCCCCAATGCAAGGAGGCTGAGACATGGTGACGTTTTACGGTGAAAACATTTCATCACGTATGCTTCTTGGTACAGCCCAATACCCGTCTCCGGCGGTCCTCGCGGAAGCTGTCAAAATCTCCGAGCCAGGCATCGTGACAGTGTCCTTGCGCCGCGAGACGGCAGGAAACAATGCGGGTGGAGAATTTTGGGAACTGATCCGTGCGCTGGGCGTCAAGGTGTTGCCGAACACTGCCGGGTGCCACTCGGTCAAGGAAGCTGTGACGACGGCCAAGATGGCACGCGAGCTTTTCAAGACGGACTGGATCAAGCTTGAGGTGATTGGACATCACGACACTTTGCAGCCAGATGTTTTCGGTTTGGTAGAAGCTGCGAAGATCCTCATAGATGATGGCTTCAAGGTTTTTCCGTACACGACTGAAGATCTGATGACCGGTGAAAAGTTGCTACAGGCTGGCTGTGAAGTGCTGATGCCCTGGTGTGCACCCATTGGGTCCGCCAAGGGACCGGTGAACCCGGACGCATTGCGCAGCTATCGCGCTTACTTCCCCGAAACGACGCTGGTTGTCGATGCCGGACTTGGACGACCGTCTCATGCGGCGCAGGTCATGGAACTTGGCTATGACGCTGTGCTTTTGAACACGGCCGTTGCCAAGGCGGTTGACCCGATCAAAATGGCCAAGGCATTTGCCGGCGCAGTGAGCGCCGGGCGCGATGCCTTCGAAGCCGGTCCTCTGGAGCCGCGCGATATGGCAGTTCCTTCGACACCAGTGATCGGAATGGCTGTTTTTGACTCGCCTTGACGCGTCGCGCGCTTGAGACGTTTTGTGCAAACCACTGCGAGAACCAAAAGAGTAAATAATGAAACTCGATCCATTTTACCTGATCGTCGACAGTTCCGCCTGGATCAAGCGCTTGGTGCCTTTGGGTGTCAAGCTGGTCCAGCTGCGTATGAAGGACAAGAGTGATGAAGAGATCCGCTCAGAGATCCTCGCCTCCAAGGAACTCTGCGCAGCACATGGCTGTCAGTTGATCGTCAACGACTATTGGCAGGAGGCGATCGAGTTGGGCTGCGATTTTGTTCATCTCGGTCAGGAAGACCTTGCCGACGCGGATGTCGCCAAAATCAAGGCTGCAGGTCTCAAGTTGGGCGTTTCAACCCATGATGAAGCCGAACTGGGCACAGCGATGGCCGTCGCGCCGGACTATGTGGCGCTTGGTCCGGTTTATCCGACCATTTTGAAAAAGATGAAGTGGGCGCCGCAGGGCGTTGAGCGCGTGCGTCGATGGAAGGACAAAGTTGGTGATTTGCCTCTGGTCGCGATTGGCGGCCTCAATCCCGAACGGTTGCCAGGAGTTTTTGATAATGGCGCCGACAGTGCTGCGGTGGTGACCGATATCACCTTGAACGCGGACCCGGAAGCGCGCGCGCGGCAGTGGATCGCAGAAACGCAGACGTGGCGCTAGGGAAAAAAGCCTGGCGGCGAAGCATTTGTCAGCCGACGTCGCCGCCGGTCACAATAAGCGACTTCGTTAGAAACAGAACCTTTTCACGCTGAAGCGTGGCGTCTTTGAAAAGACCTTGAAACAACCAGGCCGACAGCAGCTCTGTGTGGTCGACAACCTGGATCGTGTCCTCAAAAGTCGAAGTCACTTCACCATAGCCAACTTTGCGGTTGTTCAAGATGCGCGCGCGCGTCGGCGCTGGTAGCCAGTGCAGAAAGGGCACGCCGTAATGCGGTTCGATTGGAAAGCAGAGGTTCGGCGTCTGGTGATAGTAGCTTTTTGAAACACGCGTCGTCTCGGCAGCAAAACGCGCCATGGCTTGCATATTGCCGACATGCTCGATGACGCTGTTGGAATGGCATATGTCAAACTGACCATCTGTAAATTCTGGCATGGAACAGGCATCGCCGATCCGCGCCTCAAAACGGAAACCTTCCGGACCGCCATCCGCCATTCCATCCCAGGATGTCAGATTGACCAGTGTGAAATGCAGCTTTGGCAGCAGGTCTGGCGACAAGAGATTCCAGTACTCCGCAATCCCTCCTACATCCAGTATTTCAAGCTCCGATTTGCTTTCCAGTTTCTCGCGCGCCATTGCTTCAAAAATCTGCAGACGCTTCCTGCGCATTTTGTAGCGCATGGAGCTTGGCTTCTGGAAATCAGGGCGTTTCATAAAATAGCAATCTTGGTTGTTTCTGGTCTTGCACAGATCATAGCGTCAAACATGTAATGAAAAGGAAATGACCGAATTGAATTCGCCTCATCAGGTTTGAAAAGGAGGCTGAGCCTCATATATCTTTGCGCCGACTGATCTTACCCGAATATTGATCGATCTCGTGCGACGCAATCGCGTAAATAATCTTGAACGATTGAGATGTGACGCAGAGGACGGGAGCTTTCATGGGTGACCATCCAGTAAGCACGTTCGACCACCAGCTCGGGCAGGACTGGAACCAGACTTGGGTCAGATCTCGCGATGAAAGAATGCAGGATGCCGATACCGGCACCTGAGCGCACTGCTTCTGTCTGGCCGAGCGCAGAGGCAATCTCGAAACGTGCCGGCCAGCGTCTTACGATGTCAGTGCTGTAGTTCAGGGAAGGGGAGTAGATCAAATCTTCTACGTAGCCGATCAGGGTATGTGAGTTCAGATCGCTTTCGGTTTCTGGTGTGCCATGTGCATTCAGATAGGACCGGGCCGCATATAGCCGGAGCGTGTAGTCGACAAGCTTGCCTGCAATCAGCCGACCAGTCTCCGGCCGGTCAATTGTTATGGCGATATCCGCCTCGCGTCGTGACAGTGAGAAGGTACGGCTTACAGGAACAAGCTGGATCGTCAGGCCGGGATGAAGCTGAGTGAGCTCAGCGAGGCGCGGCGCAAGATAGCTGACACCGAACCCGTCTGGTGCGCCGATACGCACCGTTCCGGTGACCTCTGGTGTGTTGGTTCCAAGGTCGCCTTGCGCAGCAAGAAGCTCAGCCTCAATGCGTTCTGCATGTTCAAAGAACCGCGCACCAGCTTCTGTCATCTGGCAACCGGATGTGGAACGGTCGAAAAGACGCGCCTCGAGATCTGTCTCCAGCGCGGTCAGACGACGGGCCACTGTCGCATGGTTGAGCCCCAGTCTTTTGGCTGCTGCCAGGATTTGCCCAGTCCGGGCAACGCTCAGGAAGATACGCAAGTCATCCCAGTTCATATCCAAAACTCTCGCTTTACGTACCTGAATGCGCGCGCCACTGGAGTGTGTACGGATCACGTCAAATGACGCATAATCTTTTGGAGTTTTAGCCTAACTATAATTTTTGCACAATGGATGAGGAAATTAGGCGCTTGTTTATTACAAAAATAAAAGGCAAGACAAAGCCTATCAAGGCATGAAAAGCCTGAATCCCATGGGAGAAATGCGATGAAAACTTTCGGTCATTTCATTGGTGGTAAGCACGTAGAGGGTACCTCTGGTCGCTTTGCCGATGTCTATAATCCTGCGACAGGTGAAGTCGAAGGCCAGGTTTCCCTGGCAAGCGAAGCAGAACTTGCTGCCGCTGTTGCCAACGCCAAGGAAGCTCAGCCGAAATGGGCCGCGGTAAACCCGCAGCGTCGTGCACGCGTGTTCATGAAGTTCGTTGAACTCCTGAACAAGAACATGGACGAACTGGCCGAGTTGCTCTCTCGTGAGCACGGCAAGACCATTGAAGATGCCAAGGGCGATGTGATCCGCGGTCTCGAGGTTTGCGAATTCGTCATCGGTATTCCGCACCTGCAGAAAAGCGAATTCACGGAAGGTGCCGGCCCAGGCATCGATATGTATTCTATTCGCCAGCCTGTTGGCGTTGGTGCCGGTATCACACCGTTCAACTTCCCAGCGATGATCCCGATGTGGATGTTCGCTCCTGCGATCGCTTGCGGCAACGCTTTCATTCTCAAGCCATCCGAGCGCGATCCTTCCGTGCCGCTGCGTCTTGCAGAGCTCATGATTGAAGCCGGTCTGCCTGAGGGTATCTTGAACGTCGTCAACGGTGACAAGGGTGCTGTGGACGCAATCCTCGAACATCCTGATGTCAGCGCAGTCTCATTCGTTGGCTCGACACCAATCGCACGCTACGTCTATGGCACAGCCGCCATGAACGGCAAGCGCGCTCAGTGCTTCGGTGGTGCCAAGAACCACATGATCATCATGCCCGACGCGGCCATGGACCAGGCCGTCGACGCGCTGATCGGCGCCGGCTACGGTGCTGCCGGCGAGCGCTGCATGGCGATCT
>JABXHV010000107.1 GCA_013373445.1 Paracoccaceae bacterium | reverse complement strand
GCTTGGAAAGCACATCCACCAGCAAGTACCCCATCAGCGCAGCTCCGATGAAGTTGAACATGATGGTGGTGATCACGATGTGGCTGCCACGGGTCGCCTGGAGCCAGGCTGGAATGAACGCCCACGCGGCACCAAAAAGTGCCCCTCCAAGGATTGCCACGGGCAAAGTCACCCACCAAGGCACATAGTGGTCCAGCATCAGACAGGCCAGAGCAACACCAAGACCGCCGATATAGGCCTGGCCCTCACCTCCGATGTTGAAGAGACCAGCATGGAATGCAACGGCGACAGCAAGACCGGTGAAAATGAAACTGGTCGCATTGAACAACGTAAATCCAATACCCTCACCGTAGCCCAAGGACCCCCAGATCAGGATTTCGACCGCTTCGAGAGGGTTCTCACCGATCAGCAGCACGACCAGACCAGAGACGAGGAAGGCTGTGGCCAGGTTCAGGAGCGGCACCAGACCAAAATCGACCCAACGGGGGAGTTGTCCCGCACTCATTTGGAGCCTCCATCAACACCGGCCATGCATAATCCGAGATCACCTTCATCGGCGTCCGGAGACCTTTCAGCAACGATTGCGCCGTCAAACATCACAAGCACCCTGTCGGCCAGCGAACGGATTTCATCCAGCTCCACAGACACCAGCAGGATGCCCTTGCCTGCGTCCCGCAGTTCAACCAGGCGCTTGTGAATGAATTCGATGGCACCGATGTCCACACCGCGTGTCGGCTGGCCAACCAGAAGGACGCTCGGGTCTTTTTCGATTTCACGGGCGAGAACGATCTTCTGCTGGTTTCCGCCGGAAAAGTTGGCTGTCTTGAGCATTGGGTTTGGCGGACGAATGTCGTATTTCTCGATCTGTTCAAGAGCCGTCTCGCGAATGCCGGTGACATTCAGGAATGGTCCGTTGAGGTATTGCTGATCGCAGTGGTACCCGAGAATGGCGTTTTCATACTCTGCGAAACTGTTGACCAGACCCATACGGTGACGGTCTTCAGGTACATGACCCATGTTGCGGGCACGCATGCTCTCCGGGTCGATGGCGTCCTTGGACAGGTCTATCGTTTCGCCGTCTATGGTCATCTTGCCACTCTTGGCCCTGCGAATACCGCTCAAGGCTTCCAGCATTTGCGATTGGCCGTTGCCGGATACACCTGCAATACCGACGATCTCACCGGCGCGTACCTCCAGCGAGACATCCTTGACGACGCGAACACCGCGCCCGTCGACAACCTCCAGGTTCTCAACTGTCAAAACGACATCCCCGGGAGTGGCCGGTTGTTTGTCTACATGCAAAAGCACGTTGCGACCGACCATCAGCTCGGCCAATTCTTCCATTGAGGTGTTCGCCGTCTCGCGGGTTGCAACCATCTCGCCGCGGCGCATGACGGACACCGTATCGGTCACAGCCATGATCTCGCGCAGCTTGTGAGTGATCAGAATAATCGTCTTGCCCTCGTTCTTGAGGGCTTCGAGAATTTTGAAAAGATGGTCGGCCTCAGAGGGTGTCAGAACGCCGGTGGGCTCGTCCAGAATGAGTATTTCGGCGCGTCGAAACAGGGCCTTCAGAATTTCGACCCGTTGTTGCAGTCCGACCGGCAGATCTTCGATCACGGCGTCCGGATCGACCTTCAGTTCATAGTCCGTCGCAAGACGGTGCATTTCCTGGCGTGCCTTGGTGACACCTCCAGCCAAGAGGCCGCCGCCTTCGGCACCCAAAATCACGTTCTCAAGCACGGTGAAATTATCAACCAGCATGAAGTGCTGGTGCACCATGCCAATACCCTGCGAGATCGCGGATTTCGAATCCTGGATCGTGACTTCCTTGCCATCGATCAGGATTTGACCGCTGTCGGCCTGATAGAAACCATAGAGGATCGACATGAGCGTCGATTTGCCGGCACCGTTTTCACCGATGATGCCATGGATCGACCCTTTCCTGACAACAAGGTCAATGTCCCTGTTGGCGTGAACCGGTCCAAATTTCTTGTTTATCTTGCGCAGCTCAATGGCACTTGCACCGCTCATTGCGCCCCCTCACCTGATCGGCCGGTTGTCGTTCTTATCTGGTCCAATAGCTTGCCCTTGTATCTCGAACGGGCCATTCGATCCGATAATTGGAATTCTGCGCGCAAGGCTTGCCCTGCGCGCAGATAAACCGACCTACATTGGGCAGGACTCGTCCGCCATGTAGTCATGTACCTCGATCTTGCCGGAGATGATGTCAGCCTTTGCAGCTTCCACGGCAGCAAGCATTTCTGGTGTCAGCAGCTCTTTGTTGTTCTCATCAACTGCCCAGTCAACACCGCCTTCAGCCAAACCAAGCACCTGGATGCCCGCAGACCAGTTGTCGTTCATCGCATCATCGAATGCCATGTAGACAGCATTATCGACCCGCTTCAGCATGGACGTCAGAACATGACCCGGATGCAGGCCGTTCTGGTTGGAATCAACGCCGATGCCCAGCTTACCTGCGTCGGCAACTGCCTGAAGAACACCGAGGCCGGTGCCGCCTGCGGCATGATAAATCACGTCTGCACCACGATCGAACTGAGACTTGGCAAGCTCGCCGCCCTTCACAGGATCGTTCCATGCACCACCGGTTGTACCGGTCATGTTCTCAAGAACCTCTGCGTCCGAATTCGCGGCCATCACGCCTTGCTTGTAACCACATGCGAATTTGCGGATCAGGGGGATATCCATACCGCCGATAAATCCGACCTTGCCTGTTTCAGAGGCCATGCCGGCAGCGAGACCGACGATGTAGGAACCTTCATGTTCCTTAAACACGATGGAACGTACGTTTGGCAGATCAACGACCATGTCGACGATCGCAAACTGCAGATCAGGATATTCCTTCGCAACCTTCTCGACGGCGTTCGCCTGCGAGAAGCCGATTGCAACGATCGGACTCATGCCACGCTTTGCAAAGTTACGCAGAGCCTGTTCACGCTGACTGTCGTTCTGAATTTCAAAGTCCCGATAAGAAACCCCCTTTTCGCTGCTGAACAATTCAGCACCGGTGTAGGCAGCTTCGTTGAAAGACTTATCGTTGCGGCCACCAATATCGTAAAGAACGGCTGGTGAAATGTCCGCGGCCATTGCAGATACAGAAAATGCCATTCCTGCTGCAGCAGCACCAATCGTCAGGAGTTTCTTCATTCATCTATCCTCCGACACAAAGGAACCTCTTTTAAGGTCCTGGTCTACTTCCCCTCGAGGCACGCCAACCGTCAGGCTGAACGCGCCAGCTTTAATCCAATCTTGTCGCTCAACGCCATTGCCAGCGTCTCATCTGCCACAAGATCGGTAATGACACCGGAACGCAGCGCAGCAAGGGTCGCGTCCGCCTTGCTTTCACCGCCTACCAGCGCAATCACGCGACTTCCGTTGACTTCCTGGAAGTGCAAACCAACAGCGCGGTCCCCCAGATCAACGGCGACACTCTTGCCTTCCGCTGTCAGGAACCGGCCCATCAAATCACAAACCGCACCGCTTTTATGCAGCTCCACCTGTTCTTGCGAGGTGATCATGTCACGCTGCACGAGATGTCCCTCTTCCTCGATGGACCCGATACCGATTACAAAAACATCCGCATGGCGTGCCTTCGCCATCAGGTCCTGCACACTTCGCTGGCCCAGGAAGATGTCTTTTTCCTCGGCACTTTCGGCAAAATAGGGAACCGGCAGATAATAGCCTTCACCACCCGTGCGCTCCTGCAGGAGCTGCACAACATCATATGGGTTGGCAGCAAGGGTACGCGTCAAAGAGCCACAAATAGAAACAATCTCCAGCTTGGGCTGTGACAGGCGCGGCATCTTTTCAAAACTGGCCTTTAAGGTACGCCCCATACCAACGCCAACGCGTTTGATATCGGTCGTCGACAGGAGCCCGGCCAGGACATGGGCGGCAACCGAGGAGACGGACCGTATGGCACTTTCCTGATCGCAGCCGCCAACATCAGGCGCAATGACACAGGTCTTCAAGCCAAACTCGGAGATCAGCAAGTCTTCCAGCTGCAAGCATTCAAGGGGACGACCTTCGATCTGAAACTTGATCAGACCTTGCTTTTGCGCATGTGCAATCAGCCGATGAACCTTTGCAGGCGAGACACCAAGCTGGGACGCAATTTCGCCTTGCGTTTGCCCGCCCACGAAGGAGAGCCACGCAGCGCGAATAGCCAGATGTTCCATCCAATCCTGATCTTGCATTCGCATAGGCTGTCCGGTGGCCTTTAACTTGTTCACCCATCCGATGAACAGGCTTGTGAAAAATTATTCACTCAATGAGAATTTCTTCAACATCTCCCGGATGACGCATATTCGTCAAGACGGCAAAGCATTAATGTTAGGCAGAAGACAGAGTTTTTTCGCGCCATTGTTGTGCAGAATGGAGCTCACAGCTCACTCGTCCTGCCGGTGATTTCGACCTACCCGCTTACACCACCTCAACAATTTACTTCAAAATTCCGCAAGGTCATCTTTGAAATTTACACCCCTCATTTACTCACAACTCGATTTTCTTATTCATGTTCAAGTAAGTTATTGGATGATACCTTTTTAAAAAATAGAATCACTTTGAATGGGGAGAAATTACAACCGGCTTGACGCCGACACAGGAGAATACCTATGCGTTTCAGCTTGTGTTCAAAAACCCAGTTTGTTTTCAGCCTGTTTTTGCTGACCTTTGCCAGCTACGCCTTCATGAGCCCGGCAAGTCATGCGAGTGATTTCCAACTCCCCTCCTCCAAGCTCAAAAAAGTCGGTTACGACATGTCCAAGGAAGTGGATGTCGAGCTTGTGCTCGCAGTCGACATCTCCCAATCCATGGATACGGACGAGCAAGAAGTACAACGCGCCGGTTATGTCGACGCGATAACATCACCTGAATTCCTGCAGGCCGTTCAATACGGACCACTTGGCCGGATCGCGATCACCTATATCGAATGGGGCGGAATCGGGCAGCACTACACCGTTGCGAACTGGAGCGTCATCGACAATGCAGATACGGCAGAAGCCTTTGCCAGTAGCATTGCAGAGGCGCCCCTTCGGCAAGTTAGGCGCACCTCGATCTCAGCGGCCTTGGCCCACTCGGTCCAATTGTTTGACGCAAATGAATACAATGGTCTGCGTAAGGTCATCGACATTTCCGGCGATGGGCCGAACAACCAGGGTGGCTCCGTGACGCGGGCGCGTGACTTGTCACTGCAAACCGGCGTGACGATCAACGGTCTTCCGTTGATGATGAGTGACAAACCATCCACCTGGCAGTCCGTGATGAACCTCGATCACTACTATGAAGACTGTGTGATCGGCGGGCCCGGGTCCTTCGCCATTCCGGTGCGGTCCAAGCAGGCCTTTGCGGCAGCGATCAGGATGAAACTGGTGATGGAAATCGCCGGGCTCACATTTGAAAAGCCGCTCGTTCATCGGGCATCTGCCCGAAAGCGCGTGCGGTGTTCCCTGTTTAACTGACGCTGTTGAACCAACACCGCCAGATCGGTCAAGACTGTCCTGATTTCGAATTTTGCAAGTCGCAAAAGGTCAGTAGTCCTTTGCGCTTCTCACGAAGTAAGGCTAAACCAATCTCCGACGGAACAAGAATGGTATCGAGGAGAGGCTGAATGACCGAGAAGCCAACACTGGCACTGGTTGCGCATGATGCGAAAAAAGACATCATGGTGGAGTTTGCAAAAAGTCACGAGTCCAAGCTCAAAGGCTTCAAGCTCTACGCCACTGGCACTACCGGCGCCCGCGTCCTCGATCGCTGCCCCGACCTGAATATCACGCGGCTGAAGAGCGGCCCACTCGGCGGCGACCAGCAAATCGGCGCAATGATTGCCGAAAACCGCCTCGATTGCCTGATCTTCTTCGCTGATCCGCTTTCGCCCATGCCTCATGATGTCGATGTCAAAGCACTGATGCGGCTTGCCATTGTGTATGACATGCCCATGGCCCTGAACTTGTCGACAGCTGATATCCTTTTGCAAGCCACGACCTTGATCGGCCTCGAGGCGTTGACGTCCAAGTAATTTTTAAATTTGAGTTTCAGATGAGTTTTGATCCATCGAACGAACAGTCTTTTACGTTTCCGGTTCTCGTGGCCGATATTGGCGGCACGAACGCGCGCCTGGCGCTTGTTCACGGCGAGAACGAGAAAACCGATGTCTTCGGCGTTCCCAAGACGACGGAGCATCCTGATATCTCATCCGCCATCCGCCAGCATCTACCTGCGGACTGTCATCCCAAGACTGCGATCATCGCGGTTGCCGGTCCTGTGACAGGTGATGCCATTGCGCTGACAAATGCCGATTGGGTGATCGAACCCAAAAAGATGATCACAGATCTCGGTCTCGAGCAGGTCATCATTCTCAACGACTTTGAAGCGCAGGCGTTGGCCTTGCCTGTCCTGTCCGGCACGGATGTGACCCAGATCGGCAGCGGCAGCATTCTTGATGGCTATTCCAAATTCGTCATTGGACCTGGCACCGGCCTTGGAGCTGCGGCAATGGTCCGCGCGGCCAACACCTGGATTCCGGTTCCTGGTGAAGGTGGTCACGTGGAAGTCGGCCCCGTCCATCCCGATGATTTCGAGATATTTCCGCATGTCGAGCGCACCGGCGGACGCCTGAGCGCTGAAATGATCGTCAGCGGGACAGGTTTGCCGCGCCTCGCACGCGGTGTCGCGCTGGCGATGAAGCAAGAGCGTACATTCAAAACGGCGTCGGAGATCACGGAAGCTGCAAAGCAGCAGGATCCGGTGGGCGTGAAAACCCTCGAGACCTTCGCCCGTGCCCTTGGCCGGATCTCTGGCGACTTTGCCCTGACTGTCCTTGCGCGCGGCGGCGTCTATATCGCGGGCGGCGTGACACAGCATGTTGCAGCGTTTCTGACCGAGGCCTGCTTCCGGAAGTCCTTCGAGACCAAGGCTCCCCATGAAGCCCTGATGAAGACCATTCCAACCTTCATTGTCACCCATCCCAATCCCGCTCTTGAAGGGTTGGCCGCGTTTGCAAGACGTCCTGACGACTTTGCGGTTCAATTGACTGGTCGCAACTGGACCGTCTGACCGCTTGCCAGACCTGGAAGCACTCAATGCCGAGACACTCGGGTTCACAACCTTTGCCGATCGATGCGGTGATCGACGACCTTCTTGCAACGTTGGTCGATGACAGCAATGCGGTTCTGGTGGCAGAACCCGGTGCCGGCAAAACAACGCGCGTGCCGCTGGCACTGCTTGACGCGCCTTGGTGTTCGCCCGAACACGCGAGTGGACAGTCAGGCGGGCGCATTCTTGTTCTGGAGCCGCGCAGACTTGCAGCCAGAAGCGCTGCGCGGCGTATGGCCAGCGAGCTCGGCGAAGCTGTCGGTGAAACGGTCGGCTACCGGGTGCGCATGGATACAAAGGTCAGTGCAAAAACCCGGATAGAAGTTATCACCGAAGGTGTGTTCACACGTCTTGTTCTGGATGATCCAGAGCTCAGCGGTGTCAGTGCCGTCCTGTTTGACGAGTTTCACGAACGCTCGCTTGACGGCGATCTGGGGCTCGCCCTGGCCCTGGATGTTCAATCTGCCTTTCGTGAGGACCTTCGCCTGCTGCCTATGTCTGCAACCATAGAAGCCACGCGCGTTTCCGCCCTGCTGGGCGACTGCCGTGTTCTGACGTGCGAAGGGCGCAGCTTCCCTGTAGAAACCCGTTATCTCGGGCGTAATGCGCAGCAGCGTATTGAACCGCAAATGGCTGCGGCGATCCTCAAGGCGAGCCGCGAGGAAAGCGGATCGATCCTGGCATTTCTGCCGGGACAAGGCGAAATCAAGCGCTCGCAGGACCTGCTGCGCGATCAACTGCCTGCGGATACACTCATTGCGCCTCTGTATGGTGCCATGGATGGCAATGCACAGGACATGGCGATCAATCCGGCGCCGGCTGGTCAGCGCAAGGTTGTTTTGACCACGGCGATTGCGCAGACTTCTCTCACCATCGAGGGCATTCGGGTGGTGATCGACAGCGGCCTTGCCCGTGTTCCACGTTATGAACCACAAACCAACCTGACCCGGCTCGAAACTGTTCGTGTTTCTCAAGCCTCCGCTGACCAGCGGCGCGGCCGTGCGGGTCGTCTTGCGGCTGGTGTCTGCTACAGATTGTGGGATGAACCGCAGACCAGTTCGCTGCCTGCATTCGATACCCCTGAAATCCTGCAGGCAGACCTCTCTTCGCTTGCCCTGGACCTTGCGACCTGGGGCTCTTTGGATCTCAGTGAATTTGCCTTTCTGGATGCTCCGCCCAAGGGCGCCTGGAGCGAGGCCATTTCCCTTTTGCAATCGCTGAATGCTCTCGACGATAACAAGCGATTGACGGACCATGGCAAGCAGCTGTCAAAGTTCCCATTGTCTCCGCGACTTGCACATATGGTCATGGAGAGCAGCAATGACGGAGAAGGTGCGACTGCGAGCTACATCGCGTCCATCCTGAGCGACCCGGGGCTTGGCGGCAGGGATCTGGACCTGCGCGATCGCATTCGGCATCTGGAGCGAGATCGCAGTGCGCGCTCTCGCGATGGCCGTGCGCAAGCGCATCGTTGGCTGGACATAACCAAGGACAAGAACAAGACGCCAAATCCCGACAGTGCCGGGCGCGTCCTTGCTCTGGCCTATCCGGACCGTGTTGCCGAGGCTCGCGGGCCTCAGGGGCGTTTTCGCCTCGCCAATGGTCGCAGCGCAGAAATGCCTGCAGAAAGCGCGCTCGCCAGTGCCGACTTCCTGGTGATTGCAGACCTTCAGGGAAAGGCCGCAAATGGTTTCATCAAGCTTTGCGCGCCCATTTCCAAAAGCGATATTGAAGACCTCTTTGCAAACGCGATCACCGAGGATGTCGATATTGCATTGGATGGCGGCGGACGCCTAAAGGGTCGTAAAATTCGGCGCTATGGTGCCATCGAACTGGCCAGTGAGCCTGTTGCAAAACTGAACCCAAGCGATATCGAAAATGCCTTGCTGGCTGAGGTCAAAAGACGGGGCATTGATCGTCTTGGCTGGAGCAAAGGGCAACTGCTGTTGCGGGCCCGGGTGGAATACGCCCGGCACAACGGCTCACCAGACTTTCCCGATTTGTCAGACGACGGCCTGCTTGCTCATCTGGATGAGTGGCTGCGGCCATTCTTGAGCGGAATGACGCGGATGGATGACGTGGATGCCGAGTGCCTTGGCAACGCGCTTGCGGTGCTCCTGCCTTATCCTCAAGCGCAACAGCTGGACCAACTTGCTCCGAGCCACTTCACCGCGCCGACCGGCACAAATGTAGCCATCGACTATTCTGACCCGGCCGGGCCGAGCGCCTCGATCCGGGTTCAGGAGTTGTTCGGATTGTCGAGCCATCCGGCGATCTGTCAGGGCTCGGTGCCCTTGACGCTAAAACTTCTGTCGCCCGCGTCTCGCCCACTTCAGATCACACGGGACCTGCCAGGGTTCTGGGCGGGGTCCTGGGCAGATGTAAAGGCCGAGATGAAAGGGCGTTACCCCAAACATCCCTGGCCGGATGATCCAGCGACGGCCGATCCGACAAACAGGGTCAAACGAAAACCGCCCAAAGCCTGACCCTGGAGAACCTGCAATATCGATTCCCTCTCCCATATTCTGAGTTGTGTGTTACTGTCCTGCAAGTGGGTGAAGGTATATGAAGCGACACGAAATCATCGACGCACTTTCCAGGCCGGGCAACTTCCCATGGGAAGGTATTAGCCGCTGTCTGAACCACCCCGATGACTGCATACCGGTCTTCCTGCTGCTCCTGGAGCGAGAGGCCAGGGACCTGCCCATCGATCCACGTGAACGGCTGTCACTGTTTTATGGCATCCACATCCTGGCTGCGCTTGGGGTTGGCGAGACGTTTGATCCCCTGGCCCAAGCACTGCGCAAACCGGCACAGAAAGTCGCAGCCCTTACCGGTGACGCCATTGGCGAGACGATACCCCAGGTTCTGATGGCGCTCTCAAGCGGTCACGCGGACACCTGTTTTCAGCTCGCACTTGATCCCGATACCGACTGGATCATTCGCAATGCATACCTGCGGTGCTGGACTTTCGAAGTCTTGGAGGGACGTGTCTCGACACTCACAGCCAGCCAAAAGCTATCAAGCCTCATCTCGGGCACACCGCCAGACCCGACCGACTACATCTGGCATGGATGGCTGACGGCCATTGCGGACCTTGGGCTGGAAGACCTTATGCCAGTCGTCAACCGGGCACTTGATAACGGGATGATCCGCACGGGTGCCACCGGGGTAAATGAAGGCGACTATCAGGATTTCCTGCACGCTCACATGGAGGCGTGCCGGGCCCGCAAATCCGTTGGTGATTGGCTGGACTGGCAAAAGCAGAACAATTACCTGGCATTTGGCGCTGCACGGGAAGATTTCAAGCGCGCCTTCCTCTTCGCACCGCATTTGCCTCTGCCCCTCTCACAGGAAACAGAGGACAACCCGCATGTGCTACGAGCCGCGGAAGAAAGCGATGATTACGAAAACTAGGCGCTGATGCCAGTGCACTTCATGCGGTTGGTCGCACAAGACGACGACCTTCAGACCGCATCACCAGCTGGTTCGCCGGCTGCATCAGCCGAGCGCGATTGAAGCTGACCATAATTCTCGGCGCCGATACGCTTCATCAACTCAAGCTGGGTTTCCAGAAAATCGATATGGTGCTCTTCATCACCCAGGAGTTTTTCGAACAACGCGCGTGAGACAATGTCATCGGCTTCGGTGCAGATTGTCCAGGCCTCGTGATAGAGCGCGCGCGCCGT
>JABXHV010000101.1 GCA_013373445.1 Paracoccaceae bacterium | reverse complement strand
GCCCAAACCATCGCGTCGAGCGGGTTGGTGATGCAGATAACAAATGCGTCAGGTGCATATTTGGCGATACCGGCACCAACCTGCTCCATAACCTTCAGGTTAATTTCAAGCAGATCGTCACGGCTCATGCCAGGCTTGCGTGGAACGCCAGCGGTCACGATGATTACGTCGGAACCCTCGATCGCGGCATAGTCGTTTGCGCCAACGAGTTTAGCGTCGAAACCATCAACCGGGGAGGATTCCGCCAGGTCGAGAGCCTTGCCCTGAGGCACGCCTTCTGTGATGTCGAAAAGTACAATGTCGCCGAGCTCTTTCAAGCCGGCAAGGTGAGCCAAAGTGCCACCAATTTGGCCGGAGCCAATCAACGAAATTTTGTTACGCGCCATATCCGAAAGTTTCCCTTTACGTAAGATGGACCTTTACTGCCATCCGCTTATGACTGGAGTGGCAGTACTCCCTTTAGAGAAAACGCGCAAGCCAATCTCTTGAGATTGCGCGAGATCTGTGACTTTTTATTCACCGTTCTACCTAACTTAGTTGACCTTCACGTCACTCAATCTAAGCAGGTATTTGTCTCCTCTCACCTGAGAGGTAGTCCGTGGACCGCATTTCGATCAAACGTGAGACCGTGCGATCAAATTCGAATGCTTCCGTGCCGCTTTGCGACACATATAATGACGTCGGTTCTGCTTCTGCAGATATGACGACCTTGATGCCGTTGTCATATAGAGCATCAATCAGATTAATGAATCGCTTGGCCTCGTTGCGACGCTCGCGGCTCAACACCGGAACGTTCTCCAAAAACACGGTTCCATAGGCATCGGCGATACGCAGGTAATCGGCAGCTCCCAGGGGCTGCATGCACAGTTCATCAAAGCTGAAGCGCGCCACTCCGGAGGCGACGGCGCGAACAGGTATCTTGCGACCCTTATAGTTGAGCTCTTCGGGATGCGAGGCAAGACCATGGGTCAACTTTTTCCAGAGGGCTTCAATACCTTCCCGCGTCTCCTCATTGAGAGGCGAGAGATAAATCTCCGCTCCGCCGATTTTCTCCAGGCGATAGTCTGTCGGACTGTCCAGCATCACCACATCGGTGCGCGCGCGCAAAAGATCAATAAATGGCAGGAACAGCTGTCGGTTGATCCCATCCTTATAGAGGTTGACCGGATCCACGTTGGATGTGGCAACCACCACAACGCCGCGCTCGAAGAGCTGCGTGAACAAACGTCCGAGGATCATCGCATCGGCAATGTCGGTGACTGAGAATTCATCGAAGCACAACAGACGGGTTTCTTCAGCAATCTGATCGGCGACAGGAGGAATTGGGTCGTCGCCCTTCACTTCGCCGCGCTTGAGCGCCTGGCGGTATTGGTGAATGCGCTCGTGCACGTCGGCCATGAACTCATGAAAGTGCGCCCGTCGCTTTCTTTGGACCACAGCCACTTCCATGAAGAGGTCCATCAGCATGGTCTTTCCACGCCCGACGCCGCCCCACATGTACAGACCCTTTACGCTGTCCTGTTGTGGCTTCTTTTTGCCAAACAGCCAGCCAAGCGAGCTTTTCTTGGATGCCAGACGGATTTGCGAAAGATCGGAATTCAATTTGTCGAGGCGCCGCACAATATCCAACTGGATTGGATCTTCGCTGAGTTCACCCGAAGACACCAATGCCTCATATCGGTCCAAAAGAGCCCGACTGACCGGCAATTGTATTTCCACGAAGGCGCTCCGTCTATTTTTGTTGCGCCCCAACGCTTGTGGGGCAATCAAACCGTCGCCTCCGTTCGCATAAAAGTTAATTGCCTCATATGCAAGAGCGTGCGGTGCCACTAAAGCATGGGCAATACCTATAAAATCGTTTTAAATCGTTACTGTGAAACCGAAAGTTTGATGCGGAACAATTATTGTTTCAATCTGATAAAAATTTTGCAGCGCAATAGATAGCCGTCTCAGGGCTTAGATCTCGACGAATCGGACCCTCGCTCCAACGCGTTTGTCCTCCAGGCTCAAGAGTTCGGCAATCAGTTTGCGCTCGCGTGGATCTTCCAGGTTCGCCTCTGATCCACTGCCGTTGGAAATCAGCCAGGCATTCCCCTTGATCAGAACATCCAGCTCCATCGCCGCATTGTGTTTCAGCCCAAGCTTTTGAAAAAAGTCTTCTGACGGAGACTGTTCACCAGAAGTGTCCGCTTGCTGGAGTTCGTTGGTGAAGGTCTTCACATTCCCGACACTGACAATGACGGATTCCACCGCCTCTCCATCCATCGCCAGGATGCGGCACACACCCGGTCCATCCGCCGGTGGATTGCCAGGTGCAGACATGGTTGAAATCGCCCCGAGCGGTGTCCACTCGACCCGAAGGGTCAAGGCAGTCGGTTGACGCAACTCGCCAAGAATTCGGGAGGGCATTTCGATTGGCCTGCGCTGATCCGATGACGAACCACCTGCGCCTTTGGCATGTCTTCGTGCGGCAAAGGATGTCCCGCCAATGCGTGACCGTCGAAAAACGATGGTGTCACGTGCCAGATCCGTCCTGTCGACATACCAGCCCGCTTCCAGCCAGGCATTTTGATGAACAAGCGTGCCACCGGAGTTGGCCCACCACGTCCGGTGCACACGTGCGCTCCTGGGAAGATCAACACCCAGAACGGTCTCGATTTCGCCCAAGCTTGGCGCCCAGACCAATTCATTCAGATTGACCAGGTGCTCGCGCAAAGGATCATATTTAGACATGCAACAGCTCCGGCTGACAATCAATAATTGCAGCCTTAGCGTGTATTTACCTAAAAATATACTTTAAATTGTCATCGGAAGAGAGAGATTTGCGTTCCCGTCACCGACTGCCCAACGAATTGTTGGCCTGCAGTTGCAAACAATTGCGCGATCACGTTGCCGGAACCGTCTTTCAAAATGACCTGTTTGCCGTTGAGATCCCAGGCAGCGATGCTGCTGAGAAGCGGAGACCCACAACCTCTGGTGTTGGCGCGGTAGCCACCTGACCATGCAGTGAGAGCCATGAAGGCCATGCAGTTATCGCCAGCAGATGAGATCTTCCAACCACCTGCCAGATCACTGCGCGTTACCGAGATGGCGCCTGCAGGTTCTGCAACCGCGAGATTGGTCTGTCCGCCAGCCAAAGACGTCTGACCAGCAGCCGGATCGGCCAATGGATCGAGTGGCTGCAATTCAGTTTGGGCAACTGCTGTTGTCGGCGTTGCTGGGAGCGGCGCCGCAAGATTCCGCGACCCGGACATGCGTTGGCACCCGGCCAGCACCAGCACAGAGCTCAAAACAAGTAGAAGCGCAGTTTGTTGCCTCATAGCGAATCAGTCCTTTGTCCACCGCATATCATTTTTGCTTTTAGCGCAGGTGGCAGGATTTCGCAAAGATTGACGCATCTGCGCTGTGTGCAACGCGAATCCACCGCACGCAGCGTCAGGCCGCTGGTACGATTACCGGCATCGCACGCAGCATTTCGTCTATGCGCCAGCACAAATGGCGGAACTGATCCTCGCCGCTGAGCCTGTCCTGCAGGCAGGACGGGCGGGTGCGCATTTGCCAGACATCAACAGCCGACATATCAAGCGGAAAGTCACCAGTTGCCAGCTGAACAGCCAGATCGTCACCCAGACAGATGATCCGGTCAGCGATAGGCGCATGCGGCATCAAAAAGATGTCGAGGCTCTTTGGCTCAAGACCGGCTGAAGACAGGCCATGACGAGCAAGAAGCGCGGGGACACAAGGATCAATCGCAGAGGCCGGGGCGACGCCAGCGGAAAACGCGCGCAATACGCCATTGCCCGCTACATTTGCATAGGTTTCAGCCAATTGGCCAAGGCGAGTGTTGTCTTCACAGATGAACAATACAGTTATCATCGCAGTACATCCTCCCTTTCCTCCAAAATGCACATCGCCAAAACAGAAAATTCCGTAGCGTTATGACCTCATATACAAGACCCGTCGCATTTCACATTGCGAACTCCCCTGCATTCACAAGATATTCGTCTATCATAAGTCTCGTGACGTTTTTTTGACCGGCCTGTGGTGGTCCCTAGATGAGAAATGATATGATCGCACAGCTTTGAATTTCAAAAGGAAAACCCTATGCCTCTCGCCATCTGGTGCATCCTGGCAGCCGCGCTGCTTCCAACGTTGAGCATCTTTCCTGCAAAACTGAGCCGGGACTTCGATAACAGTAATCCTCGCGACCCCGACTATTGGAACAGCGGGTTCCGGGCGCGGGCGCGCGCTGCAGAAGCCAATGGATTTGAAGCCTTCCCGTTTTTTGCCGCCGCGGTCATCATTGGCCTTTGGCAGGGCGGATCAGCCGAATGGATCGACAAGCTCGCCCTTCTGTTTGTCGGACTGCGTATCATTTACGTGCTTTGCTATTATTCTGATCGCGCAACGCCACGCTCAATTGCATGGGCCGGGGGCTTCTTTTGCTGCCTCGCGATCTTCATCAGCCCGTTGTGGAGTGTCTAACATTCTTCAGCGCACAAACTTGCCGTGGAACATCGCAGTGCCCGGGAGAAGCCGATTGCCCCGGAGTCTGGAATAGGCAAGACTGGTCCCGAATCAGGGAATCAGTAGAAGATGCTTGCATCGCAGCCATATCTGGCCAGCGCAGAGGAAAAGAGTCACTTTCAAAATCCGCATGAGATTTTGAACAGTGTTTTCGGATATCCAGATTTTCGCGGGCGTCAGGCCGAAGTGGTTGAAGCCTTGATGCTGGGCCACGACGCCGTGGTTCTGTTTCCCACCGGCGCCGGCAAATCACTGTGTTTCCAGATACCTGCCCTGTGCCGTCCGGGTGTCGGCATTGTCATTTCACCGCTCATCGCGCTGATGAAGGATCAGGTCGGAGCGCTGACCGGTGTTGGCGTGTCCGCTGCCGCCTTGAACTCCTCGCTCACCCAGGACGAACAGGAGACGATCCGACAGCGGGCGCGGGATGGCAAACTCAAGCTTCTCTATGTCACGCCGGAGCGTCTTGCCAACGAGAACTTTCGCCGGTTTCTGGACACGCTCCAGATCGCACTCTTTGCAATCGACGAGGCCCATTGCGTCAG
>JABXHV010000124.1 GCA_013373445.1 Paracoccaceae bacterium | reverse complement strand
TTAAAAGCCAACCGCATACTCAAGAATTTAGGAAGTAGCAGCAAAGGAGGTTCTACACTCAGAAGAGTACTGGTTTCTTTTCAATTCATTATTTCCATAGGCCTGATGATTTCCACCCTGGTGGTATACAAACAGATCAATTACCTGCATACCAAAGATTTAGGCTATGATTCTGAGCAAGTGCTATCTGTTAGGCTTGCTGCCCCTGATACTCCTGGTATAATGAAGGGACAAATGCTCAAAATACCTTCGGTGTCAGCAGCGTCAGCTGTAAATCTACAACCTGCTACCGGAGACTCGGGAGCCACATTTGAGATCACCGATGAAGCAGGCGAAACCCACCGAGATATTGTGAGTATGGCAACCATAGATTACGACTATTTGGATTTGATGGGTATTGACTTGCTTAAAGGCCGAAACTTTGATCCGGATTTTGGTAATGAGGTTTCTAAGATCATCGTCAACCAAACTTTTGTAGAAAAATATGGTTGGGAAGAACCTATCGGGAAGCAGATTGAAATTGGTGAGTGGGAAGAAGGTGAAGAACATGTATTTACTATTGTGGGAGTTACCGAAGACTTCAACATGCTGAGCCTTTATGAAGAGGTGAAGCCATTTGCTTTCTTCCTCTCTCCTCAATTCAATTGGGGACCTCAGTATTTAATGGTAAAGATGGCCAGTGAAAACTATCAAGCCACATTAAGCCAGATTCAAACAGCTTATGAATCGGTTGAAAAGACACGTCCTTATAGCGGTATTTTCCTGGATGACTATTTTGAACTGATTTATGCTCAGGAAAATCAAAAAGCTAAAATCTATCTTACATTCTCTGCCTTAACTATTCTTGTAGCCTGCATAGGACTATTTGGGCTCGCCACTTTTATTCTACAGTCCAGAATGAAGGAAATAAGTATTAGAAAGGTTTTGGGGGCAAAAATGAATGACATTATGGGCCTCATTTCAAAGGAATTCATCCTAATCATCTTTATCTCCAGCTTAATAGCTATCCCACTGGCCTACTACTATTCACAAGATTGGCTCAATTCATTCGCTTACAGAACCAGCTTTGGGGTAGATGTTTTTATCGCTAGTGTACTGATAACCCTTCTGATTGCTATGGCTTCTATTTCCATTCAGGCTTTAAAAACAGCCAGAACTAACCCTGCCGACACACTTAGGGATCAATAAAACTCAAAACCATGCTCAAAAATCAGTTTAAAATCGCGCTTAGGAATATTCTTCGCAACAAGACTTATTCCTTCATCAACATCTTTGGCTTAACTCTGGGGTTGGCCAGTGCACTTCTCATAGTCATTTATGTGAAACATGAAATGAGCTATGATCGCTTTCACAAAGACTCTGAAAGAATTTACAGAGTCAGTGAGACGGTTCCTTTAGGGGAAAATGTAAAGGTGATTGCCAGCACAACCATGGCCTTAGCCCCGAACCTTAGAGTAGACTACCCCGATTTAGAACAAGTTACCTTTTTCAGTAGGCCACAGTCCAGTGATTTGAAAATTGGAACTAAAAATGGCTATGAAGAGCGAATACATATTGTTGATAAGGAGTTCTTCAATGTTTTCAAGTACAAATTTATAATTGGCTCTGCAGAGAATGCTTTAAGTAATATCAACACCGTTGTAATTACCGAATCTCTTGCCAGGAAGTACTTTGGAGATGCAGACCCGGTAGGTGAAAGCATTAGAATCAACCAGCTATGGGGAGGAAATGACATGCCTTTTACCATAAGTGCAGTAATTGAAGACATGCCTCCTAACAGCCATTTTCATATGGACATGATGGTTGGTACGAACTCAGTGAGAGAGATAACGGAGGGCAGAGAAAATGCCTGGGGTTGGGACTCAGGGTACACCTATGTTAAGGTCCCAGAACACTATGATATTGAACAATTAAACGCCAGCTTTGAAGGCTTCATCAAGAAAAACGTTGGCGAAAACACCGACTGGCTTACCTATTTTACAAAGCCTTTAACAGACATTCATCTCGACTCTAACCTTAACAGTGAGATAGAGACAAACGGCAATAAGCAAGAGGTATTGATTTTTGCATTAGTAGCGTTGGGTATCATATTCATTGCTGCCATCAACTACATTAATCTGGTAACTGCACTTGCTACAAAACGCTCCAAAGAAATAGGCATTCATAAGGTGCTCGGAGCCGGTAAAAGGCAAATGGTCAGACAATTTTTAACTGAGTCATTTGTGATAACATCGGCTGCTATGCTGGCAGCAGGCTTTTTGGCTGAAATGGCCACTCCATTTTTCAATGAGCTTGCAGGCAGAGAGCTGGAGATCGGTTTTTTGAAAAACCCAGTTGTGCTTATCGCCTTTATTTCTGTTTCTCTGATAATCGGGTTTTTATCTGGTATTTACCCAGCATTTTATATGTCTTCTTTCAGTGCCATTAAGTCGCTCAAGGGGAATGCTAAAGGAAAGAATTCATTGCTGGGATTGAGGAAAGGCATGCTAATTCTTCAGTTCGGAATTTCCATATTCCTAATCGTGGGTTCTACTATGGTTTTCAGGCAGTGGAATTTCATGAGGAACAAATCATATGGACTGAATACTGAAACCACCCTTTCATTTGCACTTCAGAGCAATCAGAATGCCGCGCGCTATGACGTATTGAAAAATCAGCTTGAAGCCAATCCGGCCATATCCAATATCACCACCTCTCATCGGCAAATTGGAAGAGATATTAATTCGCAAGAGCTTTTCAATATTGAAAAGACCGACACATCGTTTCAGTCAATTCGTCTCTCAGTTATTTATGTTGAACCTGGTTTCCTGGAAGACGTGGATATTAAACTTAAATCAGGAAGATACTTCCGGGAAAACAGCCAGGCCGAAACAGGGACAGCAGTCATAATTAATGCAGCAGGAGAGCAACTTCTGGATGATAAAGATGCGCTGGGCAAAAAAGTGACTTTGGGTAGAAATTCAGGTACCATAATAGGTGTGGCCGAAAACTTTCATTTCGAGTCGATCTATAATGAAATAAAGCCTATAGTTTTTATTCCCACCAACAGACCACAGGGTATAGTGACTCTCACAACAAAGTCTGACCAGCTCTCTGAAGTGATTGGCTTCCTTAGTGAAACATGGCAAGCGTTCGACCCAACCCGTGGCTTTCGATATAGCATTATCAGTGATGATATAAAAAGCCTCTATGGCAACGAAGAAAGGTTTTTGCAACTCTTTACAGCTGTCACGGGTCTGGCCATTTTCATCGCAAGTCTCGGCATATTCGGTTTGGTTTCATTCAGTGCATTTGAGCGAACAAAGGAAATTGGAATAAGGAAAGTTTTGGGTGCAAACACCCTCAATATCACTATGCTGCTTACCAGAGAGTATTTGATACTGATTGTTATAGCCAACCTTATTGCTTGGCCGGTGGCATACTGGTTCTCAGAAAGCTGGCTGAGCAATTATAGCTATAGAACACCCATTACATGGTGGCCATTTATTTTGGCTACTCTTGCAGCAGTGGTTATTGCTTCTCTTACCGCTATGAGCCAAACACTCAAAGCGGCTCACAAAAACCCGGTCAATTCATTGAGATACGAATAGAAATACCTTACTCAACAAAGTGTTCCTCTTCGGAACACTTTGCTGTTTCATGCTGGAACAAATAGCGTGTTCAACAGTTTTCAGAAATGGT
>JABXHV010000060.1 GCA_013373445.1 Paracoccaceae bacterium | reverse complement strand
TATCCGCAGTTCGCCACGCACAACGCCCACACAGTGAGTGCAATCCTTGATATGGCAGATGATCTGGACAGTTTCGAATTCCAGCGCTTGCACGGCATGGGAGAGGCCCTGCACGATATTGTGCTGAGCAAGAACAAGACACGCTGCCGCATCTATGCACCGGTTGGAGCGCACAGAGATCTGTTGGCCTATCTGGTGCGCCGCCTTTTGGAAAACGGCGCCAACAGTTCCTTTGTCAACCAGATTGTCGATGAGAATGTACCTCCCGAGGTTGTTGCCAAAGATCCATTCGAAACCCTTGAAGACGACAAGCGCAGTCTGACCAAGGGGCCGGACCTGTTCCAGCCAGAGCGCCCGAACTCCAAGGGCTTTGACCTGCGCGACCGACCAACGCTGGAAGCGCTTGAAAGCGCACGTGCTCCATATCGCGAAAAAACCTGGCAGGCAGAGCCACTGTTGGCGGAACCTGCCAATCCTGAGCCGGCAAAAGAGGTTGAAAACCCGTTTCAACCCAGCGACAGCCCAGGCACTGTCGCCCATGCCAGCGCACAGGATATTGAAACAGCCCTGTCGTGTGCCAACCCGTGGCGTGTTCCTGCGGCAGAGCGGGCTCGCATTTTGAATGCCGCTGCAGATCTTTATGAAGCAAACCACGGCGAACTTTTCGCCATTCTCGCTCGCGAAGCAGGCAAGATGCCACTCGATGTGATTGCCGAACTGCGTGAGGCGGTCGATTTCCTCCGTTACTATGCGGCCAATATTTCAGAGGCTCCACCTGCCGGAATCTTCACCTGCATCAGTCCCTGGAACTTCCCGTTGGCGATTTTCACCGGCCAGATTTCTGCTGCCCTTGCCGCTGGCAACGGGGTTCTTGCAAAGCCGGCCGACCAGACACCACTCATAGCTTTTGAGGCCGTCAAACTGCTGCATGAAGCCGGGGTCCCGCGTGATGTGCTGCAATTGCTTCCCGGGTCCGGGGCGAGCGTCGGCACTGCCCTGACATCGGATCCGCGCATCAATGGTGTTGCCTTTACCGGTTCAACAGCAACGGCGCTGCGCATTCGCTCCGCCATGGCCGAGAACCTCGCGCCTGGCACGCCGCTGATTGCCGAGACCGGTGGATTGAATGCGATGATCGTCGACTCCACTGCACTGCCTGAGCAGGCGGTTACAGCAATCGTTGAAAGCGCCTTCCAGTCCGCAGGACAACGCTGCTCGGCATTGCGTTGTCTCTATGTGCAAGACGATATTGCCGCTGACCTTCTGAAAATGCTCGAGGGTGCAATGCTCGAGCTGTCGCTCGGTGATCCTTGGGATGATTCCACCGATTGCGGCCCAGTCATCGACCAGCAGGCTTTTGACGTGATTTCGGAGCACATCAACACGGCCCAAAGTGAAGACCGAGTTTTGTATCAGCTCGTGCGCCCGGCCAATGGGCATTTCATTCCTCCGACCATGATCCGTATCGATAGCATCCAGGATCTGAAGAAAGAGATCTTCGGACCGGTGCTGCACGTGGCAACCTTCAAATCAAACGAACTCGACAAGGTGATCTCGGATATCAACGCCACCGGCTATGGCCTGACCTTTGGTCTGCAAACGCGCATCGATGACCGCGTGCAGCATGTCTGCGACAGTATTCATGCCGGCAACATCTATGTGAACCGCAACCAGATCGGCGCGATTGTTGGCAGTCAGCCTTTCGGTGGTGAAGGCCTTTCCGGCACAGGTCCAAAGGCTGGTGGTCCGTTTTATTTGACGCGCTTTGCAAACCGCGAGTCAATCAACGTTTCAGAGCTGTGGGACACGGAGGCTGATGCTAAGACACTTGCAGATCTTCTGGCAAAAAGCGGCAAAGACAACAGCCCGGAGGCCTTGTCGTCCGTAACCGTTTCCCTTCCCGGTCCTACAGGTGAATCCAATCGGCTAACCTCCTTTGCGCGGTCTCCCGTCCTGTGTCTGGGGCCGGGACCGGATGCGGCACGCAAACAGGCCGACGCCGTCCGCGCACTCGGTGGCATTGCCGTTGAAGCGCAAGGCCAGGTGTCTGACGCCCAACTTGAAACACTCAGCGGGTTTTCCAGCGTCCTATGGTGGGGAAGTGATGTGCAGGCGAAAGCCTATGAGCGCGTCCTCGCCAAACGAGAAGGAGCGATCATCCCGTTGGTCTGTGCCATGCCTGATGCGCCCCTGGTCCGCGGTGAACGTCACGTGTGCGTCGACACCACGGCAGCTGGCGGCAACGCAGCTCTTCTTGGCGGCGCTGCCTAGGGTAGCTATTTTGAGGGGACGGTGTCCCCTCAATGATTTCATGGATCGATCGTTTAAAGAACTCAGTCGTTGGCAGGAATGTTGGTTGCCTTTTCGCTGGCCGGACGCTTCATACAGGCATCGAACCAGCGCAGGACATTTTTGCGAGCGCCAAGCTCAACGAGATCGCCAGCGGCATAAAAACCCTGGATCGTCCGCACCCAGGGCCAGGAACACATGTCAGCGATGGTATACTCATCGCCCATCAGGAAGGCTCGACCTTCAAGGCGCTGGTCCAAGACCTTCAAAAGGCGTGTGACTTCATCAACGTAACGCTGCAGAGGCCGCTTGTCCTCGAACTCCTTGCCAGCAAAGGCGTGGAAGAAACCCAATTGACCGGACATCGGGCCGAAGCCGCCCATCTGCCACATGACCCACTGGATGGTTTCATACCGCTTGGCAGGTTCTGCGGATAAAAACTGTCCAGTCTTCTCAGCCAAGTAGATAAGGATCGCACCGGATTCCCAAAGCGGCAGAGGTTTTCCGTCCGGACCATTCGGATCAAGGATCGCCGGGATCTTGTTGTTCGGGTTCAAGGACAGGAACTCGGGTGTCATCTGGTCATCCGTGCCGAAGGACACCAGATGCGGTTCATAGGCCAACCCAGTTTCTTCCAACATCGCAGACACCTTGATTCCATTGGGTGTCGGCAAGGAGTAAAGCTGGATGCGGTCTGGATGCTGGGCGGGCCATTTCTTGGTGATGTCAAAGCTGGACAGGGAGGTCATAAATATCTCGCAGTTGGCTCGTTCAGCCGCCACATGGTCGGGCGGCCCAATTCATCTGAAGGGTGATAAGGACATCATATGGAAGGCCGATTGCAATCGATAGACCCATAATGATGAAAGGTGTATTCACCCGGTCAAGATATGGAGGCCCCTCTTGAGCTTCCACTGCTTGCGAGTTTGCACAATAGGCTCTATTGAGCGCGGACATGCTGGATTTGCACGTTTCATGACCAACTGCGTGCCCCTAAGGAGACCTATCATGAGTAATGATCAAGACGCCCGGATCGAGAAACTCGAGACAGATCTCGCCCACGCAAACCATACGCTTGATGAGCTGAATGATGTGGTGTTTGACCAAGGCAAGCAGATTGCACGATTGACACGCAAGCTCGCCGACATGACAGACCAGATGGAAGAATTGATCGAGAACGCTCTTCCAGCGCATGCGGTCGAAAAGCCACCGCATTACTGAACGCGTCAGCTTCAAATCAAATCTACAGACTACAACTGAAGAGCGGCGATCATCAAAAGGCTCATGGCAATCAATGCCAGCACAGACAGGGCCGCCGCTGTAACTACCCGACCGCTGGAATGTGACAAGGTGCGAATATCGACCCCGAGGCCAAGAGCCGCCATCGCCAGAATAGTCAGCAGTGTCGCGGCTTGGGTCATCACATCTCGGGCGACAACCGGGATCAGGTCGACGCTGCGCAGGCCCATCATAAGCGCGAAACCGATGATGAACCAAGGCACGATCTGTTTCACGTCTATTACTGGTTTACCCGCCTCTGTCTCGCGATCTTCCCGTCTACGGGCAGTCAAGAGCCCCAGCCCGAAAAGGACAGGGCCCAACATCATGACCCGAACAAGCTTGACCAGTGTTCCTGTCTGAACGGCAACAAGACCGGCGGGATGGGCAGCGGCAAGCACTTGCGGCACAGCGTAGACTGTTAGTCCTGCCAGCGTGCCGTATTGCGCAACACTCATCGAAAAGGCGCCAATGCATATCGGCAAGGCCAATACCACAACCACACCCAGAACAGCGGTGAACGCAATTGAGGCGGCGACATCATCGGGCTTGGCACGAATGACCGGCGCGGCAGCAGCAATGGCAGAATTGCCACAAATTGAATTTCCGCAGGCGACCAGCAGCGCCAGAGCATGATGCAGACCAGCCAAGCGGCCGATGCCATAGCTGACCATCAAGGATATCAACACCAGGATCACGATCCCAAGAACAAGCGGACCACCGGCAACCTCTAGGGCCTGCACACTGATCGATGCGCCAAGCAGCACAATGGCGATCTCCAGCAGTGTCTTTGCCGCAAAGCGAATGCCTGGCTTGAACCGATCGGGCAAGGGAATAGAAGAGCGAAAGATCGCTCCCATCAGGATGGCAAGCACCAGAGACTCGACGCGAGCAACTCCGAACAGATGTATCTCGATGGCTTCTGCGCCAAAAGCGGCCAACGCAATACCGCAGGTCAACCAAAGGCCTGGTCCAAGCTCTGAGACTTTTTCGCGACAGGTTTGCCGAAAATTATGCGCCAATTCCATTTCAGATCTAAGTCCGACTATTTCATGCTCAAAATTACAGTGATTTGAAAATGACATACTCAAATATGGACTTCCATCGAATAATTTCTTACATTTCATTCGATTTTATCAAACAAATAGATAGTTATTGAACGTGACACTTGAACAATTGGTCATCTTTGTCGCGGTTGCCGAACGTGAACATCTCACACGCGCCGCTGAGACACTCGGCCTGACGCCGTCGGCGGTCAGTGCTGCGATCCGCAAGCTTGAGGAAAACTACGGCGTGGATCTCTTCGACCGGGTCGGTCGTGGTATCGCCCTGACGCAAGCGGGCCGGATGTTCCTTCCGGAGGCACGGGCGACCGTTGCAAGGGCCCAAACTGCAGAACGGGTCCTCGGGGAATTGGGAGGCTTAGAAAAGGGAGCCCTGTCCATTTATGCCAGCCAAACCATTGCCAGTTACCTGTTGCCTCCGATCCTGATGCGGTTCCATCAGGACTATCCCGGTATCGAGTTGTCTTTGACCATCAGCAACACGGCAGGCGTTGCAAAGGCGGTTTCGGAAGGTCTTGCGGAAATCGGCTTTATTGAAGGCGCACATGAAAATGACAGTCTGAGCAAACTTCATATGGCCGATGATGCACTGGTCGTCGTTGTGGCTCCCGACCACCCTTTCGCGGCGCTGGAGCCGCTCATGCCCGATTGTCTTATCGACAGAACAACGTGGATCATGCGAGAAAAAGGCTCCGGAACGCGCTCGGCGTTCGAGAGCTCACTTACCGAATGTGGTCTCGATCCGATCTCACTTAAGATTGTTTTGGACCTCCCTTCAAACGAGGCCGTCTTGTCGGCAGTGCGCCATGGCAAGGCAGCGGCCGCCATTTCGGAAGCGGTCGCAGCGCCCTATCTGGCACAGGGTCTTCTGGTGCGTGCCAACATCGATCTACCGACTCGCGCCTTTAATGTCCTGACCCGCAAGGACCGACAACTCAGCAAGGCCGCCAGCCTGCTCGTGGATCTGAGTTGCTGAGCTCAGGTTAGGCGGCTGTCGACAACACTTGATTTTCAAAAATGACCGTGACATAAGGTGCACATCATCAAGAGAAGGGCTGGCGCCCTCGCCAACCTGCCGACCGGGCAAGGTGGTTCCCGCCGGGGATGCGGCCAAAGGTTTTCTGCTTCATGCAGGCCAGAGGCAACCAAACGGATCAGGTACACTGATTATTGCGCCAGTTCTCCTCGGGAAACCGATGGAGGATAATTTGTCTGAACTAAAATCAAAATCCAATCGTTCCGAAGGCTCGCTGAGCGACCGCGTCAGTCATGCGCGTCTTCTGCTTGCCGAATACGCGGCGAACGATCCCTGCCCGTCGCTGAGCCAAAAGATCGAGAACTATATACACTTGGCCTTCCAATCGCGCGCCATTCCCGGACGTGTCAGAACACGTCCTATCGCACCACTTGAAGAGACCGCACGCATTCAGCGTTGCAGAGAGCTTCTTGCCTATTGGGCTGGCGGATATCCAAAGGTCGTCGACGAGGATCTGGTTGCAGACATCAGCCAAAGAAACGCTTTGGCCAAGGACTGACATTTTAAGTCTGCACCGTTACCTTTTTGGTCTTCTACCCATGATACCTCAAGCGCTATGAATCGCTTGACTTGGGTACTGGGCGTGGCTTGCCATGTTCATCGACAGACACCATGGTGAAGAGCGCCTCGGTAACCTTTTCGCGCAACCCCTTCAGGTGACGTCGTGCCCAGGCTTCGAGCTTGACCTCCAGCGACGTTGTTCCAACGCGAGTAATTTCACCGTAAACGCATAGAATGTCTCCGACCTTCACCGGTCGGATGAACTTCATCTTGTCAACTGCGATGGTAACAACGCGACCTTCTGCACGCTCCACGGCAAGGGCAGCGCCGGCCATATCCATTTGGGACAAGACCCACCCGCCAAAAATATCGCCGGCAGCATTGGTATCTGCGGGCATCGCGACTGTGCGCAGGACAAGTTCACCCTTGGGGCTTTCTTCTATATTTGTATTTTCGCTCACGTGGCTTCTCTTCGCTTGAACATTTTCGGATGGGGCAATTGGGAACCTTACAACGAGGCCGCGGCTTCCAGCGTTTGCGGCTTCTCGATGCAATAATAACCGGAGATACGGGTCACCACGCCTTCGCGTTTCCAGCCGTTGAGCACGCGGCTAACGTTTTCACGCGCTGCCCCGGCCATATTGGCAATGTCGGCCTGACTGAGTTTGTAGTGTACCAGAATCCGGCCGCCGTCGAGGGGCTTGCCAAAGGTTTCGGCTAGCTGCAGCAACGCCTGGGCCACACGGCCAGGCAGCGGCAGGAAAGACCGGGCGGCCAGCGCATCATTGGCATGACGCAATCGCTTGCCAACGATCTTCAGCATATGTCGATAGACCGCCGGGTTTTCATCGGCAAAGCGATCAAAAGTCGCCTTTTCAAGAAACGCCAGCTTGCTCTCCTTCAACGCACTCACAGTGGCGGATCGCGAACGACCATCCAGCAAGGCAAGTTCTCCGACGACATCGCCAGCGCCAAGCACAGCGAGCAATTGCTCGTCGCCATCCGCAGACAACATGAAGACCTTCATCGAACCTTCCTGGATGAAGTAGCAGCCGTTGCCAGGATCTCCGCTCTCAAACAGGATGGTGCCCGCAGATACGGTCATCGGCCGTGCCAAGGTGTTTAGCTTCAAGACCAAGTCTTCAGCCAGACCTTCCAGAGAGAAGCTGTTGTCAAACAGGACCTGAACGTTGGGCACTTACTTTCCTTTGAAGGGGCCAGCGAGTGTAAATCCACTTGACCATAAAACCGGCTGCGCTCTCCGCGCCGACAAGGGCAGGAAAGCTGACAACACAGAGCTAATCAAATTCTAGAATAAAAACACATCTTTTTCCATGAGGATGCGGAAAAAGCGCTCGCTTGACAAAACTGTGTATTGGCACTCACGGATCAAAATCTTGGACAGCGGCTCCTCACGCCTCAACCTGTCATCCGCAACGCCCGGCAAGCAGGGAATAAAGATCCCATCCGGCATACCATTGAAGAATGTCCTCAAGCGGCCCAATAGGTCGTCGGCTTCAGGAATTTCCGGCAATGGTGCACCCCATGGCAACATCTGATGACCTCGCTCACCAGCGATACGCTTGAGACGCGACGCTTGAGGTCCGGCGCGTACAGGGGACAGCAGATCCGGTTTGGTCTTGAAGCCGAGCTCATCAATTGCATCAAGCAACAGGCGCAAGATCACAGAGCGCTCCAGAAGCCCTTCGCGAATGGTAACAAACGACGGCTCAAATCCCATCTTCTGGGTGAAAGCCGCCAACTGGGCCTTGATTTCATCCTTGATGATTTCATCGGGTAACAGACGCAGTCGAGCACGGCGATCCATGTGGAAACGGGCAAACATCTTGCCGCCGTAGGTCGTGTGCATGCGCTCACTGAGCGGTGTGAACTGATCGCCTGTCAGGACAATATTCAGCCCGATCAAGCCGCGTTTACCGACCTTATCGGCAGTTTCCAGAAGAGGCTTGTATTCTCGGCTCCACAGATCGGCCACGACAATGCACCCGATCGCGCTCAACCTGGCATCTTCCAGGAGATCTCGTAATGTCCGATTGATACCGAAGGCCAGACCGTAGTCCAACGCGCCCAAAATAATTCGTTTCATTCGATTGTTGCCACACCGCAGGCCCTATCCTGTCCTTATCCCTGCGGCATTCTCCGTGAAATATCAACACCTGCAGGTGATTGCAGTGCTGATGCCGGTCAATTTTCAGACGGAAGCGGGTCCAAAGGAAGCTTGAGCGGCCCTTCAAGGCGGTAAACCACGATGTTTTCCAGCAAAGAGCCCATGACCTCACGCGGAATCATCGCCAGTTTTTCCACGCTGGCGTATTTTGCGCGAAGAGCATTGCTCGCGTCACGTCTTTCTTCAGACACGTACAGGCCGACGCCGTAAAAATCGCTTTCTTTGGGTTGTGCCTGCATCACATAGCGCAGGCGCTCTGTCAGCTGGTATGTGGGCACCTGATCCTTCATGAGATACGACAGTTGACCGTTGATGCCATAACCCGTCGTAGCAACATATCTGGCGTTTTCGCGCTTCGCTATTTCACTTATCTCTGCACCAAGCTCATTCCAACCACGCAGCTGGAATGTAGGGTCCTTGCGTGCAAGGGCGCCGGTGATCGGATGAACCGCATGAAATTGAACGACGAGCGCTATCACCGCGCCTAGGACTACTCCGACACCGGACCAGCGTTTCCAAAATGCAGTGGAATGCTCCGTCACCCAAACCGCTGCACATAGCGCAAAGGCCGGAAACAGGGGCGCAGGCCAATTGGCTTGAACACGAGCATGCAGCGAATGCGACAGCAGATAGATGAGGAACGGGGCGACCGTCAAAATGACCAGCGCGCTTTCCGCATCCCTTCGGAATGTTCGGCGGACCAGTACCACCGCACCGACCAGTGCCGGCACCGCGACCAACGGATTCATCAATCCCAGAACCGCCCCAATAAACTCGAAAATATACTTCGAGGACAGATGCCCACGGGCAGCGCGGCCGAACTGTTTTTCAAAGCTGACCCAATCGTGCAGGTGGTTCCAATAGAGCACCGGCGCAAAGACGGCTAGCGCCAGCGCTCCACCAGCCCAAAGTTGCCAGGAACCAAGCCAACGTCGAGCAGAGGGAACCACGAATATCCAAAGGGTGATGCCACAGCCCAGAAACAAAACCGAGTATTTCGACAGAAGGCCCGATCCGGCAAAAAGGCCGACAGCAAGCCACCAATTAGCATTTCGGGAGACATGAAGCTCTGCGATAGCCCACAGAGCGAGGCCCCAGAAAAACACTGAAGGTGCGTCAGGCGTTGCGAGAATACCCCCGATACCGACCAGAAGACTGGTGTTCAGAAACAAGACCGCCCAACCGGCCGTGCGTTCACCGAACAGGATGAAAGCGGTACGCCACAAGAAGAAAGATCCAGCCAGCGAAGCCAGGATGACCAGCATCCGCACGCCGAGCACCGTATCGCCAAGAACCGACTGACCGAGTGCAATCCACCAGCCAATCATCGGCGGATGATCATAATAAGACAGCGCCGGGCTCAAGCCCCAAAGGCGATAATACGCTTCGTCTTCAACGAAGTGAGCATTGGCACCGGCAAAGAGCTTCACCAAGGTGAGCACAAGCACAAAGACGATCAACGCCCTTGGCTTCAAATAGGCCGGCAAATCCGCATCCGGCCCGTTGCCTTTGCGCGAAACGCCAACCTTCGTATTTGTGGCTGTGCTCATGGCCCCAGCTCCAATTTGCACGTTTCTCGAGGCCGTGTCAGGCGTTCTTGCGCCAGGTCAGCGACGAACTTGCAGCATAATTCCATACCGCGCCCATGATGGCCCCGGCGGTGCCGGCAAACCACCAATAGGTGTTTTCTTCATAGACCAGATTGGCGACACCAACATTGGCCAGAACACCAACACTGCACACCGCATAGAATGTCAGAAGACCCCAAAGCGCCCTAAGTCCCCGCAAGCGGCGGTCGCGATAGGTCAGCTTGTTGTTGAGGAAGAAGTTGGTCGTCATAGCTACAAAGGATGCAGCCGTCTGTGACCAGTTGAAGTCCAGTCCACCAAAGGTCAAGAACCCCCGCAAGGCGAGCAGATGGACAACAAGGCCACTGGCGCCAACAAGGCCGAACATCAGGAAGCGGACGGAGACGATGTTGCCGAAATATTTGGACAGCAGAAGGCCGAAGTAGTCGAAGGTCACCAGCGTGTCGAGCTTGCTCTCACCGTGCTGACGCTCTCGAAATGTGAATGGCAGTTCCTTGATCCGCAGGGCACCTGAAAAGCTTGAAACGATGTCCAGCAGGATCTTGAAGCCCTGGGCCGACAGCTTAGGTGCAATCTCTTCCGCTTTTTCCCTACGCATCATGAAGAATCCGCTCATCGGATCGCTCAAGGAAACTTTCAGCAGTTTTTGCGCGAGGTTGTTGGCAATGTTGGAGCCCCATGCACGCAGGCTGGAAAGCCCTTCACCCACACTACCGCCCTCTGCCATACGGCTGGCGGCTACGAGATCGAATTCGCCGGTGCGTAACTGCTCCAGCATTTTTGGCAACAGGGTTTCGTCGTGCTGCAAATCAGCGTCCATGACAGCGACATAGTCCGCCGAACTGGCCAGCATACCCTCGATGCAAGCGCCAGACAGACCACGACGCCCGATCCGACGGATCACATTGACCCTAGGATCCTTACGGGCGATCAGCCGAGATGCCTCAGTGGTGCCATCAGGAGAGTTGTCGTCCACGACGATCACTTCCCAGTCCACACCATCGAGCGTCTTGTGCAAGAGATCAATCAGGATGGGGACATTCGCAGCTTCGTTGAAGGTTGGCAGGATAATGCTCAGCTCGGCAGCCGGTGCGTGCTTCTTGTTGATGTCTTCGCTCAACGTTGGTTCCGATCCCAAACAGTTTTGCATCTCAGCATACGCACATCCGCCGTTCGCAGATTACGTTGGTCATCGAAAAACTGACCCTGAGGTTTGCGTAAATGCAGTCTGACAAAAGTCGCCGGACCATACCCTGTCAGAAACTGATTGCAAGCATGAGAATGCAGGCTTTTAGTCAATGGACCGCGCTTTTCGCGGCGATCACGCTGCCCAGGCACTGGCGGATGTCGATCAGAGGCGAAGTTGCCGGTTCATCAAGAGCTTACTTTTTCATGTCACAACATCCGCTCAGCTTGCCCTCAACCGGGGATTCGTCTAGGACAAGCCCAACTTTTCATACGCGGGACACGCTGCCTGATGCCATGATTTGCGCGTCGGCGGTTCCCCTTTCTGGACTGACAGACACACAATGGCAAAAAAACCGAACAAGCTGAAAGCCCGCCTGCCGCGTGGCTTTGTCGACCGGACCGCCGAAGACATCCGAGCAACGGATGAGCTGACTGCTAAAATTCGTGAGGTTTATGAGCGCTACGGATTCGATCCGATCGAGACGCCAGCCTTTGAATACACCGACTGCCTGGGCAAGTTCCTGCCTGATACGGACCGTCCGAACGCGGGCGTCTTTTCCGTACAGGACGACGATGAACAATGGATGAGCCTGCGCTATGACCTGACAGCGCCGCTGGCGAGACACGTGTCCGAGAACATCAACGAAATCCAGATGCCTTACCGCACCTACCGCAATGGCTGGGTATTTCGAAACGAAAAGCCTGGTCCAGGCCGTTTCCGCCAGTTCATGCAATTCGATGCCGATACGGTTGGCGCACCAGGTGTCCAATCCGATGCCGAAATGTGCATGATGATGGCCGACGTCATGGAAGCCCTCGGCCTCAAGCGCGGACAGTATGTCATCCGTGTCAACAACCGCAAGATCCTTGATGGCGTCATGGAGGCGATCGGTCTTGGCGGTGAGGACGACACTGAACGCCGCCTCAATGTGTTGCGCGGTATGGACAAGTTCGACAAGTTTGGCGCCGAAGGCGTGCGACTGCTGCTGGGTGTTGGGCGCAAGGACGAAAGCGGTGACTTCACCGCAGGCGTTGGCCTTGCTGAGGCACATATTGATGCAATCGTCGAAATCCTCGAAGCAAACTCGCTTGACGATCTGGTTGATTACAGCGATGGGCTGACCTTCAAGACCAAGGCGTTATCCACTCTGACAGCCAACGACAATTTTGAAGCTGGTTTCAATGAACTGAAGCTGATTTCAGATCTGGTTCGCACGGCGGGCTACGACAAGGATCGGATCTCCATCGATCCTTCCGTTGTGCGTGGCCTCGAATATTACACCGGCCCTGTTTATGAGGCGGAGCTGCTGTTCGATGTGACCAATGAAAAGGGTGACGTCGTCCAGTTCGGATCCGTTGGCGGCGGCGGTCGGTATGACGGCCTCGTGAAACGCTTCACTGGCCGCGATGTTCCGGCAACCGGTTTTTCCATCGGCGTGTCGCGTTTGATCACCGCACTGAAAAATCTCGGCAAACTCGGCACAGACGATGTTATTGCTCCGGTTCTGGTCACTGTCATGGATGGCGACACCGAGGGTTTGACGCGCTACCAGAAAATGGTTCAGGACCTGCGTGCAGCTGGCGTTCGCGCCGAAATGTATCAGGGCAACTGGAAGAAATTCGGCAACCAGCTGAAGTATGCCGACCGCCGTGATTGTCCCCTTGCCATCATTCAGGGGTCTGATGAACGTGCTGCCGGTGAAATCCAGATCAAGGATCTGATCGAAGGCAAACGCCTCTCGGCTGAAATCGAGGACAATGTAACCTGGCGCGAAAGCCGTCCGGCACAAGTCACGATCAAGGAAGCTAATTTGGTAGACACCGTGAAAACACTTCTTGCCCAGCAAGACGAAGATCGCCAAAGGCAACGTGAGGCCTGACAGATGACGACGTCCCCTTCTCAATTCGATGCCAAGATTGAAGCTGCTTTGGAGTTGTTTAAGGACGCCGGACATCGCTATGTCCAGCCGCCTTTGCTACAGCCTGCCGATGTTTTTCTGGATCTGGTTGGGGAAGACATTCGACGTCGCCTGTTCCTGACCACTGGTGCACATGGGGCGGACCTTTGCATGCGTCCGGACTTTACCATCCCGGTTTGCCGCGAGCACCTCGCCAATGGCGCTGCGAGCCGCAAGGCAGCCTACTTCTATAATGGTCTGGTGTTTCGCCAACGCAGCGAAGGCTCTGGTGAGATTCCTCAGATTGGCGCTGAGAGCATCGGCCGCGACGATTTTGAAGCCGCTGATGCTGACATGTTGGCTCTGGCCGTTTCATCGCTGGAGACTTTTGGCATCAGCACCCCGGAAATCCGCATCGGTGATGAAGCCTTGTTTGTCGCCCTCTTGGAAGGCCTGTCGCTGCCAAAGGTCTGGCAACGCCGACTGCGTGATCTCTTTGGAGATGGCGAACGGCTCGCCGACACCTTGAACCGTATGGGCGGTCAAGCGCCTTCGAGTGACGACAACCGCGACATCCGGCTTGGGTTTCTGTCTGCGCTGAATGGGGCCGACCCAAGCTCCGCCAAAGCCGTAGTGGAAGACCTTCTGTCCATCGCTGGAATTTCGGCTGTTGGCGGACGCAGCCCCGGCGAGATCGCCGAACGCTTCTTGGAGCAGGCGACGCTCGCCTCAGGTGACAATGCACATAGCAAGGCCGCTGAGACGATCCGGAAATATCTTGAGATCGAAGGACCGGCGGACGATGTCGTAGCTGAACTAAAGGCCTTTGCTAAAACGGCGAAGATCGATCTGGATGCGCCGATTGCAGCTTACGAGGCACGCCTCAAAGCTGTGTCGGCCAAGGGCCTAGACGTCAGCAAGATCACATTTGCCGCCAGCTTTGGTCGCCGCCTCGACTATTACACCGGGTTTATCTTCGAAATCCATGCCGCTCATAATGACAATGCGGCCGGCCGTGATCAACTGGTCGGCGGTGGCCGCTACGACAAGCTGGCACGTCTCTTGGGAGCGGATGCGGAAGTGCCCGCGGTCGGGTTCTCGATCTGGCTGGATCGACTGTCGCTCATTTGTGGAGCAGGTGCATGACCAAGCTGACAATCGCCATTCCGTCAAAGGGCCGCTTGCAGGAAAACACCGATGCCTTTTTCGGACGCGCAGGTCTGAAGGTTCAACGTCCCGGCGGCGCACGCAACTACCGCGGCAAGATCCGTGAGCTTGACAATGTCGAGATCGCTTTTCTGTCCGCTTCAGAAATCGCGCGTGAACTGGCAGCCGGTAATGTTCACTTCGGTATCACCGGTCTGGATCTGGTGCATGAGAATATCGCCGCGCCAGAGAAGAGCGTTCACATCGTAACGCCACTGGGGTTCGGACACGCTGATGTGGTGACCGCCGTACCCAAAGCGTGGATCGATGTGGAAACCATGACCGATCTTGGTGATGTGGCCTCCGACTTTCGCAATCGCCATGGACGTCGCATGCGGGTCGCTACGAAATATGTGGCACTGACACGCTCGTTCTTTGCCAGCTATGGCATTGCCGATTATCGGATCGTGGAGAGCGCCGGAGCAACCGAAGGTGCGCCCGCCGCCGATGCAGCTGAACTGATCGTTGATATCACCAGCACCGGCTCGACGCTGACGGCGAACAACCTGAAGATCCTGAGCGATGGTGTCATGCTGCGCAGTCAGGCCCACCTAGTGTCTTCGCTGAACGCCGAGTGGAGCGACAATGCGCAGCGTGCTGCCCGATCTATTTTGGACCGTGTGGACGCTGAAGAGCAGGCGCGTAGTGCGCGGATCGTCAAGGCGCAAATCGATCCTGCTTCGGTGTCATCCGCTCAGATTGATGACCTTGGCTATCCCCAGCCCTATGGGCCTGCCCACAACGGTGTTGTCAGCCTGCTCTGCCCCAAGGCAGAAGCTGCCGATTGCGCACGCAAACTAATTGATCTGGGTGCTGAGACCGTTACGGTCGAAACTCTGGAATATGTATTTACCCGCGAAAACACGCTGTTTGCGGCAATGCTGGAAAAGATCAAGGCCTGACGACTCCTCAGACTTTCCTGCAAAACTCCGAAATCAACGGGAGTGCGGATAATCTCCGCGCTCCCGCTTTTGTTTCACGCAGCGGTTTTGGGCACCGGACGGATAAACTCGGCGCGCTTTTGTTCAATCATGTCACGGCAGTCACAGCCCGTCAGATGATCATTGACCATGCCCATCGATTGCATGAATGCATAGACGGTTGTTGGGCCGACGAAACTCCAGCCGCGCTTTTTTAGGTCCCGCGACATCGCGACGCTTTCCGTCGACGTCGTCATCTTGCGAGCTGTCTTCCAGTCCAGCGTTGTCGGACGATCTTCGGCTTTGGGTTCATATTGCCATACGTAGGCAGCCAGGGAACCGAACTCCTCGCGCAGCTCTATGGCGCGATGAGCATTGTTGATCACCGATTCAATCTTCTTGCGATGCCGGACGATACCCTTGTTGTCCAGGCAGGTGTCCACATCCACATCGTCAAACTTGACCAGCTTGTCGATATCAAATCCGGCAAAGGCCTTGCGAAAGTTATCGCGCTTTCTGAGGATGGTCAGCCAGGAAAGACCTGCCTGAAATCCTTCGAGGCAAATCTTCTCAAACAATCGCGTATCACTGTCGACGGGATGCCCCCACTCCTCGTCATGATAGCGCTGATATTCCTCATCAAGACCCGGCCACCAACATCTAAAAACACCATCGGCGCTTTCCTGCACTCCATCTTTCAAGTTCATGTCAGCCTCTTTTGTTTCTGTTTTGTTCTTATCATATTTTGCAACAAAAGGAACAAAAAACCCGGCACTTGGCCGGGTTTGTAAAAAGCTTTGATTTTTCAGTGAGATCAGGCGAAGAGCGCGTCGATATCATCCTGAGATGCAACATTCTCATCTGTATCAAGGGATGGACCGTTCAGAAGTGCAGCATCGCCTTCAGCCTTGGCACGTTCATCAACCTCAATATCCTGGAAGCTCTCGATACCGCCCCAGATATCCATCATCTGCATAATGCGGTCTTCAATGAAGCGCAGGGTGCTCACAACCTTGGTGATCCGCTGACCGGTCAGATCCTGGAAGTTACAAGCTTCAAAGATGGATACCACACGTTCTTGAATATCATGCGCAAGATCGGCATTTTGACCCTTCAAGCTGGCGCTCAAGGTGTTTGCGGTTTCGTCGATAAATTCGGCAGCCGACAGGATACTTTCCGTGGCACCTTCGGTCCCATCAACAACTGCGTCCAGCTCGTTGGTCACACGCGCCATCTCCTCTCCTTCCGCACCAGTGGTGTGGTGGAGGGTCGCAATTTCCTTCTTTGTCTGGGAGATCGCATCGTATATTGCATCAAGCTCAGTCTTGAGCTTTGCCGCTTCGCCCAGCTCTTTCTTGAATTCAGCCATAAATTTCTGACTGACTTCTTCCGGGTTAAAGGCCGGTTCTGCGGATTCTCCGGACAACTTTGCCTTGGACAGCATCGTTTTCACAGAAGCCAGTTCCGCCATCAATTCATGGTGGCGTCGTTCATCGCGATAAGCAGGATCATCATTTCCAACAGATTCCGCCAAGCGCAGAAGACTTTCAGCGCGAAAGGATTTTTTTAACGCCGCCATACGACTCCCGTCCCTCAATGCCAACTTGAGATCAATGTTCAATACTCTGCGTTCATTTATAATCGCATGAACATTAAAGAAATGTTTGTTGCGCCCCTTTTACCTCCTTCAATAGACTACAACTATTGCGATGAAGCTCCCTGAACGCATATCATTAGGTTACGTTAGGGCAACTGACTGTAAAGCTGTTCACGCTAGATTTTATTTCGGCACTGCTGCATGAAGCATTTGTTTTTAGGTTCAATTTTTTTGCTGTTGGGCGTTTTACCGTCTATTTCCCAACAGTTTAGCCTTGATGATGTCATCTCCGGTTTCAACAAGACCGTGTTTGGAACAGAGTACCGTACGCTGAGATGGCGTGCCTACCGCGTCAAGAAGTTCAGTGAGCCAATCCGGGTACTGGTCATCAACAAATCTCATCTGGACCGCAGCGAAATTGTATCCCGATTTATCCACACAATTGACCAGAAGGTCCGCGGCATCGATATGGCGGTTACGAAGGTGCCGGCACAGGCGAACTTTCATGTCTTCATAGTCGACCGGTCCCAATATGAAGACGTGGCCCGCACCGAGGTATTCGGTTCACCGGATGCGAATGTCCCTGGAAGCTGCATGGCTCAGATAATTTCGGGAAAAGACGGCATCGATCTTTCGAGCGCGATCGTTGTTGCTGATGAAGGCGAATTCCGCTTTCGGCGCTGCATGATCGAGGAGATCCTTCAAGGCCTCGGGCCACTCAACGACGATGCTGGTCTTGAGCATTCCATATTCAATGATGACACCCATTTTACCAGCTTCACGCAGTATGACCGCATCTTGTTGAACATGCTCTACGACCCACGCGTTAAACATGGTGCATCGCAGGACGAGCTCAATGCATTCGTGCCGCTGCTCGCACGAAGCGCCTGGCGATTTGTCACAATGGAAGAACCGCCAAACTAAGTGGATTTGGTAAATTTTAGCGTCCTTGGTAAGGGCTTATTAACGAAGCAGTTACCCTAAGAGAAGTTTACCGGACATGGTTACGCTGTGATTCACCAATAGCTCGCAATTGGCCCGCTAATATCATCGCAGTGCGGCAGTGTTTCGCCGCGCGTGTTTTGATGAAGTGTTGTGAGTACATCAATGAACCAGTTACGCAAGAGTGCGCGACTTGCCACAAGCCTTATGCTTGCGGCCATTTGCGCAACCTCAGGGGCGTCTGCGGGCACCTTGGGGCAAGCAAGTCCCCCCCCGTTGGTCTTAAGTCCAAACTTGACCGAACCCTGGATCCTGCAGTTACAGCCGTCCGGACGTTTACGGGAGCGACGCCCGACAGTGCAGCGACGTATGCGCGACGACGCGCGTCCCTATCGCACTGCGCGGACGCAGAACCCTGCCAAAGTGGCCCCACGCCAGATTGATCCGCGGTTCCTGCCGACAATTGTCGAATACACGGGAAAGCACAAGCCGGGTACGATTATCGTCGATACTGTCGAGCGCTACCTTTACCTTGTGCAGCGTGATGGCACAGCCCGTCGCTACGGCGTTGGAGTTGGCAAGCCCGGTTTTGAGTGGGCCGGCACCCACAAGGTGACACGCAAGGCCGAATGGCCGGACTGGCGTCCACCTGCCGAAATGCGCAAACGCCGTCCTGATTTGCCTGCTCATATGGCCGGAGGCCCGCAAAACCCGCTTGGTGCTCGCGCGCTTTATCTGGGGTCAACGCTTTACCGAATCCATGGGTCCAATCAGCCATGGACAATTGGCCACGCTGTCTCGTCCGGTTGTATCCGTATGCGCAATGAAGACGTCACCGACCTTTATGAGCGGGTCGGCGTAGGCACCCGGGTCCACGTCATCTAATAGCCAGTGACACAACACTGCTGTCACGCGGAGCCCATAGGGGTCCGCGTGACCTGCACTTTTGTTCACACGTCTTCTGGTAAAACCCAGCTCACCCAAGTATGGCGCTAGGCCAGTTCTTCCGGCTTCGGTCCGCCGTACACCCAATCCAGCAATTCGACTGTATGGATCACCGGTATCTCAATGCCACTGGCGATCTGGGTCATGCATCCGATGTTGCCCGTCGCGACAAGATCCGGCTTGGTTTTCCTGATGTTGCCGACCTTGCGGTCGCGCAAGCGCGTCGCGATTTCAGGCTGGAGAATATTGTAGGTCCCCGCCGACCCGCAGCACAAATGCCCTTCAGGTACATCCTTCACGCCAAAGCCGGCAGCCTTCAACAGGTCTTTCGGCTGGCGGGTGATCTTTTGGCCATGCTGCATTGAACAAGCAGAGTGATAAGCCACCGTCAGATCTGGATGAACCTTTGGAGCGCCAAGCTCGATTGTGGCAAGAAATTCCGTAATATCTTTCGCCAGCGCAGACACTTTTTTGGCTTTATCTGCATATCTGTTTTCATTGCGCAGCATGAAGCCGTAGTCCTTGATCGTGGTCCCGCAACCCGATGCTGTGATCAAGATCGCGTCCAGTCCCTCACCCTCAAGTTCATTGGTCCAAGCGTCCACATTGCTACGGGCACTCTGCAGTGCTGCCTCTTCCTTGCCCATATGATGGACAAGCGCTCCGCAGCATGTCTCGCCTTTCGGGAAGACCACATCATAACCGGCACGGTTCAACAGACGCACTGTGGCGTCATTGATAGATGGCTTGAGAACAGGCTGCGCACAGCCATTCAGGAGTGCCACACGACCCCGCCGTTGGCTCATGGCTGTGTGTATACCTGGAACGCTCAAGGTGCTTGGCGTTGGCGCGCGTGGAGGCGCCAGAGCCAGCATGGCGCCCATTTTACGAGGCAAGCCACCTACTCTCTTTAGAAGCGGTGCAAAGGGGCGGCCCCAAAAGGCTGCGCCCAAGGCCCAGCGGAACCGTGCCGGATGCGGGAGGATAAAGGCCAACATGGCCCGCAATAAACGATCTGGCAGCGGCCGTTTGTAGGTCTGCTCAATATGTGCGCGAGCATGGTCCACCAAATGCATATAGTTCACACCGGACGGACATGTGGTCATGCATGACAGACAGGACAGGCAGCGATCGACATGTTTGACCAAACGTTCATCGGCAGGCTTGTCCTGCTCGAGCATGTCCTTGATCAGGTAGATACGGCCACGCGGGCTGTCGAGTTCATCACCGAGAAGAGCAAATGTCGGACAGGTCGCAGTGCAAAATCCGCAGTGAACACATTTACGCAAGATCTTTTCAGATTCCGCAACAGCCGTGTCTGCCAGTTGAGCCAAAGAGAAATTCGTTTGCATGGTCTAACTTCCGTTCTTTCCGCTACCGACCCGCGACCATGCGTCCGGGGTTCAATATCCCTTGCGGATCAAACTGCTGCTTAACCCGCCTGGAGAGCTCTTGCAGCGGCAGGGGTTGTGGCTGAAACACATCCAACGCTGCACGCACCGGCGACAGCGCCCTTACAAGCATCGCATGTCCGCCGCCACAGGCCGACAGCACTTCGCGAAGGTCCCGCTCATGCTGTTCACCGTCGACAGGCTTAATCCACACAAGTCCGCCACTCCAGTCGTATAGGCATTGAAAGTCGAAGTGCGGTTTCAAGGCGGCGACGAATTTGGCGCCGTCGGCCGGAGCCACAGAAACGCGCCAAATTGTGTCGTGGCCACCAGCCAACGGCGTGCAGTCACGGATTTCACGCCACGTCTTCGTCGAGGCATCAACCTTGAGGCGCGCACCCTGACCGAAGCGCTCCAATACCTTTGCCAAGCTCTTGTACCGATAATCTACAGATTTGCCGAAGCCTTCAAGACGCAGAATTGTCTTTGCTTCCTTGTCACCGACACCTGCAGGCAGGTGCGCTGCGCCCGATACTTCGGCCGCAGATCCCATAGCGGTGCACATCGCTTCAACCGCCATTTCGTCGCTCAATCCATAAAGAACATATGACGCACTGGTTTCCGAACGCGGATTGACCTTGAGCGTCACGGTCGTGGCAACCGCAAGCGTGCCCCAGGAATTACACAATACGCGGGGCAGATCATATCCAGTCACGTTCTTGACCACCTTGCCACCGGACTTGAAAATCTCGCCGCGTCCAGACACGGCCTCCATGCCCAGGATATGATCGCGGGCAGCTCCAGCTTTCAAGCGGCGCGGTCCTGAAAGGTTCGTTGCCAGAACTCCACCGAGCGTTCCCTGCCCCGGCTCACGTCGCAACAACGGACCATAGTCCATTGGTTCAAACGACAACTCCTGCCCGTTCTGGGCGACCAGTGCTTCAATCTCGGCAATCGGAGTTCCGGCATAAGCCGTCAGAACCAGTTCTTCGGGCTCATAGGCAACAACGCCCGACAACTTGCTCAAGCTCAAACAATGAGCCGCCTGCACAGGACGCCCCAGTTCACGTTTGGACCCCTGGCCAATGACCTCAAGCGGATTGGCATTGGCAACTGCCCATGCCACAACTTCGCGCGTTTCTTCGGTGTTTGTCGGTGTAAAGGTTGTATCCATGCGGGTTTAGAACCTTGGAATATCTGGAAACGGCAACTGGCCATCGTGAACGTGCATTTTGCCTAGCTCAGCGCAGCGATGCAGGACAGGAAAGACCTTACCCGGATTGAGCAAGTGCTTTTCATCAAAAGCGCATTTCACGCGCTGCTGTTGCTTGAGATCATCCTCTGAAAACATTTCCGGCATCAGGTCACGCTTTTCGATGCCAACACCATGCTCTCCAGTCAGGACACCACCGACCTCCACGCAGAGCTTCAAAATGTCAGCACCGAAATCTTCTGCGGCCTTCAGCTCGCCGGGCTTGTTCGCATCATAGAGGATCAGAGGGTGCAAATTTCCATCACCAGCATGGAAAACATTGGCAACGCGCAGCTTGTGCTTATCAGAAAGCTCCCGCATGCGCGCCAGAACTCTTGGCAGCTCCTTGCGCGGGATTGTTCCATCCATGCAAAGGTAATCCGGCGAGATTCGTCCGACAGCCGGGAACGCGGCCTTTCTGCCGGCCCAGAACGTCATGCGCTCTTCCTCGGAATTGGAGATCGAGATGCTGCTGGCGTGGTGCTCACGCGCGATTGCCTCGACCTTGCCGATTAGATCGTTGACCTCGGCCTCCGGCCCATCAAGCTCGACAATCAACAACGCCTCAACGTCCAGCGGATAACCTGCATGCACGAAATCTTCGGCGGCCTGAATGGCCAATTCGTCCATCATCTCCATGCCACCCGGAATGATGCCATTTGCAATGATTTCGGCGACACAGCGCCCACCGTCTTCGCTGGTCGGAAAGCCAATCAGCAGCGCGCGTGCGGTCTCCGGCTTCTGCAGGATCCGGACGGTCACCTCGGTCACAACGCCGAGCAGGCCTTCAGACCCGGTCATCAATCCCAGAAGGTCGTAGCCTTCGCTATCAAGATGCTTGCCGCCAAGGCGAATGACCTCTCCCGTAATCAGAACCATTTCGAGGCCGAGAACGTTGTTTGTTGTCAGGCCGTATTTCAGGCAATGCACACCACCGGAGTTCTCGGCGATGTTGCCGCCGATCGAACAGGCGATCTGAGACGAGGGGTCGGGAGCATAATAGAAGCCCTCTTCCTCGACAGCGCGTGTGATGCCCAAGTTGGTGACACCCGGCTGCACGACCACCGCACGATTTGGGTAGTCGATGTCGAGTACTTGATTGAACTTCATCATAGACATCAAAACGCCGTCAGCGAGCGGCAGCGCTCCACCAGACAGGGATGTGCCCGCGCCACGCGGGACCACCTTGACGTCGTTCTCATAGCAATAACGCAGAACCTGCGAGACCTGCTCGACCGTTTCAGGCAACACCACGACAAGCGGCATCTGTCGATAGGCCGTCAGTGCATCGGTTTCATAGGGACGCATCTCGGTCATTGTGTGAATCACACCCTCACCGGGTACGATTGCCTGCAATGCCTTCACGATCTCCCGACGCTTATCCATCGTGGCCCTGTCAGGCAGCGGCATTTTGATCCCGCTCATGGCCTCTCCTCGCGATATCACCTGTCAGGAATGCAGTGCATTCAGACCGACAGTACCTCTTCCACTTCTTCTATGCCGTCCTGACACATCATAAAGCAAGCCCAAGCATAGGGATTTGGGGTCGAAATTGTTAATCCTATCTGAGCTAGACAGGGTGCGACAAAGAGACACTTCAAAGCCGATATCGTGCTTCCTATATTGCTGGCCACAGCACATCAGAGCCATGTAGAGGTGAGTATGTGCCAATAGGAGTTCTAGATGAGACGCTTTTTGATGAAGCACTTCGTGACTGCAAGCTACCTTGCTGGTGTCGCTTCCTGCCTTCTTGTTGCGGTGCCCGGAACGGGTTTGACAAGCGCCAAGGCTGGCGAAGCGGAAACGATTGCTGAACTGCAAAAGGACGGCCAAAAGATCTTCGCCAGATGTCGTTCTTGCCACCGCGTCGGGCCAACAGCCCGCAACCTTGTGGGCCCTTCACTGAATGGTATCGTCGACAATACGGCCGGCAGCTCTGAAGGCTTTCGTTATTCTCCAGCAATGATCGCCAAGGTCGAAGCCGAGGGCTTGGTCTGGAGCGAAGAAAATCTGGATGCTTTCCTGCGCAAGCCGAAAGAGTTTCTTCCCAAGACACGCATGCAATTTGCCGGATTGCGCAGCGAAGAGGATCGCGCCGCGATCATCGCCTATCTCAAATCGTTCGATGCTGAGGGCAATCAGACCGAGTGAAATCGGCCGTGCTTTGCCCCATTTCTTGTTTTTCGCAACGCGGAGGTGCTTTGTTGCAGCACTCCGCGTTTTTTGATTCTGTGTAATTGCCTTAATCACCACGAACCCAAATAGCTTGCAGCAATACCCAGCGACATAAAATTGGATAAATTAATTGACCAATTTGAAAAGTCACTGTTTATAGGGGCGATCAAACTCGCAACCCCGCAGGCCGATGTTTCAAAAAGTCGATACACTACGCACCGCAGACGCGGTCGTTCAGCAGATTGAAGAGCTGATCCTGAACGGTGTTCTGCGTCCAGGAGACAGGCTGCCTTCCGAACGAGACCTTGCCGTTGAGCTTGACGTCTCACGACCGGTGCTGCGCGCAGCTCTCAAAACGTTGGAGGAGCGCTATCTGGTCGTCGCACGGCAAGGTGGTGGCACTTTCATTGCAGACGTGATCGGACCAATCTTTTCTGAACCGATTATCGACCTTGTTGAACGCCATCCTGCTGCGCGAGCTGACTATCTTGAATTTCGTCGCGATATCGAAGCCATCGCTGCCGCCCATGCCGCCGAACGCGCAACCAGTCAGGACCACACCATCCTGACACAGATCCTTGTTCAAATGGATGAAGCCTTTCTGGGCGATGAGCTTGATACCCGAGAGCCTGAACTCGATATCGAGTTGCATCAGGCGATTGGTGAGGCCGCCCATAACGTCATCCTGTTACACAACCTGCGCTCCTGCTATCGGCTCTTGGAAAATGGTGTCTTCTGCAACAGGCAAAAGCTCTATGGACACCCGACAGCCCGCAAGAAGATCCTGGATCAGCACCACCTGCTAGTCGAACGGATCTGCGCCCGAGATGCTGCCGGCGCCTTTGATGCGGCTCAAAATCATATCGACTTCGTTGGTCAGGCTCTTCTAGAAGCAGAAGCCACCGACAACCGCCAGGCCGTTGCCAGCCTGCGACAACACCATCGAGGCTCTTCTACCAAGCCCTCGAACCCAACTCTTTCAAAAACAAACAAACAGCACATTTCGCGCTGACCGGGAGGACTTTCATGGAACCCATTACCTCAATCGCTGATCTTCAGGCCATCGCCAAACGCCGCGTCCCAAAGATGTTCTACGACTACGCCGATACAGGTTCCTGGACGCAGGACACCTATCGTGACAATGAGGCAGCTTTCCAGCGCCAAAAGCTGCGCCAACGCGTTGCCGTCAACATCGACAACAGGAGCCTGAAGTCGACCATCATCGGCGAAGAAGTCTCAATGCCGGTGGCAATGGCCCCTGTTGGACTAACCGGGATGCAGCATGCCGATGGCGAGATCCTGGCGGCTCAGGCAGCAGAAGAGTTCGGTATTCCTTTCACACTGACGACCATGAGCATCTGCTCAATCGAAGACGTTGCGGAACACACCAACAAGCCATTCTGGTTCCAGCTTTATGTCATGCGTGATCGAGGCTTTTCAGAAGCCCTGATGCAACGCGCGCATGCAGCCAATTGCTCTGCACTCTGTCTGACTCTGGATCTGCAGGTTCTGGGTCAACGTCACCTCGACATCAAGAATGGCCTTTCGACGCCGCCGAAGCCAAGCCTCAAGGTCCTGCTGGACCTTGCAACAAAACCACGTTGGGGCCTGAAGATGCTGGGGACCAAGCGCCACCAGTTCGGTAACATCCATGGCCACGTCAAAGGTGTTGAAGACATGTCTTCCCTTGCCGAATGGACCAACAGTCAGTTTGATCCCACCCTTGACTGGTCGTCCGTCGAGTGGGTGAAAAAACACTGGAACCGAAAGCTTATTCTGAAGGGCATCAATGACGTCGACGATGCGAAGATTGCTGCCGAAATCGGCGCAGATGCGATCATCGTTTCAAACCACGGCGGCCGTCAACTTGACGGGGCGCTGGCCTCCTACGACGTGCTGCGCGATATTGTCGACGCTGTTGGAGACAAGATCGAAGTTCACATGGATGGCGGCGTGCGCTCCGGACAAGATGTTTTCAAAGCCGTTGCAATGGGTGCCAAAAGTGCGTTTATCGGCAGGTCTTACATCTACGGCCTTGGCGCGCTCGGCAAACCGGGCGTCACGAAAGCTCTTGAAATCATTCGCAAGGAACTGGATGTCACCATGGGACTTTGCGGCGAGACCGATATCAACAAGGTCGGTCGCCACAATCTGGTCCTGTAAGGCAGCTCGTTCCATAGACTAGATTACACACAACAGACCTTAAAACGGCGCGAGATTTTCGCGCCGTTTTACGTTCCGATCAGATCGACCCAGGCTCTGGCAATTGCGATACCGGTGCTGTCGGCACGTAGTCCATGCTTGGCGGCCTCGTCGTGACGCTGAGCTTCCCAATCTGGCCGGAATGTCGCGATGATGTGACCAAGGCTTTCAGACCAGATCGTTGCTTCTGCCTGCCCGACCTCAAAGTGAAACTGGATGGCATAAGTCGTCTTGCCGATCCGGAACGCCTGATGCGGTGTCATCTGACTGGACGCCAGATGCACGGCGCCCACCGGCAAGGTGAAGGTATCGGAATGCCAATGGAACAGCGGCGCGCCTGCGCCAAGATTGGCAATCAACGGATCCTGGGCCCCGGCGTCAGTGGGCAACACCTCCTGCCAACCAAATTCCACCGGACGATCCAGAATGTTCTCGGCCCCGAAGGCGCGTGCGATCAGCTGTGAGCCCAGACAGATCCCAAGCACAGGTTTGCCTTGATCGTGAAACGCGCGGATCAGATCGCAGACATCGGGCAAGAATGGGTAATTGGCATCATCAAGTGCATTTTGAGCGCCACCGAAGACGGCAATCGCATCGTAGCCTTCAGCGCGCTGTGGCACAGGCACGCCAGCGTCCGCATCCACGCGGGTCACTGTAGCGTTCTTTTCAGCCAGGGCTCTTCCAAGTTGGCCGAGGAAGGTATCGGGGTAGTTGCTGATAATCAGAACATTCATGTCTTGGGTTGCCTTGGTGGGGCTTGGGTTGCCTGATGGTTATCTTTGAGCGTTACTAAACATCATCAACCTGCCCCGGAAAGCCCTTTTGATCATGTGCACTGACCTTTCCATGAGAAACGAAGCACCGCTTCAAAACCGGGTGCTGCCAACAGGCGAGATTGTTGCGATTAAAGAGCGCGGGCTTTTGATGGGCAACAGGGGTGGGCGCTTCCACGACCCCATGACGCGGACACTTCGCCAGACGCGCCGCCCTACGCAATGGAGTACCAAACGCTGGATATCCTGTCTAACCGCATTCAAAGACCGAAAACGCATTGTCATGGGACACAGCTATACAGAGCTGTTTTTTCTCGACGAGGTGACCGCACTTGCCGCAGGCCACCGACCCTGTTTCGAATGCCGACGTGAAGCCGCGGTACTGTTTCTGGACGCGCTTCACAAGGCAGGTGTTCATCAGAACACAGCCAGGCAGGCGCTTCGGGTCGATGACGTTGATGCCTTGTTGCATGGGGAAAGAACGCAATCTCAGCAACATCCCCTGCCCTGTCCATGGCAGAACCTGCCGGATGGAGCGATGGTGCAATCGGCTAAGCGGTTTTATGCAGTTCGAAATTGCGTCCTGTATGAGTGGAGGCCTGCAGGCTATCAGGCGACTGATGCTGCCTTGATCAATCAATCGGCAATGTCTCTTCTTACACCCCCAAGTATCGTAAAGGCACTCGACGCAGGTTACGCTCCTGTCTGGCACAACAGTTGCGCCACGTAATCCATGTAGATTTGTGATCAATCGATCAAAAACTATCGTTTGAGCCAATCAAGGGAATAAGCCACCTTCAGCTGCTCACTGAAGGAAGAATAATGGCCACCTCACCCGGTCTCACCACTCCACCCCCTATCGGTCCCGCCTCAACCGGGCTGTCCTCGAAAGATCTGGGTCTCTACGCCGCAACGGTATTTGCCTGGGGCTTCAGCTGGATTGCGATCAAAGGGCAAGTCGGAGAGATCCCACCGGAAATATCGGTATTCTGGCGGTTCGTACTCGGCGCTGTAGTGATGCATGTCTTTTGTCTGGTGCGCCCAATTCCTCTGAGGCTCTCGCTGTCTGACCATATGCGCGCAGCTGGCATGGGGCTCTTCATGTTTTCGACCAACTTCGTGCTGTTTTATTACGGAGCAGCGGAGCTCCCGTCCGGCCTACTTGCGGTCGTTTTCTCGCTCGCCTCCGTCTTCAACATGTTCCTGGCCTTCTTGCTGTTCAAGCAAAGCATAAATGCAGCAACCTTCATCGCAGGTCTTATCGGATTTTCCGGTGTTGCCTTGATGTTCGAACCTCAGATCGTGGCAACCGGCATCAACTTTGATGCATTGAAGGGATTGCTGTTGTGCACGCTTGGCACACTCTCCTTTTGTCTTGGCAATATGGTCACGGCATCCAACCAGAAAAAAGGTCTCTCCCTGGCTGCGACCACCGCCTGGGGCATGACCTATGGCGTTGTATTTCTGGGCCTTTTCTCGCTCGCACGCGGCAATAGCTTTGCAGTTGAGCTAACCGTCCCCTACATCGCAAGCCTGTTCTATTTGGCAGTCATTGCGTCGGTCGTCGCCTTTGCATCCTATCTGACGCTGCTTGGCCGGATCGGGTCGGCGCGCGCAGGATATGCTACGGTTATCTTTCCAGTGGTCGCCTTATCCGTATCAACGGTCTTTGAGGGGTATGTGTGGACCCTCAGCGCCTTGCTTGGTCTGGGGTTTGTCATCGGCGGCAATATATTGATGTTGCGGTCAAAGTGACACTGCCTGTTTAAAGCCTGCCGTTTGACAGATCATTCTGCTGCCATCACCTGAGGTACGTTGCCGATCGCAGCGATAATATGATTGCGCAAGGTTTCATGGACCCGGCCGTCTGCCATGGTCGAGCGCAACAAGGATATGTGGCAATCCGGCAAATCCGGGAACCCTTCACTCGGCTCCAGAATGCGCATGCCTGGACGCACTGCACTTTCAGGCAACACAGCCACTGCCAAGCCAGCCTGAACAGCGCCGGATATTGCAGCCGCACTGGCACTCACATATGAGACCGAGAATTTACGACCGCGTTTTTCCAGTGCATCAATCGCATCAATGCGCCAGAAGCAAGTTTCCTCCCCAACGGCAAGGCGGAGGATGGGGTCCTGGTGCGCATCATGCTGGACTGATGTCACCCAATGGAGCTTTTCGCGCCGGATAAGCTCACCATGGTCCGGCGTATCGCTGCTCGAGGTCACAACACCGAAATCAAGCTCGTGTCCCTGAACAGCCTTGGCAACCACGAGACTGTTCGAACATACAACATTGACTTCAATGGTCGGGTTGAGGCGTGCAAAGGCCGCCAGCATTTGCGGCAGCAGTCTGTCGGCGTAATCATCCGGAAGACCAATCCGCAAGCGTCCAGAGCTCTTTTCAATACCGAACGCGGAAAATGCTTCGTCGTTCATTTGCACGAGGCGCCTGGCATAATCGACGAACCGCTGCCCCTCTTCGGTCAGCTCCGAATTGCGACCATTGCGCCGGAACAAAATCAGGCCCAGCCGCTCCTCGAGGCGGCGCATTTGCATGGACACGGTGGACTGGGTCTTGTTCACCAGTTCACCCGCACGCGTGAAATTTCCCAGTTCTGCAATGGCCAGAAAAGTTCTGAGCTGATCGACATCCAGGTTGTGATTGTTTGCGTTGCTCATACCCGGGTACCCCGTTCACTAAAAGTCTCGGTGCTTATTCGGCTGCTATCGGGACCGACAGATTATCAAGAGAAGACTGGATATGTTCAACCAAAGCCTCGACCACGCGAGAACGCTGTCGCCAGTTCCTCATGATGCCGATGCTGCATTGAGGCATCTTGGGAAAACCGTCAGCCTCGCACAACACACGCATCCCCGGGCGCAACGCAGATTCAGGTAATACCGAAATGGCCAGCCCAGACATAACAGCTGCACCAACCGCAGTAGAGCTCCAAGTCGAATAGCGCAGGTAGTTTTCACGGCCAACGCTCTCCAGCGCTAGCAAGGCTGCTTGGCGCCAATCGCAGTTGGGGCGGCCGAGCGCGAGCGGAAGTGGTGTTTCGGTTTCGACCGAATGTCCTTGTGAGGCAACCCACAACAAAGGTTCATTTCGAATAATCTCGACGTCGCGTCGCCCACGTTTCTTGACGTGGGTAATGATCGCAACATCAAGTTCGTCCTGCTCAACCAAATCGGCCAAGTTGGGTGTCGGCGCACAAACCACACTGACCTCCGCGTGTGGATGCGACCGCGAAAATCGCGCCAGGATTTCCGGCAAGAAACGATCTGCATAATCATCTGGCGTTCCCAGACGCACAAAGCCCGATACCTCTGTTTCATCAAAAGCTGCCAAGGTCTCATCATTGAGCTGCACCAGACGGCGCCCATAGGCCAGGAAACGCTCGCCATCCTCGGTCAGCTTACAATTGCGGCCTTCGCGGACAAAGATCGCACGCCCGAGCTTTTCCTCCAGCCGCCGCATCTGCATGGATACAGCGGATTGAGTTTTATGAACGGTTTGGGCAGCTTTGGTGAAGCTTCCACTTTCTGCAATCGCCACAAATGTGCGTACTTGATCGAGATCCAACATTCGATCGTCCTATTCACTCGATGCATGACTAGCAACGAATTGATCACAAACTCAAATAAGTCATTGATGATCCAAGCTGAATTTTTAGCCGGGAGCTTCCCATCAAATTTTTGTATGAATTATATCATAAACATTCGTTAGTCGAATGTGTTTTTTGAGCGTATTGATCAGAATGTAAACGAAACACCCTGCGCAAAACGGAACAGCAGGAATGCCGCAATTCCTAGATTGTCGGCATACAGGAGAACTATGTCATGACCAATATCACACCGAACAGTTCGACCATCAGCGTCTGGGCTTTGGCGGCCCGTGTATGGCGTGTCGTGGTCAACCGCCGCCAGATCAACAAGCTTGAAGATCTAAGTGACGCGCAACTGAAAGACATCGGCCTGACGCGGAGCGAAGTTCGACAAGCCAGGAAAGGCAACCTGCTTTCTGATCCGTCATCTGTACTGACACAGCTCGTGTCCCAGAAACGGCAAGCCTGGGTGATCAACGCCCTGTCCCTTCAGCACGCGGCAGCTTCAGCCCATGTGTCTTCGCCTGTCCTCCCAACAGATGAAGCTGGCCAATCTCTCGCCGCCTAGGCTGACCTCCAAGACGGTCCGTTTGTAGCGGACAAATGATATTGCAGCCCCTGTCGGCACAGTCTTGCCTTGCCGACGTAACTGACCCGCCCTTGTTGGCGGGTCTTTTTTTGCCGCAAATTCAGCTTAGCTCGTGCGCCCGGAAAGGTCCCGGCTAGCGCTTTCAAAGAAGCTGTCAAAGGCTCGCAATTGCGAGGACTGGAAGTCTCGACCCGCGGACATCCATCCGGCCAACATTGCGTCAAACTCGCCAGCCTCGGAAGTCGTTTCTTCAGCCAGCACTTCGTCCGCAGCCTCGTCAGCAGTAGTCCCCTCGAGCTCCTGATCTTCGGGCAACAGACCTTCAGTCGGCACTTCACCTTCATCCTCGACAGGCTCAGTTGATGTTTCGGCTGCAGATGTCGGGGCTGTTGTTTGTCCCATGAAACCAGACCAGAACACCTGCATCGCGCTGGTGTATTGCTGCATGTAGTCCATCGGCGTTGGCTGGGGCTTCGGACGTCCGCGCGCAAACCCGCGGATAAATGCTTCCATCATGTCGGCAGCAGGGCCATTCATATAGGGACGCGCCATCCGGCCAAATGCAATCGTGGCAGCGACGGGCATGATCTCCGAGATTGCATCCTTTTGCAGACCGGTCATCATCGCCACATGATCGGCCAGCGCCTTACGTACCGGCTCTGGGCCGAAAAACGGCGATAGTTCGTCCTGGCCACCGGCCATTTTAAAGAACTTTGAGGGATTGCCTTGAAGGTAATCCATATTCATCAGAGAAGACAGATCACCTTGCTCGGGGCCAAAGAACTTGTACCCGCTGGTTGCCGCACTCATCAAAGAGGAGACTGCTTTTGAAAGGTCGTCTTGGCTCCAGCCAAAACGCTCTTGCATATCACGCGCTATCGACACCAGATCGAAAGCAGGATTAGTCTGGTTGAAATCAATCATAGGCGCCAATCCGAAGCAGTTCACATGCATCATGATTGACCGGAAGTGCCAAGACGTCAAATGCTTATATTGCAAGGACTTGCCGTGCAAAAACGAAGGGCGGCCAATCTGCCGCCCTCATCTCAGTATGCGTAGTCGTCAAAGATCCGAGAAAGATCGCCATCCCAAGAGCCGTGATACCTTTGCAAAAGGACATCAGCTGGGCACATTCCAGCTGCCAAGCTCTCATCTACTGACGCCAGATGAACACGTTCGTCCAGCCCCGCATCATTGAGATAGCCCCGGCGTTTGAGGCCTTCTTTCGACAAGGAAACCACTTCCCTGGCGATATCGAGAACCGTCTGGTTTCTGAAAGTTGTTTGCAATGCCGTCTTGGGAACCTCAGCGCGCAGGTATGCGCGTTCTTCGGTTGTCCAGTCCTTCACCAGCTGCCACGCCTGATCAAGAACTCCCTTATCGTAGAGCAAGCCCACCCAAAGCGCCGGAAGCGCGCAGATACCACGCCATGGACCACCGTCAGCACCACGCATCTCGATATATTTCTTCAGGCGTACGTCGGGGAAAAGCGTCGACAGGTGATTGTTCCAATCGCCTATGGTCGGCAAGGCATCAGGAACCCGGCCCTCCAGCGCACCGTTCATGAATTGACGGAAGGTGGTATCAGTGACGTCATGATAATCATCGCCGCGCTTGACGAAATACATCGGTACATCGAGCGCCCATTGGACATAGGACTCAAAACCAAAACCGTCTTCGAACGCGAAGGGAATATTGCCGGTTCGATCAGCGTCCAGATCATTCCAGATCTCAGCACGGAACGACTTGTAGCCATTTGGCTTGCCATCCGTGAAAGGCGAATTTGCAAAAATCGAGGTGGCAATCGGCTGCAATGCGAGGCCGACCCGCATCTTCAATGCCATATCGGCCTCTGAAGCAAAATCGAGGTTCACCTGGATCGTTGATGTACGGTGCATCATGTCGAGGCCGTAAGAACCAACCTTCGGCATGTATCGGCGCATGATTTCGTATCGTGACTTCGGCATCATCGGCACGTCTTCACGGCGCCACGTCGGCGCCATACCGGTTCCTAGAAACCCAATTCCCAAGGGCTCGGCCACCTGCCTGACCTGTGCCAGATGGGCGTTGGTCTCACGACAGGTTTCGTGCAGACTTTCCAAAGGCGCGCCAGAAAGTTCAAACTGGCCACCGGGTTCGATTGAAATGGCTCCCCCGCCGATTGGATCCGCAAGGCCAATGATCCGTCCCTTATCGTCGATACGCTCCCAACCCAGCAAGTCTTCCATGCCGGTCAGCACCGCTTCAACGCCTCTGGGTCCCTCATAAGGAATGGCGGAGAGGTCGGAGGTATGAAAGCCGAATTTTTCGTGCTCGGTACCAATGCGAAAACCGTCGTCTGGCTTACACCCTTCTTCGAGTGTGGCGGCCAGTTCGGCTACGCTGGAAATGGGCGTGGAATCGAGAGTATCGCGAGCCATGCGGGAGGATCCGTTCTTAACTCAGTCGCACTTCAAATATGCGCGAGATTTCAACACAAAGCACCCAACCATGCAGGAAACTTCGATAAGGCAGCTATCCGCATTTAGGATGGTCGCACGCACAACGCAAGATGCTATGCGACGACAGTGTCAGTTTGTTGGTAAAAGTTTTAGCAAGAAGCTCACAGAAACGCATGAAAAATCAACGCCAATCCCCGAGACTTGCCTGGATCACCGTCAATGCAGCAACGGCAGCGGTATCTGCGCGCAGAATACGCGGTCCAAGTGGGATTGGGCGCACAAAATCCTGTGATCGTAACAAGGCACGTTCCTCCTGGCTAAAGCCCCCCTCAGGCCCGATCAGGACCGCCAATGATTTAACCCCTTGCGCCGCCAGTTCAACCAGCTCTGTAAGCGGGTTCTGGCTTTCTTCGCCTTCATCGCAAAACAGCAGGACGCGCTCGCCTTCCGCGTTCCAGTTCTCCAGCAAATCTTTCAGGGATACGGTCTCCTGAACCTGCGGAACGCTGATAACGCCACATTGCTCAGAAGCCTCTATGACATTGGCTTCCATACGCTCCAGATTTACCCGAGAGGCCTGGGTGTGCTGGGTCATGACCGGTCGCAAGGCACCTGCCCCCATTTCGACGGCTTTTTGCACCATATAGTCAAGACGGGCATGTTTGAGGGGCGCAAATAGATACAAAAGGTCGTTGTGGGCCGTTTGGGTACGGGTTTGTTTCTCGAGGTGAAGCTGGCAGGCCTTGCGACCGGTCACCTCAATTCTCGCCAACCATTCACCATCAGTTCCGTTAAAGACCAATACCTGATCACCGTCCTTCAAACGCAGGACATTCAAGAGGTAATTAGCCTGACTCCGGTCGGCTTCGATGGATGCATCCTGCGCCAAAATATGACGGAGGAACAATCGCTGCATTCGATAGTCATATCTGCTCATGCCTCATACGTAGGCCCGCCAGATGCCGCATTCAATACCGAATTTTGAATAGAACGAAAGACGCCGGCCAATGGCCGGCGTCTCATCATATTGGGTTGGTTAGAAGCTCTTCTGATCAGGCGTGTTGGCCTGAAGAAGTTGCACCATCCGGCTCCGTTTTGACGTTTTCGTCCGCCTTATCGGCATGGCCAAGATACATGTAGAACATTGGCACCACGAACAAGGTGAACAATGTTCCGACCGACATTCCAGTGGAAATCACCAGACCGATGGAATAACGCGCGGCCGCACCGGCGCCTTCTGCAACCACCAGCGGCAGAACACCGAGAACCATCGCGCCTGTCGTCATCAAAATAGGACGCAGACGCTCACGCGCTGCCTCGATGATCGCCTCACGTTTGGTCATGCCGTGCTTTTCGCGCTGAGCATTGGCAAACTCAACCATCAAGATACCGTGCTTGGTAATCAGGCCGACAAGCGTGATCAATCCAACCTGGGTATAGATGTTCAAGGTCCCAAGACCGAGGTTCAACGGCACCATGGCCCCAAAGATCGAAAGCGGAACTGTCATCATAATAATGAACGGATCGCGGAAGCTTTCGAACTGAGCCGCCAGAACAAGATAGATCACGATCACAGCCAAGCCGAATGCAACCAAGATCGAGTTGCCTTCATTGACTTCAAGACGTGACTGGCCTTCGTAATCCTGGAAGAACCCATCGGGTGCAACTTCGTCTGCAATAGCTTGCAGTTCCGCCAAACCATCACCTGAAGTCACGGTTGGAAGCGGCATTGCCGAGATCGTTGATGAGTTCAACTGGTTGAACTGCTCGATGGCAACTGGTGTCGCGCCTGTTGATACGGAAACAACCGCGGACAACGGCACCATGTCGCCGCTGGCAGATTGAACGTAGAAGTTACCAAGCATGTCAGGGTTCATGCGATAGGCTTGGGCCACCTGCGGGATAATGTCGTAGGAACGGCCATCACGGTCGAACTTGGAAACACTTCCGTTGCCCACCAGTATGTTCAGTGTTGAACCGATCGTGGACACAGGTACGCCAAGAGCTGCCGCACGCTCACGGTCGATCAGCACAGTTGCCTGAGGCTTCGCAAATGACATGGAGTTCTGAACAACGATGAACTTACCAGAAGCCATCGCCTTGTTCTTGATCTCCTCTGCAACTTCATAGACCTGTTCTGCGGTTCCCGTTGTCTGCAGGACGAACTGAATTGGCAAGCCACCACCTGCACCAGGCAAAGATGGCGGTGCAAACACGAATGCCTCAACGCCCGCTGACTTCGAGATCTTAGACTGAATCATCCCCTTGATCTGCTCTTGGGATTGCTCACGTTCTTCCCATGGCTTCAAAGCCCAGATGGCAAATGCTGAGTTCGCAGCACCTGAACCAACAATCTGGAACCGGGCTTCAACACCAGGCACATCATCAGTCATTTCGTAAAACTGGTCGGTGTAAAGCTGCGTGTAGTCTGCCGTCGCATATTGCGGCGCAGTAACCATCGCAAACAAACCACCCACGTCTTCAGTAGGAGCAAGCTCAGATGACGTCTTGACGAACAGGAAGCCGGAAGTCGCCAGCAAGGAAACCGCAACCAACAGGGTCAATGGCTTGTAGTTCAACGAGCCATCCAGACGACGACCGTACCAGTCAATGATCGATGAGAACATACGATCAATGAAGTCCTGGAAACGGCTGCCATGCGTTGTCAGCAGGCGCGCCGACATCATTGGAGACAAAGTCACCGCCACGAAACCGGAGATGAACACGGCGCCCGCCAGCGTGAAAGCAAACTCGCGGAACAAGGCCCCCGTCAAACCCTCGGTGAACCCGATTGGCGCATATACGGCTCCTAGCGTGATCGTCATGGCAACGACGGGACCGAAGATCTCGCGCATACCAACGATCGCCGCATCCATGGGCTTGAGGCCTTCTTCGAGGTGTCGGTGAATATTTTCCACGACCACGATGGCATCATCCACCACCAGACCAATGGCAAGCACCATGGCAAGCAAGGTCAGCGTGTTGAGCGAGTAGCCCAATCCCCAGAGCAAGAAACATACACCCACGAGAGAAAGTGGGATGGTTGCCAGCGGGATCAAAACCGCACGGAAAGATCCGAGGAACAACAAGATCACCAGAACAACGATAAAACTTGCTTCCGCAATCGTCTTGAACACTTCCAAGATTGACGCGGAAATGAACTTCGTTGAGTCATAAACAGCGGTGATTTCCATGCCTTCAGGCAGGTTGGCCTGAAGGCGCGGAAGCTCTGCATGCACGGCTGCTGCGGTGTCCAGCGGGTTTGCAGACGGGGTCGGCATAATGCCCAGGAAGACACCACGGCGGCCGTTGAAAGACACGCGAACGTCGGTTGTTTCACTGCCAAGCTCGAGGTCAGCCACGTCACGGAGACGAACAACATCAGTGCCGTCAGCTCGCACCGGCAAGGCGCCAAAGGCCTCCGGTGTCTGCAACGTGGTTTTCGCCGAGATCTGATACGCTGTGTACAGACCTTCGGTTTTGCCTGGAGCAGACAAGAAGTTGGCTTGCTGAATCGCCGACAGAACATCGGCTGCAGTGACACCGCGTGCGGCCAACCGGATCGGGTCGATCCAAACACGCATTGCAAATGTCTGCTCACCAAGCACCTGCGCATCGGCCACACCGTCAACAATGGACAGCTGCGGCTGGATTACACGCGAAACGAACTCGGTGATCTGTTGCGGTGACATGTTGTCCGACAGGACCGACAGATACATGATCGCAAAGGAACGACCTGTTCCCTTTTGGATGATCGGATCCTTGGCTTCGCTTGGCAGCTGGCTGCGAACCTGCTGTACCTTGGAAATCACCTCGGTCAATGCGCTGTCCGGGTCGGTGTTCAACCGCATGTGCACAGAAACAGTCGAACTGCCCAGTCGGCTGGTCGAGCTGACGTAGTCAACACCCTCCGCTGAGGCCACCGCCTTGGCGATTGGCGTGGTGATGAACCCTTGAACAAGTTCCGAGCCAGCGCCAACGAACACTGTCGAGACAGTGATCACCGTCTCATCGACTTTCGGGTACTCGCGAACAGACATGTTCATCACACCCTGGACGCCGAGCAACAAAATCAAAAGGCTTACGACCGTCGACAGCACAGGCCGACGAATGAAGATCTCTGAGAAATTCACATCATTCTCCCGGCTTCAGGTTGTCGCCAACCGGGTTAACGCTGTTGTCGATCACGACAGGACTTCCGACGGTCAGTTTGTTTTGACCGGCCGAGACAATCACATCGCCTTCGCTCACGCCCTCGACAACTTCAATCGTTCCAAGATAGCGACGCCCTGTCTTTACGAAGACCTGCTGAACAACCAGAGCGTCGGAATTTTCATCGGCCTTTTTGGCCAATTCGTCTTCCTTGACTTCGTAAACATATGTTCCGTAGAGGCTCTGAACGACGGCGGTCTCTGGCAACGCTATGATGTTGTCTTCCTGCGGCAGATCAATGCGCACAAAGGCGAACTGACCGGGGCGCAGTGCGCCGTCAGGGTTTTGGACCTCCGCCTGTATGGAGACGAGCCGTGACTTTGGATTAATTTTCGGATCGATGCCCGTGATCTTGCCTTCATAGTCGAGGCTGTCTTCATCAAGACCCAGACTTAGGGTTTGGCCGATCTGAACTTCGCTCAAACGCTGCTCTGCAATCGAGAACTCCACGTTCATGACTTTGAGATCCTGAAGTGTCGCGATAGTCGTTCCAACCGGCAAATAACCACCGACGTCGATCTTGGGAATACCAATCGTGCCAGAGAACGGCGCCATGATCTTCTTGAGATCGAGCTGCGCTTCAACACGTTCCAGGCTGGCACGTGACGCGTCTAGTGTCGCCGTTGCATCTTCCAAAGATGAGTTGGAGCTCACGCCGCGGTCTACCAGCGTGGTCGCGCGCTTGAGCGCCTGGTCATCACGTTTGACATTTGCCTTGGCCGCGATCAGGTCGGCGCGCTCCGATGCATCATCAAGCTGGACAAGCATTTGCCCCTTCTCGATTTCATCGTTGGCTGAAAAGGCAATCTCGGTCACGATACCGGAGGAACGAGCTGCAACGTCAACGCCCTGACGTGCATCCATCGTGCCGATAGCTTCGATGCCGGGTTTCCAGGTTTCACCTTTGGCCGTTAGTGTCGACACCGTCACTGCCGCACGTGGCCGATTGGCGAAGAATTCCGCGATTTTCTGCTCTTTGAACAGGTTGAACCCAACCAGTCCGCCGCAAACCACGACAAGCAGGACAATCACTACCACGGCAATAATAATACGTTTCATCATCTTCTCATCCGGCCGACCGGTTGATCGGCTATTCTCTTTCATTCGACCAAGGACGGTCGTAGGCCTGACCAAACTCAACTGCGCAATACGCTTATGATTTCGCCAGTACTAACACAAATACCCAAATGGATCTGCGTTGATTTCACTTGCCCGAGCCTGGGCTGACAAGCGTAACTCTTGTGGGCAAAGTAACGACATGTTTCCTGTTTGCAAATGATTTTTGCACTGTTCAGTTTACATTTGGCGACTTTTTCATGAAAAACACACTCCGGTTTAAAATCCGGTTGATTTGTGTTGCGTTTCTTGAGCTTTCAAGATGTATCAGGTTGACTAAGCGCCAAACTTCGTAGCAACGAAAACTCTCTCTGGACAGACAACCCGAATATACGGTTTTCGTTGCTCGCACGCTTGACCAGCTCATGCGAGCTTGTCAGTTTCAGACAAAGCTTAGGATAGTGCCTCTTGTCGGAACCAACCTCCAACGTTGCCGAATTTTCCGTTTCAGAAATCTCCTTCTCCATCAAGAAAACGATGGAGGACAGTTTTGGTTATGTACGTGTGCGCGGTGAGCTGGGTCGTATTTCCCGCCCCGGATCCGGACATATCTATCTTGACCTCAAGGACGATCGATCCGTGCTCTCCGGCGTCATCTGGCGCGGCGTGGCTTCAAAGCTGAAAATTCAGCCTGAGCAAGGCCTGGAAGTAATCGCGACGGGCAAGATCACAACTTTCCCGGGTCAGTCCAAATATCAGATGGTCATTGATGCGCTGGAGCCAGCAGGCGCTGGCGCATTGATGGCGCTGCTGGAAGAGCGCAAGAAAAAACTCGCCGCTGAAGGCCTGTTTGGTGAGGACCGCAAACAGCTCCTACCAACACTGCCAAAGGTAATTGGTGTCGTGACTTCTCCCACCGGTGCGGTCATCCGGGACATATTGCATCGTATCGCGGACCGCTATCCTTTGCATGTCTTGGTCTGGCCGGTGCGCGTTCAGGGCGAGACCTGCGGCCCGGAAGTTGCCAATGGCATTCGAGGGTTCAATGCACTGCCTGAAGACGGGCCGATACCCCGCCCCGATCTGATCATCGTTGCGCGCGGTGGTGGCAGCATTGAAGACCTCTGGGGCTTCAATGAAGAAATGGTCGTAAGGGCTGCAGCGGAGAGCAATCTGCCGCTGATTTCTGCTGTGGGCCATGAGACGGACTGGACACTGATTGATCTTGCCGCAGATGTGCGGGCACCGACACCGACGGGAGCGGCTGAAATCGCCGTTCCGGTGAAGGCCGACCTGATGGGTTTTGTGGACGACCTGTCGCGGAGGCTGGTCTCAGGCCTGAACCGACTCGTTGCGACACGGCGCACCGAACTGCGTGCAGCGGAAGCGGCCCTTCCGTCCCCTAGAGATCTACTTGCATTGCCGCGTCAGCAGTTCGACAGTTGCGCCAGTCGTCTGGAACGGTCTTTAACGTTCAACACCCGCAGCCACCGCAGTTCTTTTCAAAGTGCCAGCACGCGGCTCTCGCCGTTTCTGCTCAAACGCAAGAGCAGCGACGCACGTGCTGACTTGACCCGTCTTACCAGTCAGCAACAACGTGCGCTTGGCGTTGCCATTTCGCAGAAACGGCAAGCGTATGAAGCCGCCTCTGCTCGTCTCTCCCCGACCCCTTTGCTGCGCCAGATGGCTTTGTCTGCCGAGCGCCTTAAGGGTCTTAATGAACGTATGGATAGGGCAGCTCAACAACGGCTCGGGAAATCCCGCGATCGACTGGAGGGGCTAGAGAAGCTCCTTAAATCGTTGTCCTACAAGGACGTCCTGTCCCGTGGCTATGCACTGGTCCGCGATAAAAACGGGCTCCCGGTTCGTTCGGCTGCAAAGCTCAAACCAGGAACCGCCATCAATATCGAATTGTCCGACGGGGTGGTGGACGCTGTCACTACAGATGGCGACGCAGTGCCACCAGCGCCTACGCCGGACACAGCACCGACTGCGAAACCAAAACGAGCCTCAAAGACCAAGGCATCTTCAAAGCACTCAGGTGTCAACGGCCAAGGGTCTTTATTCTGAGCCTTCGACTACGACCTTTATGTCTGGCTCATGAGTTCAAAGAAAAAGCCGCGCTGTTGAAGCGCGGCTTTTTCTCATCAGAAGATAGTTTGCAGTTTGGATTTAGCTCATCATCTCCGGAAGGATGGTGATGATAGCTGGGAACGCCAAAAGCCCTGCAATCGTGAGAACATCAGCTATGAAGAATGGAACACATCCGCGGAATACTTCCTGAACAGGAATGTCCGGACGCACCCCAGAGACAACAAAGCAGTTGAGCCCAATGGGCGGCGTTATCAAACAGAGCTCCGCCATCTTGACCACCAAGATACCGAACCAGATCGAACATGCTTCACCCGACATGCCAAAAGCACTGTCTGCAACGCTAACGCCTTCGCCGCCATTCAGTGCGATTACAGCTGGATAAACAACTGGCAGTGTCAGGATCATCATACCGATAGCATCCATGAACATACCGAGCACTGCATAACAGCAGAGGATCAAGACCATGATCATCCAAGGCGAATATTCAAGCCCGACAACGAAGTCCTTAAACGCCTCAGGCAAACCTGCAAAGCCGAGGAAGCGGACGTAGACCAGAACACCCCAGATCAAAGAGAAGATCATGACCGTCAGCTTGGCAGTCTCGTGAAGCGCCTGGCCCAGTTGTTTGAACTTCATGCCACGCATGAAGGCAACGACCAGAACCACGAAGGCACCAAGCGAGCCAGCTTCTGTCGGAGTCGCAATGCCGAAGAAGAACGAGCAGAAAATGATGCCAACGACAGCGATGATCGGGAAGGTACCCGGAAGCGATTCAAACCGCTGCTTCCAGGTGAACCCGCGCACAGCAGGAGCATCACCGCGGAAAAATGCCAGGCCGACGATGATCAACATGTACACGACGGCCGAGAAAACGCCCGGCAAGAAGCCGGCAACCAACAGCTTGCCGACTGACTGTTCAACAAGGATCGCGTAGATCACCAAGATGGTGGAAGGTGGGATCAGTGAGGCAAGCGTGCCACCGGCAGCAACCACAGCTGCTGAAAGGCGTTTAGAATAACCCGCTGCCAGCATTTCGGGAATCGCCACACGGGCGAACACGGCAGCTGTTGCAACAGAGGCGCCAGAGACAGCAGCAAAACCTGCGGTCGCGAAAATCGTTCCAACGGCCATGCCGCCTGGAACCCAACCTAGCCAACGCTTCGAGGCCTCAAACAGATGCTTGGTGAAGCCTGCATAAAACGCCAGAAAGCCGATCAGAATAAAGGTCGGCAACACCGACAGAGAGTAGGTAACTGCCTTGGAGTGCGGAATCGTTCCCGCCATCTTCAAGGCGACAAAAAAGCCGCGGTCAAATCCCATCTTCATGGAGAAGATGGCAATCAGACCAAACATTCCCGTGAATGCGGCGGCAAAGGCGACGCGAACACCGATAAGAACCAGGACGAGCAGAACGCCCGTCATCAACAAACCAACTTCAAACGGCGTCATTTCTCGTCTCCCGCACCCAGAGCTTCTTCAATTTCATGTTGGGCGGTCTCTTCCACATCGTGAATGAGAGGTACGCAATAAGGCGTTCCCTCGGGATTTATGACGAGGCGCAGATAGCCGTATGCCTGCAGCAGCAAACGCAAGAACAACAAGGACAAGGCAATTGGAATAACAACTTTGGATGGCCAGGTGGGCAACCCGATGTCGATCGTGCTGTCACCGAGATTCAAGGAACGGCCAAAGTGGTAGTAGGACCCCCAGATCAGCAGCCCGACAACAATAAGCACAAGCACGACGCCCAAAAGCTCGAGAAGCCACAAGGAACGCCCCTTCAAACGGCCAAGGATCATTTCCATACGAATATGACCGCCAACGCGCTGACAGTAGGCGACGCCAAGGAAGGCAAATACCGCCATGGCCTGTTCCGTAATGTCAATGAAGCCGGGAACAGGTATGTTGAAGATCAAGCGGCCAAAAACCTGAACAACAGCAAGAAGCATCAAAGCCAGAATGCTGCCGGCGGCGGTCAGATTGAAGATGTTTTCGACGACCCCAAGCGCACCATCAAACTTGATATAGGTGGTGGGTCTGGCGGCGTCCTGAGGAGGCACGCTGGCATTTGTTGTCATTTTTGTGAGCCCTTAAAAGGATGAACTCCCGGCGGAACCCGCCGGGAGTGATCGTTTGGGAAACCAACGCTGTCGGTTAGCCCTTGATTTCAGTTTTCACGAAATCAAGCAGCTCCTGACCAGGAACACCCTTTGAATCCATATCTGCGAGCCATGCATCGTAGATAGGGCCGGCTTTTTCGGCAAACACGGCGAGTTCATCGTCCGAATATTCGATCTGCTGGATGCCACGTGCATCGAGCTCAGGCCACCACTTTTCATAAACCTTGTCATAAGTTGCAAGGTAGTGAGCGAGCGCAGGTGCAACGGATTCTTCCAGAGCAGTGCGGAACTCATCAGGAAGCGCTGCATAGGCGTCTGTGTTCACAACCACAGGACACTGAACCGTGCCTGGGTTGAGGTTCTTGGTCCACCAGGTTGCTACGTCAACTGTCTTGAATGACAGGTGAGCATGCGGTGCAAAAGACGCTGCAGTTACAGTGCCGGAATCAATCGCCTGGTAAGTTTCAGACGCGGTCACGGATGTCGGCACAGCGCCAACAGCTTCCATGAGGCTACCTATGCCGCCCAAAGCGCGAAGACGCATGCCGGCGAAGTCAGATACAGCCAGGGGTGCATCACCGTTACCAGCGAAGTTGTACTGCGGCATTGGAGTTGGCATCAAAGGCATTGCATTCCAGCGTTCCAGATCAGCGATAACAGCTGGATGCTTGTAGAGCGCCTGCGCCACTCTCATTTCAGTTTCCAGATCACCAACACCGAGAAGCGGCAATTCCATAACTGTCAAAGATGGGTTTTTGTCCGGGTGATAAGAGGCGCAGAACTGAGCCATCTCGAACGCACCAAAAGAGATACCATCCAGGTTCTCACGAGACTTTGAAAGAGCCGCACCGTAGTGGAGCTTAATTTCAAACTTGCCGTCAGTCTTTGCAGCTACTTCTTCAGCCAGCTTTTCAATATGCTCGGTGAAGGCACGACGCTTTCCCCAAAGGGAAACATTCCAGGTCAAATCCGCCGCGAAGGTTTCGCCGACAAACATAAGGCCCATCACACCCGTGACAGCAGCCGTAGCAATTTTGTGCTTGATAGACATCAACGTCCTCCCAAGATAGCACTTCGACACGATCCCAGAAACTGACTCCCCTCTATTATTAAAGGCAGCTTCACGAACAGGATCCGCGTAATTTACACCAGAATTCAGATTCTAAATTATGGTGCAGATACAACACAGTTATTTCAATAAGCCTCTTGTGACAACCTTGGATTTCCAATGATTTCGCCACTTAGAGACCCTGCAAGACAGCAGGCCACAAATATAACCTTAGGTCAAATTCCTCCTATTCAACCCAGAATTACATCACCACATGTAGTTATTTACCTGCGTTCCTCGCTGCTTCGCGAATCGCACTGAGCGAAGCAGCCGGTGTGATCGCTTCAGGATCAAGCCGCAGATGCAACAGAGCCGGAACTCCGCTCGCCCGTGCTCGCTCAAACGCAGGACCGAATTCATCTGTTGTGGTGATCGTTTCGCCGTATGCACCATAGGCACGGGCGAAGGCAGCGAAGTCTGGGTTTACGAGTTTTGTACCAGACGGACGACCGGGATACTCACGTTCCTGGTGCATCCGGATTGTTCCATACATACCGTTGTCGATCACGAGGAGAATGATATTGGCTCCCTCCTGACAGGCTGTTCCGAATTCCTGCATCGTCATCTGCATACAGCCATCACCAGCAAAGCAAACGACTTCTCGCTCAGGGAACGTTACCTTGGCTGCAACAGCGGCTGGCAAACCATATCCCATAGAGCCTGAAGTGGGTGCTGCCTGCGTGGCAAAACGCCGGAAACGGTGAAAGCGATGCAGCCAGGTTGCATAGTTGCCCGCACCATTTGTGAAAATGGTGTCATCAGCTACATTTTCCTCAATCCAGCTCATGACACCGGACATTTGCAGGTCACCATCTGTCTGAGGCCGTGCTCCGGACCATGCCAGATAGTCCTCGTGGGCCGCCTTCGCCTGCCCCGGGCTCTTCAATTCAGCCGGCGGCTGCACGCCTTCAATCGCCTTGCAGAAAGCGGTCGAACTTGCGTGAATAGCCAAAGCCGGTCGATAGACACGTCCAAGCTCTTCGGCATCCGCGTGCACATGAACCAGTTGCTGCTTTGGCTCAGGCAGATCCAGCAATGAGTAAGACTGGCTCGGCATCTCCGACATGCGTCCGCCAACCAACAAGATCAGATCAGACGCCTGAACACGTGCCTTGAGCTTCGGGTTTATGCCGATACCAACATCGCCAGCATAATTCGGGTGGAGGTTGTCAAACAACATTTGGCGACGGAAGGACACGGCGACCGGCATTTCAAAGCGTTCAGCGAAACGTTGGAAACTGGCAATTGCCGCTTCTGACCAACGGCTACCGCCAAGAATGGCAATGGGCCGCTCTGCCGCCCACAACCGTTTTTGCAAATCGGCCATAGCTGTCAGACCAGGATGGGTCTCAACCTGCTTCCATGGCGCAGGTTGCTCGACATCAGCCATCTCAACCAGCATGTCTTCCGGCAATGCCAGAACGACAGGGCCCGGACGACCAGATGTTGCAACATGGTAAGCGCGCGAGATGAACTCGGGCACGCGATCGGCATGATCAATCTCAGCTACCCATTTGCACATACCGCCAAACATCTGACGATAGTCCACTTCCTGGAAGGCCTCACGTTCACGCATGCCACGTTCAATTTGGCCGATAAACAGGATCATTGGAGTGGAATCCTGCATGGCCACATGAACACCGGCAGATGCGTTTGTCGCACCGGGACCACGGGTTACCATGCAAATGCCGGGCTCACCGGTGAGCTTGCCGTAGGCGTCTGCCATCATCGCAGCGCCGCCTTCCTGGCGACAGATTGTCACCGGGATCGTCGCATCATGCAACGCGTCAAGCACGGCCAGGTAACTCTCGCCGGGAACACAGAAAACACGTTTGGCCCCATGGAGTTCAAGCGCATCCACGAGATGCTGACCACCAGTCTTCTGAGTCATGTTTCATTCCTCTTTTGCATGGCAATCTATGTTTGCCACTTTTAGAGAGAAGCTATATCCCGGAAAACGCATATGCGGGAGGTCCCCCTCCACGCAAATTTGCAATAAGGTCATTCCAATTCGTTATCAAAAGTGCCGCTTTAATGGTCACACAAACTTGGCTGGTAGCGAAAGAGCTATCTCTTTCGCGGCATCTATCTGCCCGTTAGCAGGTCTTAAAAGCCTGCGAAATTGCGCAAGGCAGCGGCTGCCAGAACGGCAAAAAGCACGGCAACGAAGTCCTTTCGGACGATTGCCATGGTCAAAGCAGAAACAACCAGACAAACAGCAACGGGTATCCCGCCTTGAAGCGCAATAGGCAAGATAGTCGATACGATGATTGCTCCCGGAAGCGATTCAAGCGCACGACGCACCCGGGGTGTGAGGGGCACACGGCCCATGATCCAGTAACCGGAAGCGCGCAACGCATATGTCGTTGTCACCATGCAAAGGATGGCAAACAGGAACAATCCGTCTGCAAGTGCATCGCCGTTATTCATCTGCAAAAGCTCCTGCAATTGCACCGGACAGAGCACCGGTCAGAATTCCCCAATAGCCTCCAAAGACAGACCAGGTCACTACGGCGGCAGAGCCGGCGATCATCCAGCTGATTGTCTGCCGCTTACCTTTCCAAAGCGGGATCAGTAGCGCGATGAAGAATGCCGGCATAACGACATCGAGACCGAAAACGCGCGGGTCCTGAATATAAGAGCTGAACATAAATCCAGGGAAAAACGCCAAACTCCATATGCTCCAAAGGAAGAGGCCACTGCCGAGAAAGACACCCCAGTCACGTTCACCATCAGCGTATTCCCGCAGTGCAATCACCCAGTTGATGTCTGTGAGAAAGAAAAGTGCCGGGTAGGTTTGCGAGGGAGGCACGTTGCCGAGCCAGGGTCGAAGGCTGGCCCCTAACAGAAGCATCCGCAGATTGACCGCCGACATAACGCCGACCATGGCCAGCAAAGACGTCCAGCTGATTGTGCCCGGGTAGACTTCCATTGCGACAAATTGGGAAACCCCTGCAAACACAAAGGAATTCATCAATGTGGCTTCCAGCAGAGTCAGCCCCTTTTGAGCAGCAACGGTCCCGAAGACAGCAGCAAAAGCCAAGGTTCCAGGGATCATCGGGATACACATGCGAGCACCTCGCACGCAACCGTCTACCGTAATCCTTACCGGTGCCTCGTCGGCCATTTACACCCCCAAAAGCACCGCGCAGGTGCGTTCGATTGCAAGAAGATATATCGATTTGGTGGGAACCCAGCAGGTTAGTATCGATATCAGGCCGGATAAATGACATGAAATCGGCTGCCGCACCACCCGAAAAAGAGTCCAATTCGATCGTCGCCAGTTTGCACCACGAAATCCTCTGCCCTAAACTCATGCCCGAGCACAGCCATGGCTTGAACTGTCCGCTATCCGAAAGATCTATATGACCCATCTGTCTCGCTGCTGTTCGTGATGTTTTATCGTCTAGCTGTTTACACCTACGGACCATTCCTGGAACGCGCGAACTCACCCAAGATTGCGGGGTTCTTTGAACTCGAGCCGAGTGTTCTTAGTTCATTGGAAGCCTCACCAGGCTTCATCGCGCGCTCGGGTTATCCTGGCGATCCGAATATGGCGTGTTGGGGTGAGCAAGTCTTTCCACGTTTTTGGGTCGACAATGGAGATGGCTGGGCGCCCTCGTCTCTGTCCCTGTGGCAAGACATCGAACATATAGCAGCGGCGACTTATCATGGGATGCACGGAACAGCGTTTCGGCGCGGCCGGGAATGGGTTGTACCGGCAATCGATTGGCCGGGCTATGTGCTGTGGTGGGTGAATGAGGCTCATCAGCCTGATTGGCAAGAGGCCGTTGGCAAGCTCGAGCATCTCCACGACCATGGCGCAACGGCGCAAGCCTTCACCTTCAAGCAGCCTTTTGCCGCTGACGGATCGCCGCGCAAAATTGACACCGCCAAGCTCAAGAACCTGAAAACACAGGTCACATAGGGCACTCCAGCGCAAGACCTTTTGCGCCCTAATGCCGGAGCACCTGCACATCATTTGATTGATTTAAGGGAATGGTACAGACGAGTGGATTTGAACCACCGACCTTCGGAGCCACAATCCGACGCTCTAACCAACTGAGCTACGTCTGCAAGGGCGACACAATTTGTATCGGATGCCGCGAAACATATTTAGAATGTCCGCAGTTTTCAAGGGGGTCTTCTAACGCTCTTTTATCCTGTCCACAAGGAGGAATTTCAACTTAATTTTTGCAGCCTTTTTTATAAGAAAACCGCTCACTTCTGCCAAAATTCAAGTGTGTTCCCGGTGTTAGAACGAAAATGCGCCGCAAGCTGATCACAGCTCGCGGCGCATCAAACTCAACAGGTGGCAGAATTTTATTTCTACCAAACCAAAGTCAACTTAGGCGACTTTAGCTTCCTTGAAGGTCTTTTCCATTGCATCCTTCACAGGTGCAGTGACATCAGTGCCAAGCTTGGTTGCAAATTCCTGCATGTCCTTCGCCTGGGAAGAAAACGTGTCGAACTGCGAGCGTGCAAATGTAGACTGCAGCTCAACAACTTCGGCCAGTGTCTTCGCGGCCATCAGATCCTTCATGAAGGAAAATGTCGCGTCACTGTTCGTCTTGGCTGCATCGACAGCCTTGTGATTGAAGTCGACAACACCCTGACGGGATGTCTCGAATGTGTCTTCCATCAGATCTGTTGCATCTTCTGCAGCAGTCTTGACCTTGGCGTAGGCAGCGCGTGCCTGCTCAAGTGTCTTTTCAGTTGATTCACGAAACGCTGCCGGCATTTCAAGTTTAGGCATCGAAAACGCTTCAAATTCTGCAAATGGATTTGCCATAGTCTTAGTGGCTCCTGCCGTTTTGGTTGACTTGCGCGCCTTAGGCGCTGCTTTTGGTGTGGTTGCTGTTTCAGACATGATCTTCTCCAACTCATCGGATGCGACCAAATTTTGTCATCTCAGGCCTACCAACTCATCCAAGGCCTGCCGTCATCCGTGCACCCAATATAGGTAAATCAACTTCGCATTGCAACATTTATTTTGCACTGCACAATAAACGACCAGCAAGGAAACCCTCTCAGAAACTAAACTGAGAGGTGCATCAACGTCTTACGACAATAAAGTCCTCACCATTTTCGTTGGCAGAATACCAAAAAACTATAATTTTTACGTCTTCTTGGCCGCTTTCGCGACATTTTGAGCTGCCTTGTTGGCATGATCAGAAAGATCCCTGGCCTGCTCGCCGAGCGTTTCCATCTGGTTTTTCAGATAGGTCTGCTGCAGGCTCACCATTTCCTCCAGGTCACGTGCCTTCACGATCTGCTGTGCGAACTGGAAGGCTGCCTGCATATGCTCTTCAGCGAAAGAAAGGGTTTTCTCGTTCACTTCACTTGTTCCCGTGCGAACAACAGAAGCCGAGTCTTCCATATTTTCAACCGCCTGTTGTGTGACAGACATAAAGTCATCGAAGGCTTTCTTGGCCTGATCAACACTACGTTCTGCAAAATCGCGCATCTGATCCGGAATTTCGAAACCGTTTGGCTTTGTCATCGGGGATCTCCTCCAGTTTTGCTTTTCAGCCTGAATGGCAAATGGTTTTCATGTCCAGCTTAAAGTTGCTATCATGCACTCGCAATAACCGCAAATGGCGACGCGGCAATTAACCACACTCGCAGCCTACCGGTCTATGGGCCCGTGTTTGCGTGGACGAATGGCGTTGGAAGCGGTAATAACTTGATATTACCGTAAGATAACATGTGTTTCATATGTTGTATTTTTTTGAGTATCTGCACCTGGAGTTGACCCATGAACACCTATTTCCAGATCTTCATGGAATTGAGTTCAACTCATGAACTGAGACACTTAGCGACCTCCAGTCGTCCGGCTTGGGTTTGGTCAGCCGATGGCGCTCAGATTCTTTGGGCCAATGCGGCGGGCGCAGCGTTCTTTTCTGCAAAAACACTTACAGACCTGGAACACCAAGACGGTTTGTTCAGGTCCCCGGCACGTCCTCATATCGCGCGTATCGCCACGTCCGGCACACGGGAGCAGATGAGCATCGAGCGCCTGCGTTTCTATCGAGGGTTGCGCGTTCTGCTTGTTACTTGCCAGTGCAGGCAATTCAGCCTTGCCGATGGCTCTGATGCGGCGCTGATCGTTTGCGGCGACCGAGAGCATGCCTATTCTGGCGATCCAATCCAAGGCTTCGTGAAGTTGCTCAGTGACTCGGACCACACAGCCATGCTGCAGTCTGGCAATGCCATTCAAGTGCGCCACGGGCAACTTGAAGGAACGCCTGAAACCCTGGAACTGCCAGAAGATCAGACAATCCTCTTTGGACCGATCGAAGTTGAAGACGCCTACCATGAAGGCGCTGTGTTGAGCCTCGATGATAGGCAGCAGGTTATCGTACTTGATAATCTTGCTCTGCGTGACGAAGTGTTTGCCGATCTGAATGACGACACTTACGAGGATGAAGAGAGCGATCCAGTCGCCTCGAAAAACGAGCCCGTCGACGCGCCGGACGATGAAGCTGATGATGAATATGTCCTGCACGAAGATGACATCGTTGATGTTGAAAATGATGGCACTGAGGATGCGGCCAGCACTGCTGAACCTGCCCAAATCGACCTGGAAACGGCGATCGCTAACGTCGAAGCCAACAGGCTGGCTGATGAAGACGATGAGCCGGCAGAAAATTTAGACGGTGAAGCGGAAGACGGCGCACCATTTGTCTTCACCGCCAACCGTCGTCCCATTCGCTTTGCCTGGCAAATGGATATCGATCAGCGCTTCAGCTTCATTTCGGAAGAATTTGGCGAAACGCTGGGTCCCAGATCGGCAGATATTGTTGGCCTAACATGGTCTGAAGTCGCAGAACAATTCGACATTGACCAGGACAATGTCATCGGGAGCGCACTCGATCGAAGGGACACCTGGAGCGGCAAAACCGTCGACTGGCCAGTTGATGGTGAAACCGTTCGGGTGCCAGTTGATATGGCAGCCCTGCCAGCCTTTGACCGCAACCGGCAATTTGAAGGCTATCGCGGTTTTGGCGTCTGTCGTCCGGCTGACCTGATTTCAGATGAAGACGCGCCATTGGCGTTTGTCTCTGCTGACGATCCAGGGTCCGTCACGGATGTCTCCGATCCAGATAGTAGCGAAGCGGAAGCGTCTGACGTGACGCTGGCTCCAGATGTTACAGATGAGACAGACATCCACGAACCAAGCGCGACGGCCTTGGGTGCCCCTGCCTTGTCGTCGGCGTCCTTGGCCACGGATACCTTGAACGCTGATGAAGCGGGAGAGGACATCGAGGTTGTTTCTGTAGCAGAAGATGATAATGGCGACGTCGAAGCCGATGTTTCTGACACAGTTGACGATGAAACAGAAGATACGCCGACTGAAGCCGCTGCCGAAGACACTCCTGAGATTGAAGAAGATCATGCTTCGGACGGCAACCCCGAGTTGGATCTGACACCTCTCGGAGCGAAACCGCTTGAGGGCGGAACACTGCTGGCAGCGAGCGTTACAGCGCTGGTCGGTGGCATCGCCATTTCGAAATCGGATGCGTCTGCTTCTGAGGCCCAGACCTCTTCACAAGAGGCAGAAGGTGAGACTGACGAAACTGAAAGCGATGTCATACAGGCGTCTGAAGCAGATGTCGCGAGCCCAGAAACGGACACGTCATCATCTGAGCCACAGCCGGGCGTTCTCACGCCACCTGCTACTGATGAGATAGAAACTGCCGCCCCCCCTCACCCGGACGATGCAAAAGGCGGGATTTCCGGCTCCGCTCCTTTGCAGCCAAAAGAGATCGAAACCGCGGTCAAGCACCTTGCTGACGACTTCAATCGCAAGAAGACCGAAGGATCCCAAAAGAGGCCTTTGGAGCTGCTGCAAGACGCTTTCGAAGAGCCCGTCGACAGCACGACAATGCCTGTTTCCGAAGCAGCCAACGACCTAAGCGAACCCTCCAAGGCTGCTGACGATCAAACAGATGAGACAGCTGTATCGAAAGATACTGACAGCGACCCACTGGATGAAGAACAAGGATTCCTTCAGGAGACTGCTGCCGGCGACGAAAGCAAAGCCTCTAACGACATTGAAGATGATGATGTTCAGGCACTGAATGCAGACCTCGCGGAAGAGGAAACCACAGACACTGCAGAGGAAAGCAACAACATTTTCCCGATTGATACGTCGAAGCTGACACGGCCTGAACGCGCAGCCTTCCTGACAATTGCAGAAGCTCTGGGCGCGACCTTCGAAGACGACTTTGACGCGCAGGCCCATGCGGTGATGAACGACAATTTTGCAGCCGCTCTAGTCGGTGCTCCCGAGCCTGCCGACAGCATCGACCCCGGTCTGCTGGATCGCTTGCCAATCGGCATCGCCATCGTAAATGATCGCGATGTTCTGTATGCCAACGACACACTTCTGGACATGCTCGGATATCCGAACCTGCGCACTTTGTCTGAAGCTGGTGGATTGGAAGCCATCTTCATGGAAGAGGCAGAAGATGCGCCCTTCCCCGACGCTGAGGGAATGGAAGGCACTGTCGACGGCACTTTGAAAGTACGCCTGACAGATGGCAGCCTGCGGCCTGTTGATGCCCGTATGCACTCTGTGCCGTGGAACGGCGGCAGCGGCTTGATGATTTCAATCACCGAGCGCGCGCAAACCATGGCGCCAACAACTGTGGCAGATGCGGCAACGGAACTACCGACACCCAAGGAGCCTTCTGAAGAACTGAAGCAGGCCGAGGCAGCGGTTGCTGAGCTTGAAACAATTCTGGAAACCGCAACGGACGGCGTCTTGATGCTGGACCGCTTCGGGCAAATCACGAAGGCCAATGGGTCAGCAGAAGCCCTTTTCAGCGCAAATCGTGTTGATCTGGTTGGCGCACCCTTGAATGACTATCTGGCCCCAGAAAGCCACCGGTCCGCAGCAGACTATCTCGACGGATTGTCGCGCAATGGCGTTGCCAGCATCTTGAACGATGGTCGCGAAGTGTTGGGCCGCGTTTCCAACGGTGGCCTTATTCCGCTGTTCATGACAATCGGACGCGTGAGCTCCAACAATGAGGAACCTAAGTTCTGCGCCGTTCTGCGTGACATCACGCAGTGGAAAGCGGCTGAAGAGGAATTGACCCAGGCAAAGAGGCAGGCAGAACATGCCAATTCGCAGAAGTCCGATTTCCTCGCCAAGATCAGCCATGAAATTCGCACGCCACTAAACGCCATTATCGGTTTTTCCGAAGTCATGATGGAAGAGCGTTTTGGCGCAATTGGCAACGATCGCTATAAGGAATACCTCAAAGACATCCGCACGTCCGGATCTCACATCATGAGCCTGATCAACGACCTGCTCGATCTTTCGAAGATTGAAGCTGGCAAGATGGACCTCAAGTTCACTGCCGTTTCGGCCAATGAAGTGATCAACGAATGTGTCGCCTTGATGCAGCCGCAAGCCAACCGCGAGCGCGTTATTATCCGCGCCAGTCTGCCTGATGCGGTGCCTGATGTTGTCGCCGATCAAAGATCATTGCGTCAGATCGTGCTCAATCTTCTCTCGAATGCAATCAAGTTCAACAAGTCGGGCGGACAGGTCATCGTCTCTTCTTCACTTGAAGATAGCGGAGAGGTGGTACTGCGCATTCGCGACACCGGCGCAGGCATGAGCTCCAAGGACCTCGTCGCCGCTCTTGAGCCATTTAGACAGGTGCATACCGCCCGTCATGGTGGAGGCACCGGGCTTGGACTGCCCCTAACCAAAGCACTGGTTGAAGCAAACCGCGCAAGTTTCCACATCGATTCCACACCAAATCAGGGAACTCTCGTGGAGATCCGCTTCCCTTCACAACGGGTTTTGGCGGAATAAAGCCCACAAGAAGGCGGCCGTGATGTGGATCTCACCGCTCACAAAACAAATCGCTGCCGTTGCGTGATCATGCGCTAATTCGCCGCGGCGATTTGCCTTTGACAAAACTTGACTTCTCCAGATAAGTTAACGTCAAACTTGAGTGTCAGAGCCAAGTCAAAATTGCATGTTTGACCAGATATCGACGCACCAATTGAGCTCTCATGTTCTTGGTGTCATCGGACACGGATAATTACCGGCAGATCAATTGGTCATTTCATCGCTGATAACGAGAAGAGGAAACATCAATGATACATTCCCTCCGATTTCTGGGCAGCCTGGGTCTCTTGTTGACCAGTATCAGCGTTTCAGGCTCAGCAACGGCGGATGAATTTGTCAATATCTACTCTTACCGTCAGCCCTATCTGATCCAGCCCCTTCTCAAAGCCTTTGAGAAAAAAACCGGCATCAAGTCCAACATCGTTTTCTCCAATAAGGGATTGGGCGAACGTATCGCCGCTGAGGGAAAAAACTCCCCCGCAGACGTTCTTCTAACGGTCGATATTGGCCGCCTTGATAGCGCCAAGCAGCTTGGCATCGCCGCGCCTATCTCATCTGAAATCGTCAGCACAAACATTCCGGCCAGCTTTCGGGATCCAGACGGCGAATGGGTGGGGCTTACGGCGCGCTCACGCATCGTCTACGCCTCACGCGAGCGTGTGAAGCAGGACACCATCACCTACGAAGAACTGGCTGACCCGAAATGGAAAGGGCGTATCTGCACACGCTCTGGGCAGCACAGCTATACCCTCGGATTGATTGCTTCGATGATCGCGCATCACGGCGAAAAAGAAACCGAGAAATGGCTCGAGGCCGTCAAAAACAATCTGGCACGCAAGCCGACAGGTAATGACCGCGCACAGGTCAAATCGATTTACTCGGGCGAATGCGACATTGCTCTTGGCAACACTTATTACATGGGTTCCATGGAGACGAATGAGAAAGAGCCAGAGCAGAAAGAGTGGGCTGCGTCTGTCCGGTTGCTGTTCCCCAACTCTGATGGTCGCGGTAGCCACGTGAACATCTCTGGCGTGATCCTGGCGAAGCATGCGCCACACAAGGAAAACGCGATCAAGTTGATCGAGTACCTGACGTCGGAAGAAGCTCAGCACATTTATGCGGAGATCAACTTCGAGTATCCGGTGACACCGGGCGTACCGGTATCGGACCGCGTGAAGTCCTGGGGGACACTGAAGCCGGACGACTTGAGCCTCAGCGAGATCGCTGCACATCGCAAGAGTGCAAGCGAAATGGTCGATCGGGTCGGTTTCGACGACGGCCCCTCTTCCTAATACAGGCCAGGGACCTTATAAAGCGATCCAGTTTGGATGATGAGATCCTGATGGGAGACAGTGCTTGAAGGGTCTTTGGAACTTAATTGCCGGTGAACGCGCCTGGACTGTTGGCGCGTTTGGTACGTCGTGCGTTGTCCTTGTCCCGATCATTGCAGTCGCAATCATTGCGAGTTCCAGTTCGACCGAACAATGGGCACACCTGACATCTTCTGTCCTGCCCGGCTCCCTGAAAACCACACTGATATTGATGTTTGGTGTCGCAGTGCTGACGATTGTCATCGGTGTGGGCACAGCTTGGCTGACAACCATGTGCCAGTTTCCTGGCCGCGGCGTCCTGGACTGGGCACTGCTTTTGCCACTCGCCATTCCAACCTACATCATGGCGTTTTCCTATATTGAAGTGCTCGACTATTCCGGCCCTTTGCAAAGCACTCTGCGAGCCGCGATGGGTTATCAATCGGCAAAAGACTACTGGTTTCCGGACATCAGAACCTTGCCGGGCGCGATCTACGTCATGGGCTTCGTGCTGTATCCATATGTATATTTGACCACCCGCGCATCATTTCTACTGCAACCCAACTCGATCCTTGACGTCTCTCGGACGCTTGGCGCTTCACCATACCGTTTCTTTGCCAGCGTCGCCCTGCCTCTTGCCCGTCCCGCCATTGCCGTTGGCGCCGCCCTGGCTCTTATGGAGTGCTTGAACGACATCGGTGCCGTGACATTCTTCGGTGTCAGAACGCTGACGTTTTCAGTCTATGACATGTGGCTCAATCGTTCCAATCTTGGAGGAGCCGCGCAATTGTCGATGGCAATGCTTGCGATGGTCTTCCTGCTGATCTGGCTGGAGCGTTTTGCGAGGCGCAAGCAGCGGTACGACAATCGAACGACCAAGCAATCCAAGCAACAGGTCTTTCTATTGACCGGATGGCGCGCCGGACTTGCCTTCCTTTGCTGTGGCTTGCCAGTACTCTTGGGATTTATCGTACCAGCGTTGCTGCTGGCAGACCGCGCCAGCAGACGTCTTGACAGCGTGATGGAACCCTCGTTCCAAAACGCCATCTTCAACAGTCTCAGCCTTGCGATCATCGCAGCCGTCTTAACTGTGATCGTCGCGGTCACTCTGGTCTTCTCCTTGCGCCTCAAGGAGACGCCTCTCTTGAAGTTATCCGTCCGCATCGCGTCCATCGGTTATGCACTGCCGGGAACTGTTCTAGCGGTCGGTATTTTGATTCCGCTCGCCTCCCTAGACAATTTCATTGATTTTCAAATGGAGCGTTTCTTCGGCATCAGCACCGGACTCCTTTTGCTTGGCAGCGGAGCTGGCCTTTTATACGCCTATCTGGTCCGTTTTCTGGCCGTCGCCTATGGTCAGGTCGAAGGTGGTTTCGGCAAAATTCCGAAGAGCCTGGACATGGCTTCAAGAACGCTGGGAGATGCGAGCGGCGGCATGCTGAAGCGGATCCATCTACCGATCCTGAAACCTGTGTTGTTGTCTGCGCTGCTGCTGACATTTGTCGACTGCATGAAGGAACTGCCTGCAACAATCTTGTTGCGACCTTTCAACTTTGACACCTTGGCAACCACAGTCTTCGAAGCAGCCTCTCGCGAAGCCTTTGAAGATGCTGCTCTGCCAGCCCTGGCAATTGTGATTGTCGGCCTACTGCCGGTCATCTATCTGGCGCGCACCAGTGGTGTCTCCTTACGCGCCAATCTCTCCAACAAGCTGACCGAGCCGACCGTGAACAGACCCACCTGACACAAAAACGGCGCAACTTTGAAAGTCACGCCGTTTTCATGTTCAGGTTATTCGTACACCCTAGACGATAGCAGCTTCCGTCTTGGACTTAACCTCTTCGAGGGTCACATCAGGTGCTAGTTCGGCCACTTTCAAACCTCCATCGACGACTTCAAAGACGCCCAGGTTGGTGATGATCAGGTCAACGCATTTCACACCTGTCAGCGGAAGACTGCATTTTTTCAAGATCTTTGGGTCACCGGCTTTGGATGTGTGATCCATCAGGACCACAACACGCTTTACGCCAGCAACGAGGTCCATGGCCCCCCCCATGCCCTTGACCATCTTGCCGGGAATCATCCAGTTGGCCAGATCGCCATCTTCTGAAACTTCCATTGCACCCAGGATCGAAAGGTCGATGTGACCGCCACGGATCATCCCGAAGCTGTCAGCAGAAGAAAAATAGCTGGTCTGGGGCAGTTCGGTAATCGTCTGCTTGCCTGCGTTGATCAAATCCGCATCAACCTCATCCTCTGTCGGAAAAGGTCCCATGCCAAGCATGCCGTTTTCAGACTGCAGCGCCACAGTCACGCCCTCAGGGATATGGTTCGAAACCAGGGTTGGAATTCCAATGCCGAGGTTCACGTAGAAGCCATCTTCGAGCTCCTTGGCTGCGCGTGCAGCCATATCATCTCTTGTCCATGCCATCAGTCGGTCTCCTCAAGCCTCACGAATGGTGCGCTTTTCGATGCGCTTCTCAAATGTTCCGACCACAATCCGATCAACGAAGATGCCAGGAGTATGGATGTGATCCGGATCGAGCTCCCCTACCTCAACCAGTTCTTCGACTTCAACGACACAGGCCTTGCCGGCCGTTGCCATCATCGGATTGAAGTTGCGCGCCGTCTTGCGGTAAATCAGATTGCCTTCCTTATCGGCCTTCCAGGCTTTCACCAGCGAGAGATCGGCAACCAGACCGGTTTCCATGATGTATGTCTCACCATTGAATTCCTTGTGGTCCTTGCCTTCTGCGATCACGGTTCCAACTCCGGTTTTGGTGAAGAACCCCGGAATGCCGGCACCACCTGCGCGAACACGCTCAGCAAGCGTACCTTGCGGATTGAATTCAAGCTCGAGTTCGCCATTGAGAAACTGTTTTTCGAACGTTGCGTTCTCGCCTACATAAGATGAAATCATCTTCTTGATCTGGCGTGTCTGCAACAAGAGGCCGAGACCAAAGTCGTCGACACCAGCATTGTTGGAAATTGCAGTGATGTTTGTCGCACCACTGTCTCGCAACGCGACAATCAAGTTCTCCGGAATACCGCACAAGCCGAACCCACCAGCCATTACAGTCATTCCGTCGAACGTCAGGCCTTCAAGTGCCGACGCTGCGTCCGGAAACAGTTTTCCCATAATCTTCTCCCAAAACTTACGTTCGCCGTTGAAACGACCTGATCCTTGCTGGTGCCTTCCTCTCAAATATGCCAATAAGCTAGAAGACAGCATAGAATTCTGGCCCAATGAATACTTGGCCATAGGTGAGAAGAGCGGAGCAAGGCAGCCGCATTGCATTGTGCATAGCACAAACTTTAGCGATGAATATACAAATTGTTCAGTGTTTTTCTGCTGAGAAATAGAAAAAGAGGCTTGAGAGCGTGCTGCAATTTCTGTCGACGATTGCGAAGATTGCGATCACTTCACTGATCGTCGGCGTCATTTTGAGCGCATTGAATATTACCGCGACAGACGTTCTAGCAAACATCGGCCTGACACCGGAAAGCCTTTGGCAATATATCGTTGATGGTGTTCAGTGGGCCACTCCCAATATTATACTGGGCGCCCTCATCGTCATTCCTGTCTGGATCGTCATTTACCTGTTCAAGCCTCCGCAACAATAGTGAGCGAACACAGCTTTTCCAGATCACGTCAGGCTTAGTCCCTATGGAAAGTCGACTTCAGTTTTGACAGCTTGATATGCGCCTGCCCCTTTAAGGTAAGCGGAAACAGGATGCGCTTCAGATCATGAGTTTCGAAGCCAAATCGTTTCTTGTAATCCTGCGTACCGGTTCCGAGACTGAAGAAACTGTATCCGGCCCCACGTGCCCATTCGATGGTTTTCGTCAAGGCGACCATCCCAGGCGACAAGGCCTGCCACTCTTCCGATCCCATTGAAAGCAGTACGCAGTTCGCCAGCCCGTTTGCAACCAAACACATGGTTGCGCCCAGCACCTCATCGCCATGATAGATCGCGTGCATCACAACCGGCTCTTCAGGCCGAGAATTTTCAATCACCTTTCGGTAAAAATTCTCAACTGCGCTTGAAGACAGAACGTTCTGAACACCGATTTCATCGAAGCGTTTTTGCTTGTGTTTAAAAATCGTATCGCAGAGGCGAATGCGCTCCTGCGTATCTTCAACACATTCAAGTCGGCATCCCTGTTCTTCCAGTCGGCGCCACTTGGATCGCATATCTTTTTGCAGCTTCTTGCGTCTGGATTTCAAACGGGGGTCAACGTCGCCAACCTCTTTAAGGTCCAACAGATAGAATTGGTCATTAACCGCTGCCTTAGCGACACTGAACAAAGGGTTCTCCAGCCCCCCCACCTGAGCTGGAATATTGAAAATATCAACAATATCGATGCCATCGAGCTGAGCGACAATCGCGCTCCAAAGCGCATCCAGCTGATCTGGCTGGATATCAGCCTTGCGGGCCACAATAGGAGCGTTCTGGTCGGCGAGTGTCAGATCGGGGATCGATGCAATACGCACAAATCCACGCGGCCGAATGATTAGAGGCAATAGAAGCAAAGGCTGGTCGCTACCCGTCGCCCTGACTTCAAGCAACCGGTGCCCAGCGTTCACCGTCTTCGTCATATGGCGAGAAAAGGCTTCGAGGAATTCAAGCGTTTGAAATGGGGTAGAGACCGCGCCGCCGGGCAACTTGTGCCAGAGCGCTTCGAGTTCAGCGTCCGTCAAATCCTTGTGTTGCAGACATGTAAAACCCGCGGCTACATTTTCCTGCAACTCGGCTTCTGCGTGATTATGCAGCATCTAACCCTACCGAACCCTGGACGCGCTTACCGTTTCGCGTCACCTTCAAGGATCCTTCTACAGGCCACAAGTAAAGCGACGGCTAACACTAAGCAATTTTCCATAAGCACTTAGCCGCGACACCGCCGCCAATTTGGCTGAAAACCCGTAGCTACCTGAGCCCAGCCGCTACCCAGCGGCGGCAAACTCGTCCGCCTCATGCTGCGACTGCCTGCGCTTCGTGGCAATGGATGCCGCGATCACACCGCCCGTCACCACGGCAATCAAAACGGTACAAGCAGCGTTGATTTCAGGCGTCACCCCCAAGCGAACCTGAGAATAGATCTTCATTGGCAGCGTCGTCGCACCGGGGCCCGTCGTAAAGCTGGCAATCACAAGATCATCAAGCGATAGCGTGAAGGCGAGCATCCAGCCGGCAACCACACCGGGCAAGATGATCGGAAGCGTGATCAAGAAGAAGGTCTTCAAGGGTGGACAACCTAGATCTTCCGCAGCTTCTTCGATGCTCCGATCGAACCCGACCAGACGTGATTGCACTACCACGGCCACGTAGCACATGGCGAAAGTCGTATGTGCAATGATCACTGTCCAAAAGCCGCGCGACTGATCGATCGCCACAAACAGGAGCAGCAAGGATAGACCGAGAATAACCTCAGGCATGACCAATGGGGCAAAGATCATCCCCGAAAACATGGACCGCCCCCAGAACCGTCCGGCTCGGGCCAGAACGATCGCTGCCATGGTTCCAAAGACTGTGGCGATAGAGGCGGAAATAAAGGCGACCTTGGCCGTCACCCAAGCAGCGGCCAAGAGCTGGTCGTTCTCCAGGAGCTCCACATACCATTTTGTGGAGAAGCCCCCCCAGACCGTTACGAGCCGCGACTCGTTGAAGGAAAAGATCACCAACAACAGGATCGGCAAATACAGGAACGTAAAACCAAATACCATTGATGTGACATTGAACCAGCTTGGACCCTTCATCACGCTCTCTCCGACAATTTCTGCTGATGGTTTTGGAAAAGCACAATCGGGATCACCAGAATAAGCAAGAGGATCACCGCAACTGCGGAGGAAACGGGCCAATCCCGGTTGGAGAAGAACTCCACCCAAAGGGTCTTGCCAATCATGAGCGTGTTCGAGCCACCCAGAAGGTCGGGGATCACAAATTCACCGACGGCTGGAATAAACACTAGGAAGCACCCTGCAACAACACCCGGGATCGACAATGGAACCGTGATTGTCCAGAACGTTTTCCAGGGCGGGCACCCGAGATCCTGAGCAGCTTCCAGTAGACTTTCATCCAGCTTTTCCAGCGTGGCATAGAGCGGCAGCACGAGAAATGGGAGGTAGGAATAGACGATCCCGATGAACACAGCCGCATTGGTGTTCATGATCACCAACGGTTCATCGATCACACCCAGCCACAGCAGCAGCTGGTTCAACAAACCTTCGTTCTTGAGAATTCCGACCCATGCGTAAACACGGATCAAGAACGAGGTCCAGAACGGCAATATCACCAGCATGAGAAGCGTGGGACGCCATGCTTTTGGGCTGCGCGCCATGCCATAAGCCAGCGGGTAACCGATCAGCAATGTCAGCAGCGTCGAGATCAAGGCGATCTGGACGCTGGACAGATAGGATTTCCAATACAGGTCATCCTCAGTCAGCCAGAGATAGTTTTCTATCGACAGAGACTTCAGATCATCAACGAGTGCAGCCCACCCACCGTCCAAGTCAAACGTTGGCAAATAGGGCGGAATAGCAATCGCGATTTCAGACAACGAAATCTTGAACACCATGAAAAATGGCGCAAGGAAAAAGATCAACAACCAGAGAAACGGAGCCGCGATCAGCAACCAGCTTCCCAAAGAACGTCTCGGCGTGTGTTGAGTGCTCATTATGTGCAGCTCCATCTCAGGGTGGTTTGCAAGACCATCAGGCCTCTAGAATGACACCGGCATCTCTTCCCCAGCTCATCGCAACCTGGTCGTCCCAGGAGATCGGGCGCTCGACATGTCGACTGCGGTTCGCAACCGTCGCTCGGATTGCCAGGGTCTCGTCCACACGTGTATGGAAAATAGACACATCCCCCAGATAGCCGATGTCCCAAACCTCGGCGCGAACAGCGTTGACCATGGTGTCGGTCTCAAGCGTGTCGGCGTGGGAAATTTCGATCTTCTCGGGTCGAATTGCATACCAGACGGTATCTCCAACGGCTGCACTCGTCGTTGAGGCCGTTTCGATATGAATGCCGAACTCCTTGGCGTTCAGCACACTACCGCCCTCAGACTTTTCAACCACCGTTGCCTCAATCAGGTTAATGTCACCGATAAAGTCAGCAATGAACTTGGAGCCAGGGGCTTCATAGATTTCTGCTGGTGGAGCGACCTGCACGATGCGACCTGCATCCATGACAGCAATACGATCCGCGACCGTCATTGCCTCCTCCTGGTCGTGAGTCACGATCAGGAACGTCATGCCTAAATCCTGCTGCAGGGTAGTGAGCTCAAACTGGGTTTCTTCACGCAGCTTGCGGTCCAAGGCTCCGAGAGGTTCGTCGAGCAACAGAACCTTGGGCTTTTTGGCCAGGGCGCGGGCCAGCGCCACTCGCTGTCGTTGGCCGCCGGAGAGCTGATGCGGCTTGCGCTTCGCGAACGCCTCCAGCTTTGTCAGTTTGAGCATCTCCGAAACACGCCCCTTGAGATCCTCGGCAGGCATCTTGTCCTGCTTCAGCCCAAAGGCAATGTTCGCTTCCACACTCATATGAGGAAACAGGGCGTAGGACTGGAACATCATGTTCACCGGTCGGCGATGCGGCGGCACGCCCGCAAGGTCCTGACCATCGAGCAGAATAGTTCCGCTTGTTGGGCGTTCAAAACCGGCAAGCATACGCATCAAGGTCGTCTTGCCGCAGCCAGAACCACCAAGGAGCGCAAAAAACTCACGCTCATAGATCTTCAGGCTCAGGTCATCGACCGCTGTAAAATCACCGAAACGCTTGGTGACATTTCTGAATTCGATAAATGGACGTTCCGTAACGTCATCCCAGGGCGCAAATTCACGCCGCAATGGACCAACCGATTTTTTAGCCAAGACACTACCCCACCAGGTCCCACACCTATATGAAAAATCGGCCCAACCTTTCACAAGGCCGGGCCGATCCGAGACTTACTGGCCGCTCTTCACTGCGGTCCAGATACGTGTCGCAATCCTGTTCACCTTCGGCGGATATGGTGTGAAGGTGTAAAGGTTCTTGACTGTTTCCTCGGTTGGATAGATGGCTGGATCGCCGATCACATCTTCATTGAGGAATTGCTGGGACGCCTTGTTGCCGTTAGCGTAATAGACGTAGTTAGACGCCTTCGCCATGATCTCAGGACGCATGATGAAATCCAGGAACATCATGGCTTCTTCCATGTGCGGTGCGTCTGCAGGGATCGCCATCTGGTCGAACCACATCAAGGCACCTTCTTTCGGGATGACATATTCAACGGTCACACCGTTGTCTGCCTCGGATGCACGATCGCGCGCCTGCAACACATCACCGGACCAGCCGATAGCCACGCATATGTCGCCATTTGCCAATGCATTGATGTATTCCGAAGAGTGGAACTTTTGAATGTAGGGACGGATGGTCATCAGCAGTTCACCTGCCTTTTCAATGTCCGCAACGTCCTTGCTGTCCGGATCAAGTCCAAGGTAGTTCAATGCTGCCGGAATGATCTCCGTTGGCGCGTCGAGGAAAAAGACGCCACAATCATTTAGTTTTTCAAGGTTTGCGGGATCGAAAATCATCGACCAGCTGTCAACCGGAGCATCTTCACCAAGAGCGGCTTTCACCTTTTCAACATTGTAGCCAATGCCTGTGGTGCCCCACATGTAGTTGATCGAAT
>JABXHV010000161.1 GCA_013373445.1 Paracoccaceae bacterium | reverse complement strand
TAATGAGTTGATTTGATAATTTGGTGATAGTTAATTTCAGCATCACCAAATTATCAAATCCTTAAATCAACTACTCATTTCTAAGCGTAGTAGATGGATTGGCTCTCGCGGCTTTCCAGATTTGTGAACTTATGGTTAGGAAGCCAATGATGAAGATGAAAAGTACACCTAAACCCATTTCATTTATTCCGATTGATATTCTGTTCATTTGGTCAGCGAGAATGACGGTGTCGAATAAATAATAGGTGGCCGGTATAGCAATAATTGCTGCAATTAAAAGGAGCAACATAAAGCCCTTTGCAAGAAGCTGTATCAAGCTACTTTCTGTAGCTCCCAAAACCTTTCTAATGCTGATCTCTTTAATTCTTGTTTCTGCTGTATAAACACTCATGCCGAGTAAACCTAAACAGGCAATTGATACACTGATAAAGGCTAAGAAGGTTACGATTGTGAACATTAGCTCATAGGTGTCGTAAGCTCTTGCTATTTCTTCAGAATGAAAGCTTGCATCAAAGGCATGAACTTCATCGAGGTCTTCCCATATGGCTTTAAGCTTGTCCATGGCTATAGGAAGGTTCTTGCTGCTTACTTTTAGGTTTAATAATTGAATATCATTGGCTTTTTGAATGAATCCAAAACATTCAATGGGTTGGTCGATAGGGGCGTAGTGGAAATCCTTAACAACTCCAATAATGGTCATTTTGTCGGTACCAACTTGAATTTGCTCTCCAATGGCCTCCTGTGGACTACCTATGCTGAATCTGCTTAGAATAGTTTCATTGACAATGATTTCTGAGTGTAGACCTGAAATATGCGCTCTTTCAAAGTTAGTTCCGGCTATCACCTCATGCTTGAACATAGGGATGTAGTTTTGGTCTATAGACGAGTAGTAAATAGTCGTAGAGTCTAGTGGATCTTTGTATTTCAAATAGTCTCCCCAACGTTCTCCAGTTCCGAGAACCATGGCTGCCATTGATATATCTTCTATCTCAGGAATGCTCTCAAATAAGGTTTTTACCTGTTCTGGGTCATTGCCTGCTAATCTTACACTGAGAATATTTTCACTATCAAAACCCTTGTCGAAATTCATCGAATGCTCGAATTGATTGTAGGCAACATTGGCTGATATGATAAAGCCCAAAGTCAAGGTGAATTGAATCACAATCAAGGCTTTTCTCAGATTAACACTTGAGAAAAGTTTAGTGCTCACGCTGGTCTTTAGTGCTTGAATAGCTTTGAGTCTGGATAGAACTAGGGAGGGAAGGAATCCTGCCATTAATCCCACAACTAGTGCGAAAACCACAAAGTAGATTGCCGTGGTAAGAGTTAACTCTAGCTGTAGAATTCTAGCCATGTTAGGATTCAGGCTAAGAAACAGAGGTTTGATTAAAAGGAAAACCACATAGGCCAGGATGAGAGAGAGGATAGAAATAAGACAAGCTTCTACGATAAACTGCGAAAAAACTTGTCCTTTTTTGGCTCCAACTACTTTTCTGATGCCTACTTCCTTGGCTCTTCTTAGTGACCTGGCAATTGAAAGGTTGGTGTAGTTGAACCCGGCCGAAAGAATTACTACTAATGAAAGAATACCAAGAATCCATAAAGTTTGGCTTCCCATCGGTGAACCAAGGTCGTTGTACATCTCAGGGCCAGTCATAATTCCCAGTATCGGCTGAGTGCCCAATTGAATATTTGTATACTTCTCTCTGGAGTTTTGATCAGTGCTGATTTTATCCAGACTGGCTTGAATATTTCCTATCGAGAACCCTTTGTCAGTTTTGAAATAGACATAATTCATCCACATATTGCTCCAGCCTAGCCATCCAGTAGAATTTCTTTGCATTTGCTGTTCGTCTAGTGTTGAGAATGAGCCAAGAATTTGAAACTTTATGTGCGAGTTAAAAGGAGGTTTCTTAACTACAGCAGTGATCTGATATGGCTCATCACCTTTCATAATGGTTTCACCAATAACATCGAGTTGATCGAAGATTTTGAGAGCAGTTTCATCCGTGATTACTACGCTTTTGGGGTTTAATAAGGCGGTTTGAGGGTTGCCGTTAATTACCTCGAAAGAAAAGACATTGAAGAATTGTTCATCGGCCCAGATACCATTTAATGCGTATTTCTGGTTTTCGTATACGAAGTCATCTCTGAAATTTCTTCGCATGATAGTGGCTGATTTAATTCCAGGTACTTCTTCTTTAAGTCTTTTTCCTGCAATAACCGATGTGGAGGCATAGAGCCCGGATTCTTCTTCTAAGTACTTATAGAAGTTGGTTATTCTATAGATATCCGAAGCATCTTCATGAAAATTCTCATAGCTTTTTACTTCAGAGAGGATTGAAATCATAAGCAGGCAAACTGACATAGATACGGCTAGCCCGAATATGTTAATGAAAGAGAATAGCTTGTTCCTGGCTATGCTTCTCAGCGAGGTTTTGAAATAATTTCTAAACATAATAGTGTTGAATTTTGAGCTTGACATTTTTTTAATTGCAAAGGGCTGAAGGAATCTGATAACACTCCAGAAATAGATAAATCTGGCTC
>JABXHV010000153.1 GCA_013373445.1 Paracoccaceae bacterium | reverse complement strand
GCAGCCAACTTCTTCGTCATAGGAAAGAGCTATATGGATGGGGTACTTTAGATCGGAGGCCAGCATCTTTGGCACATTGGCCAGAATGCAGGCCAGAAACCCCTTCATGTCGGCCGCGCCACGGCCATAAAGCAGCCCGTCCTTTTCAAGGAGCTTGAAGGGATTGTGTGACCAGACCTGATCGGCAACTGGAACCACGTCAGTGTGTCCCGAAAGAACAATGCCTCCGTCCACCTCAGGTCCAATGGTCGCAAATAACGCTGCCTTGTCGCCGAGATCATTATAGACCCGTGTTGAGCTCACGCCGTGTTCGAAAAGGTAATCTTCAACAAAGGCAATCATTTCCAGATTGCTTTGATCCGATACGGTCTCAAAGCTGACGAGTTTCGCGAGCATTTCGACTGTAGAATAGGTGGTGGGCACTGTTTCACCGTTGTGATCTTGAAAGCTTCTCCCGACAGTTGATCTGAAAGAGAATTAAAAATCAATACACTATGACAGTTGCCTAATTCAGCGCCGTGCGTATAATTTGGTCGCCGGATCGAAGGCGTTACTGCGCCGGAAACACCCTCCATTTTCAGTCCTTATAGTGAGACGCGAACCATCATGGATCTCCCATCCCAGTTGCTTGAAGACTTGAGCGAAATCGAAACAGCGATTGATGCCCCAAGCCTGAAGATGAAAAGCCGTGACTTTTTCTGGTTTTCGCCGATCCTGAAGGAGCAGCTGGACGCCTGCCGCGCTGATATTATCGTGCGCCCTAAGTCACGTGATGAGTTGCTTCTGGTAGCTGCTGCCGTAGCACGCGCCAAGGTCCCGCTTACGGTGCGCGGCGGCGGTACCGGAAACTATGGTCAGGCGGTGCCGCTCGAAGGTGGTGTCGTTCTGGATATGACCGGGCTTGACCGGGTCATCTCGGTAGAAGGCGGCGTTGGTGTCTTCGAAGCCGGTGCCAGCATGCTGGAAATTGATCAGCACCTTGCGCCGCTTGGGTGGGAATTGCGGTTTTATCCCTCGACCCGCAAGCATGCGACCATCGGTGGGTTTGTGGCTGGCGGCGCAGCCGGCGCGGGGTCTTGCACCTGGGGGCAGTTGGCTGATCCGGGCGCCGTTTTGGCGGTTGAGGTCATGACTCTGGAAGAGCAGCCGAAGATCATCAAGCTTGAAGGCAAGGATGTCTTGAAGGTCCTTCATGCCTACGGCATCAACGGTATTGTGGTTTCCGTTACCATGCCGCTTGCGCCAGCTCATCACTGGGCCGAGCGGATGGTTGTCTTTCCCGACTTTGAGAAGGCCGCCGCCTTTGGGCAGGCGTTCACGGAAACCGACAGCATTGCCAAGAAACTGGTGTCGGTTTTTGACGCTTCAATTCCTCCGAAGCTTGGCCGGGTTGGCAAAATGGTCCCGGAAGGCTCAGCAGCTGCAATCATTATGGTGGCCGAGGCGCAGGCAGGCTTTATGGCAGATATCGCGGCGCAGTTCGATGGCCAGGTAGTGTTTGAGCGCTCTGCTGACGAAGCGCAGGAAGCTGCCTTTACCGGCAAAGGCGCCTTTGCGCCGCTTTATGAATACACATGGAACCACACAACGCTTCATGTCCTGAAGCGAAATCCAGAAGTTACCTATCTTCAGGTTAAATTTGACCCGCAAGACAACCTCGAGAAAGTCCAGAAGGTCGCCAAGGCACTCCCGGATGAGGTGATGTTGCATCTGGAATTTCAGCGCAGGTTTGGGCGTGTTACCTGTTCCGCACTTCCGGTGATCAAATACACCACTCGTGAGAGGCTGTATGAAATCATTGCGATTATCGAAGAGCATGGAGCTCAGGTTTCGGATCCGCACACTTACGTGCTGAACAACGCGGGCTGGAAACGTGTCGATGCTCCGCAGCCTGAGTTCAAGCGTGTTGCGGATCCGCACAATCTGATGAACCCGGGCAAACTCGCTGAAGCCTGAGGGCGGTGATGAGTTTTCCCCGTGCTTTGTTGTCGTTGGCTTGAAAAAGCTGCGCGGAACGGGAAACTACGCCCAATCTAAACATCAACAAGATAAGGCAGCTGGACAGTCCCATGAAACTATATGGCATCAAGAACTGCGACACTGTGAAAAAGGCCCGCAAGTTTCTCGAAGAAGCCGGCGTTGCCTATGAGTTTCATGACTACAAGAAAGACGGCGTTGATGAGGAAAAGCTCGCCAATTTCGTAGGAGAGTTCGGTTACGATGTGGTGCTCAACAAACGTGGAACAACCTGGCGCAAGCTCGATGATGAGATTCAGGACAGCGTGACGGATGCCAAGAGCGCAATTGCAGTGATGGTTGAAAACCCATCGACGATCAAACGACCAATCGTCGAAGGTGCTGATAAGAACTTTATCGGCTTCGATCCGGTAGCGTGGGAAATGGCACTCGAGCTGGGTGAATTGAAATAGGCACCCCGTCGAGTCGAGCGACTGGTTTGAGGTCTGGGCGAGCTGAATGTCAGCCGTGAGATCGGACTACCAGGTGCGGCGCGGACCGGTGTCTATGTGATAAAAGCCTGATGAATAGTGCTTGTAGCCACCGACTTCTGGCTGCGCCTTTAAGAAGGCGATGACTTCGTATGGCGATCCCCCGACACGGAAGTCAACGGCCTGGCACTTGAGGTGATAGGAATTGCGCGCGCCGCCCTTCCACCAGTTTTCCAGCCACCAGCGTTTGGTGGAGCTGATGGTGACTGGACCAAAGCGATCTGTCAGGCGATTGAGCACTTTCTTGAGTTTGCGCGGCACACACCAGGACGTGTCATCATAAGTGACGTCACTATCGGTGTTGGTCATCCAGCCCATGCCGGTAACACCGGCAACCGTTCCGCAACCAGCAAGACTGGTCAGCAGAAATAGCACTGTGACAAACTGTTTGAGACCCAATCCGATACGCACACTACTCTCCGGTTGCGTTGTGTCACGACCTGATTGAATTACTTCCAAAAGGTTAATTTTTCTCTGACAGTTCTAGACACTTCGCGTCCCGGAGCTACTCAGGAAACTTCAAGGCGTTGCTTTTCGGTCTGCATCAGGGGAGTGGCCGCAAGATCGCAGCCGTCTGCACGCAACTCTTCAAACAGCCAGTCCCTGAACACTCTGATTTTGCGACTGCTCTTCTGGATCGGTGGATAGCTGATCGACCAGGCACCATGGGGCAGGGAACTCACCAGATCGAAAGGCTGTATCAACAGGCCCTGATCGATCGCATCACTGTGAAAGAATGGTGTGAGGATCGCCGCACCTTGGCCGGATATCGCACGCTGGGCTTCCAGCGCCTGAGATCCCATTCTGGAGCCTGGCATGCCGCTCAGATCGATCTCGGGGTATCCGGCCTCACAGAACCAGAGCTTCCACCAAGGGTCCGCTGGATCAATCAGGATAACCTTGAGAAGGTCCAGTGGAGTGTCGATACCGCCAACGCTTGCGGCCAATTGCGGGCTGAGCATAGGCGTGAAGTTCAGGGGAACCAGGTCATGGCAGAACCAATCGGCGGGCGGGCGGAAGCACGCTGCGATCAAGATGTCCGTTGCCAGATAGTCTTCCAGACTGGTCGACCTTGTCGCAGATGAATCAATGTTGATGATCCGAAGTGAGAACTCGGGGAAGCTTGCCTGGAATTTGCCAATGCGACGTCCCAGCCAATTCATTGCAAATGTGCTGTTGGCGGTAATTGTCAATTGTGTCGCGCTGTCGTTGGAGGCGTCGATGAAGGTGTCACGCAGCAGATCAAACGCAGTTTCGACCGGGTGAGAAAGTGTCTTGCCCATTTCGGTCAGCTCGATCTTCCGACCTTTGCGCAGGAACAAAGCATATCCGAGTTTTTCTTCAAGTGACTTTATCTGGTAGCTCACCGCAGCCTGTGTCATGCCAAGCTCGTTTCCGGCGCGGGTAAAATTGAGATGCCGGCAAACGGCTTCAAAAACACGGATGGCGGAAAGGGGCGGTATCGGCGCGGTCATTGCATAAGGTCTCCTTATGCAAACTAGCGATATTTTCGTTGGTCTGAAAGAGAAAAATCAGGTCTTTTGCCTCCGGACCCAATGCCCGGAGAAACGATATGACTGATGAGCACACCGCTCCGCAGAACGGCGAAGCCTTGCCCGAACGGCGCCGACTTTTCTCGAGCTTGAAACGATGCTGGGCCCGTCTGTTGTTTGTCTGCACCAGGCGACGCTTCTTGAAAGACCTGCCCGATCACCTTTTGAAAGATGCCGGGTTTACCGCGTCCGCCAAGGATCAGTTGGATGATCAGGATCAAAAGAGGTTGGAAATCAGCAACAAAACCGAGTTTGAAGCCCGTTTTCGGCGAGACAAGCTGAAGCTCTAGATAATCATCGCCCAAAGTGTTGCGCCCAGCATCCCGACGGCCATGACAATGGTGATCGCACGCATCAACGGTCCTTCCCCGATCAGTTTCAGTACAGAAACGCCGACCATCGCCCAAAGACTGTGAAAGATAGAGCCGCCGGAAATAAAGCCGGAAGCCAGGATAAGCCCGTTGGCGAACTGGGTTTGGTCGCTTCCTGCAAGAAATGTTGTATAGGCAACGAGCGACATGGCCCAGGTTTTTGGGCTGAGGGGATGGATCAACAAACCTTCCCAGAAGCTTGGCAGTCTCACACTGTCCAGCGGGCGGATGTTGAGACTGATAATGCGCCAGGCAAGATAGGTCATATATCCAAGACACAGTATTTTGAAGACGTTCACCAGCGGACCGCCGTCCGCCATGAGCGTGCCCAACCCAAAGGCAACGCTGAGGTTCAATGCGAGCGACCCAAGTTGGGAGGCGACGATAACAGGCAGGGCGGCGCGAAATCCTGCCGTTGCACCAATGGCCATGAAAGTCAGGTTTCCCGGACCGGGGGTGCTCGTCATGACGGCAACAAAGATCGCAAATGCAATGAGGTCTGACGTGTCCATGGGTGAGGCGCCATTCGTCGCGTTTGAATTAAGAGGGCTAAGGAAACCTGCGGTAGCGGCACGGTCAACGCAAACATTGTCTCGATGACAATTTGCGGCTCTGTTCAGGTTTTTGACTTTCTCCGATTTGCGTTTGATAAGGTCCGCACGCAAGAACGGCTCAAGAGGCGCTCGGCAGGAGCAAGATGGGTTTCTGGAAAAGAAAGACAATGGCTAAAACAGGCCAGTCAGGTCTCGACCTGACGAGCCAGCCATATGCCGTCTTTGAAGATGTCGGGCTCGAGATGAACCAGACGGAAATCCTTCAGGGCGTTTCGCTGACTTTGTCCGAGCAGCGTATTGGCATTGTCGGCCTGAACGGATCGGGCAAGAGCTCACTGGTGCGTTTGCTGAACGGTCTGAGGCTACCAAGTACAGGTAGTCTGAAGGTGTTCGGTCAGCCTGTCGGGGCCGTGCGTGGCCAGTTGCCACGCCATGTCGGTTTTGTGTTTCAAAACCCCGACCACCAGGCGATTTTTCCGACAGTGGAAGAAGAAGTGGCTTTTGGTCTGACGCAGCTTGGGAATTCCAAGGAGGATGCACGTGTCGCGGCGCGCGCGCTTTTGCGGCGCTACGGCGTCGAAGCGCTTGCAGATAAGCCGTTTACCGGCCTGTCAGAAGGACAAAAACAGCTTGTTTGCATTCTGTCGGTTCTGGTCATGGATCCTGAGATATTGATCCTCGACGAACCGATGTCATCGCTTGATGGGCTCGCCACTCGCCGTATTGCTGCGCTCTTGAGGGATTTGTCGCAAAAGCTGGTGATGATCAGCCACGACCTGTCTCTGATTGACGGTTTTGATCGCATCCTATGGATGGAAGGTGGCAGGCTGAAAATGGACGGACCTCCAGACGCGGTGCTGCCTGCCTACGAACGGGACATAAATCTGAAAGCCCAAGCTGCCGCGGCAGACCAGGCATCGGCAGGTCCGCTATGATGAGCCTCTATGTGCCAGGTCAAAGTTGGCTGCACAGATGTCCTGCCGGCGTAAAATTTGTGCTCCTTTGCGTCATCAGCGCTGTTCTGCTCGCAATGCATGACCTTTGGCTTTTGGGCCTCGCCTTTGTGGCAACGCTGATGCTCTACGCGAGCCTTGGCCCGCAAGGGGTACGGCAAGTGTCGGCGCTAAAGCCTTTGGCGTTTCTTTTGGTTATTCTGTTTTTGTTTCACTTGATGACCGGCGACTGGCAGCAAGGCTTGCGCTTGATATTGCATCTGGGTTCGATGGTTCTGTTGGCCAATCTGGTGACCATCACCACACGCCTCGATGATATGATGGCCGCGCTGCGCCCAATCTTTCAGCCAATCAGATTTTTGGGCCTGTCGCCCAGTGTCCCGGCTTTGGCGGTGGCTTTGGTCATTCGGTTTGTCCCTGAGCTGTTGCGTGTCTATAACGCTTTGGCAGAGGCTTATCGGGCCAAAACAGGTGCTCGTGGATCTTATCGTTTGATCGCACCCTTCATGATTCAGGCGCTGGCCATGTCGGAAAATGTGGCAGAGGCCCTTTCCGCTCGTGGTGGCGCTTCAGGGTTTGAACCTGCCGGATCGGCAAGAGATAAAAATGCAGTCGGTGGGGCTGCAATGAAAGAGGAGATACCATCGTGACAGATCGTTCTGTGGTGCAGATAGCCTTCTATGCAGCGTTGATCGCCGCGCTTGGGCTCTTGCCGCCGATCGCAGTTCCATTTTTGAGTGGAGTTCCGATCACTGCTCAGACATTAGGGGTCATGCTGGCGGGTGTCATGCTGGGGCCAATCCGTGGCGTTCTGGCCGTGCTGCTCTTTATGTTCATCGTTGCCCTCGGTGCTCCGCTTTTGTCTGGCGGACGTGGTGGACTGGGTGTCTTTGCTGGCCCGACAGTCGGCTTTTTCGTCGGCTGGCCGTTCGGCGTGCTCGTGACCGGAATGATCATGAAGGCCACAAAAAGCTGGCCAGTCTGGCTGGCGGCTGTGGTTGCAGCCTGTGTTGGCTGTATTGGCGTGATCTATCTCTTCGGGGTTCCTGGCGTCACATTGATCACCGGCGTTCCGATTGACAAGGTGCTGATTGGCACCGCGGCCTTTATCCCGGGTGATCTGATCAAGGCGGCCATCGCAGGATTGGTTGCTCAGACTGTTTCACGTGGTCTGCCCGGAGCGCTCCTGTCCCGCGCCTGAGATCTCAACATTGTGCCTCCTCGCAGCGCTTTTCTGATCACCGGAAGAAACCTGGGTCGGGAAAGTGCTGTGGCGAGGGTTGGGGAATGAAAAAGTATTAATTTGATACAATTGTTCTTTCAAACAGAAATCTATAAGTAAAAAATAAGTAATATTACATATACTATAGAATATAAAATTATCGATAATTAGAGGTATGTAATTATTAACGGTTAACAACGTAAAGTTGCCTTCAAATCTATGAATGAGCTTTTTAAGCTTGTTGGTTGAAGGAAAAGTGGATGTTTTCAAATCTGCGGTTGTCGAAAAAACTTCCGGCACTGGTTGTTGGCGTGTCTGTTATGGTCGGCTTGGGCGTCGGTATCTCAAGCTACTTCTCTGCAGCCAGCAGTGTAAGGGAGTTGACCAAACAACGCCTTCTGGCCGCAGCCGAGACAGGGGCAGCTGAACTTCGCTCGTATCTGCAAGCGATTGAGCGCCAACTCATTCTGACCGCTGACCATCCTGGAACAGTCGCTGCCTTAAACGAGTTTTCAAACGCATGGAACGCTGATGCTGCCGGCGGCATGGATATGATGTCCGGCTTGCAGCGCGCTTATATAACGGACAATCCGCATCCGGCGGGTGAAAAGGACAAACTGGACAGCGCCAACACCGGAACGGCTTACGACGCGGTTCACGCAAAGTATCATCCCTGGTTTCATGAGCTTCAGCAGAGTGAAGGCTTTTATGATGTCTTTCTCTTCGATGCGAAAGGCAATCTCGTCTACTCAGTCTTCAAGGAGCTGGATTTCGCCACCAATTTCGAAAGCGGTGGTGGCAAGTGGTCTGACAGCGACCTGGGTCTGGTCTATCGCAGCGCCATGAACTTGGAGGTGGGTGACCGCGTTGTGTATGAGGACTTTGCCCCCTATGCACCAAGCGCGGGCGCACCTGCCAGTTTCATGGCCTATCCGATCAAGGGCGAAAGTGGCGCTGTGATCGGCGTCATGGCGTTCCAGATGCCTGTCGACGAGTTCAATGCCTTGATGCAGCATACGTTGGGGCTTGGAAAAACGGGTGAGCTGGCGATGATCGGTGAGGATCGTCTCATGCGCAATGACACGGCAGCGACAGCAGGTATCAACGATATCTTGACCACCAGAATTGATGGCCCGGTCATCGATGTGGCCTTCGCCAATGGCGCTTCTTTCGGTCAGGAAGAGCTTTACCGCGGTGAAATGATGGACTTCGAAGCCATCAAGTTTGACTATCTCGGCGTTCATTATGCAGTGCTTGCAATGCAATCGGCCGCCGAAGCATCCATCCCAACTGTCGACATGCGCAACAAAAGCCTCTTGGCCGGTCTTTTGTTGGTCGTCGCGGCTGCCCTCATCGGATTCTTTGCATCGCGGACAATCACTCAACCGATCAAGAAAATTGTCGGCGTGATGAATGCTCTTGCGCGCGGTAATACCAATGTTGAAGTCGACATGAAGAACCGGACCGACGAGATCGGCGAGATGGCGAGCGCCGTTGAAGTGTTCCGTGAAAATGCAATTGAACGTCAGAAACTGGAATTAGGCGCACGCGCGGAACGGGATCGGGAGCAATTGCGTCAGACAACACTGGTATCAATGATCGATGCTTTCAAAGCCAATATGTCTGATCAACTTGAGAGCGTTGGCGTGCAGATGGAGAGAATGCGCGGAGCAGCGACGACGCTTGATGCATTGGCAAGCAATGCCAAATCGGAATCGGATCTGGCTGGCACAGCGTCGCAAAGCGCGTCGGAAAGCGTCGCCACTGTTGCATCGGCAACGGAAGAGATGACCGCGACTGTCGGGGAGATCTCCAATCAGATCGAAGCCACAACGCGAATTGTCGATGAAAGCGTCACCGCAGCGCAGACGACCAATCAGAATGTGCAGACATTGTCCGAGGCAGCCGAACACATCGGCAGTGTCGTCAATCTTATTCGCGATATTGCCGAGCAGACCAATCTGTTGGCCTTGAATGCGACCATCGAGGCCGCGCGCGCCGGAGAGGCGGGACGGGGCTTTGCCGTGGTGGCCGCCGAAGTCAAGGATCTTGCGGAGCAAACGTCCAAGGCGACGGATGAAATCTCCGGCCAGATTTCCGGCATTCAGACCTCTGTCAACGAAGCTGCCGTATCGATTGAAGACATCACGACCAAGGTGTCGGATATCAAGCACCTGACCAGCGCCGTTGCCAGCGCCATTGAGGAGCAGCGTGCGGCGAACTCGGAAATCGCACGTTCAGCCAAGTCTGCAAGTGATAACACAACCGACGCCACGGCCCGACTGGTGTCCTTTGCGCAGTCTGTTGGTCAAACGGCGGATGAAGCAGGGGCGGTGAACACGGCATCGGATCTTGTTTCCGAGGCCAGCGACGCTCTGGCGCGCGAGGTGGAGCAGTTCCTGCAAAATGTCACCCAGGACGTCAAGGACAGACGCCGTGCAGTGCGCAAGGCAATTTCCGACGATGTCACGATCCGCTTTGCAGACGGCAACAAGGCTACCGCCCAGTTCGTCGATGTCAGTTCGGCAGGCGCGCAGGTCAAATACAGCGGAAAGGTCCCGATCGGCGAAAGCATTGAGCTTCATCTCCTGGATGGGCTCGTCATCAAGGGGGCTATTGTACGCAAGACTGAAGCCGGTTTCGGCGTCAATTTCGCCGAGGAATTGGCCACAGACCACATTCTGATCGCAGCCTGAGACCTGTCAGCGCTGTGATCAGTGGCTGGAATGCTCTGTTGGAACGCGAGAGAAGAAGGCGCCTGTCGGCCATCCGGCGCGAGAGGGATGGCGGATGTTGGCTTGCGCGCCAGGCGGCGCGCTTCCAGCCATTAAGGCTCAAGCGCTGCATGACTTGCCAGCTTTGAATATCCCTTTGTTTTTACGTGATTTTCGAGAATGACGCGCTCTTTCTCCACAAGGCGCCGGCGCCATATTTTTTTAATTTCGTCTTTTTTGCTTTTAGGAGTTGACGGTTTAAATTGGTGTGCGTATAACCCGCTCCATCGACGGCGGCCATGTCGCTGGCGAGAGGGCCTTGCGCTCTAAATTCCTGGAAAGACTGGGCGATTTGCTCG
>JABXHV010000166.1 GCA_013373445.1 Paracoccaceae bacterium | reverse complement strand
CCCGGTCCGGCGTACCTGGCTCTGGCTAGTACAGCTCAGGATGATGCGCCCTGTAAGTGGGCGTAGGTTGACTGCAGGAGGTCTGCTCGCGGCAAGGCGGGACAAGCTTTGTCACTATCACTACCACTACCCCAATGCAGGCAGAGCCTGCCCGCCTTGCGCCCCTTTACGCTTTGATGCATCCGGGCGCGCCGCGAGACCAAGGTTATGACGACCGACCACCAGCAACACACCGGAGGGAGACCTTGCGGTGATTTTAGTGCTGGTGGGTGGGGAGCAATGATCCAGTCCGGCGACCAGACATGACGGCAAACTTGCAGCGGCGCGAGCGGTTCAAGTCCGGCGATGACAGTTGGTAAAAGAAGAATAGGGAAGAACGGATCGGGGAGTGGCCCGGTCGGCGCAGCGCAAAAAAAAACAGCGCACGCAAAAATAATGGCGGACAGAGAGGGATTCGAACCCTCGATACGGTTGCCCGTATACACGCGTTCCAGGCGTGCGCCTTCAGCCACTCGGCCACCTGTCCAATGAAAGCGAAAATCATCGCTCGCAAGTGGCGCAATATACTGACGAAATTGCGAAGTGCAAGGTCTTCTTGAATGTTTTTTAAAGCGCCATGCGCGCTTGTGGATGGCGCGGCAAAGTGGCTCTTTCAGCCGCAGTCTGTCAGGTTGTTTTAGCAACCCCGGCGGTATTAATCAGGCTGCACAACCTTGCCGTTAATCGCAATTGTAAAAAGATGTTGGCTTTTCGTTAACCTCGCGTTAATAAATGCCAGCTGTGCAAAAGTGTCCTTGTGGGTGTGAAGACCTTGGGCGGTATTTGGACAGCGAAGTAAATCATCGAGTTTCAGCTGCGTAGGGGAGGGCTGAGTGATGTTAACTGTTGTAAAGTTCATGTTGCGTGTTTTGGGAAGCTTCGCGTTTGCAGGTGCAGTATTGGCCCTGATCTCTGATGGCAGTCAGACCATCGTGCGAAATGCGTTGAGCGTTAAGTCAACGGCCAGTTTTTGGCTTGAGGTTGCTCCGCGAAGCCTGGACGACTTCCACGGATTCCTGGTGACAAATTTCTCTACTGGACACATTGGTGAGGTGGTTTACCAGATCATCACACAGTCACCGCTTTGGGCTTCCTTGACTGTCGTCGGGTTCATCCTGCTTTGGGCCGGTTGGCCTGAACGGCGTCAGGAATCCATCCTGGCATTCTGATCTGCGACCACCGATCCGCTCGGCAGATCGGTGGTGCGATACGCCAGTACCGGAAAAACGCTGAATTCCGGGCGTCAAACCGCTGATAGGCCGTGCGCGGTAGTATTTGGTTAACCATAAATTTCTACTCTTGATTTCAAGTTGAGCTGCTTAAAAGCGCGCGACGTATCAAGGGGTTAATTTAGCATGGCTAGTCAGAAGATGGATCAGGAGGGGACGCATGCGCTCCGCCAGGCTGATACCATCTTTGTGCTGTCATTCTATTGGTTGACCATTTTGGGCGTGACAATTGCGAGCGCGCTTGAAAAACACCTGCCGATTATCGGCGTGGCGCTTTTGATGGGCGCACTGACAACCGCCCTGTGGCTGCGTTTCGAAAATGGCGCGGCGCCCCGTCTTGTTACCGGCGCGACCCTCGCACTCCTCTCTGTTCTGGTCATCGATCTGCTGCGCGTATCTCCTGCGGGCAATGGGCTGCTGAGCGATCCGGAGGTCTTTCTGGTTGTGCCCTTGAGCGTTCTGCTGCTGTGGATCGATTGGCGTCCTGTTCTGATCTTTGGCCTCGCGCTGCTCGCCTGCGACCTCTCTGGGCTAAGCGGCCTGCTCGGCGCTGGCAATGCTGTTGGCGAGACCTTGCCGCTGCTGCGTGGTGCTTTCTGCATGTTACCGGCCATTGTCGGCTGGGTGTTGGCGCGCAATCAGGCGCGTGTGTTCCGTGAATTTGAGCAACACTTGATGCAGGAACTGGAATTGCGACCGGATGCGCGCGGGGCGGCGTTGGCAGAGGACAGCCTGGTAAAAGCTGAGCTGCCAGATGCCGACCGGTCAGATGTCGACGTGGCAGATACAGGCTTTGCAGAAGTCGATTTGGCTGCCGCTGAATTGAGAAACACTCAATTGATGTTGGAAGAGACAGTTTTGGGCCAACAGGCGCGGGACGCGGAAGTCGTTGCCTTGCAGCAGCAGAATGCCGCGCTTTCGGCGAGTGCAGCCGAGACGGCGCAGACGATGGCCAACATGTCTCATCTTGCTGACGCGCTGAAGGCGGAGATCGGAGCGCTTGCCGGATCCCTCGTACAGCCTCAGGAAGCCTCGGACGGCGCGCGGGATGTCGCTGAAAAGCTCGTCACAGCAACGGCGAACCTGTCGGAACGTTTGGGCAAAGTTTCCCCAATGATCCAGGCGGCCGAAACCGACGCCAGTGACAGCAACCGGAAGGTTGCCAGTCTGTCGGATGCAGTGGCGCGCATTGGAGATGTGGTCACCTTGATCAATGCCGTGGCTGACCGCACCAATCTGCTCGCCCTGAATGCGACGATTGAAGCGGCGCGTGCGGGAGATGCGGGCAGAGGCTTTGCGGTCGTTGCAACCGAGGTCAAGGATCTGGCGCAACAAACCTCTTCTGCAACGAGTGACATCACGGCGCGGATCGAGGCAATTCGCCAGGAAACGGAGGAGGCTCTGGAGGCGATCAGGCAAGTCTCCGGACAGGTGGAAAATATAGCAGATGTGACCTCGGCCATTGTGCCGGATTTTGCGGCCCTGAGCGAGGATACCAGCGCATTGCGTGACGATCTGAACCAGCCGTTAATCCGCGAAGACACAGGCAAGGCGCATCTTGCAAGCATTGCAGATCTGCTGACGCAAATGGTGCAGGTCGCACAGGCACTGCCCGTCGTCTCGCCGCAGGAGGTCGACAAACAGGCTCCGGCCCATGCGTTGCCATAGTGTTGTCTCACTGATCTCACAGCGGCAGCATCATGCTTTCGTCAGGCTGTGGCCCACGGAATGATGGTCAGTTCCGGCCACAGCTGTTTCATGCGAACAGCCTTGGCTTCGTAGGTCTCGCGATTGTTAAGCGCATAATGTGGCACAAGCCGCAATGCAAAGACGTTCGCCAGGCCAAATGGAGCATGAATTTCCAGACCTGAATCCGTCAAACGGGCGGCAACGGCATGGGTGCGGGCCGCGTAGTAGCTCAGCGATTCCAGCGCGCAGGAGAGCTCCGGATAAGGCGTGCCAAAACGAGTTTCAAACCACAGATGAATGCGTGCCTGATTGCGGATTTCCAGCACGGCGGCGAGATGCGGGGCTGCCGCGTTGACACTTTGAATGACCCGGTCCTCTGCATCATAGCTCGTGTCGCTGCCATCGTAGTAGACGATGTCATAATCCTTGATGCCGTGGTCAAAGGCCCGCTCGGTCAAATGGTTCCAGACGGTTTGATAGAGCGCGCCGGAGACAATCCAGGCATCAGGCAGCTCCAGTGACCGTATGACTTCGAGGGCTTCCATCAGACGCGGCGTTGTTCGAATGATTTGAGCCAATGCGGCCTTGCGCTCGTCCTCAAACGCCTGTGAGGGATCCGCAAGCCGTGGGTCAGCACGCAACGGATCGGTGATCACGGGTTCAGGGGCATTCAAACTCTCAAGCATGCTTCATGCTCGCCGAGTCGCAGTGAAGTCACAAGCGCTTTCAGGACATCAACGCTTCGAATGTCGGAGCATTGGAGTATGGGTACACGAAAAAAAGCGCCGACAATCTGCCGGCGCTTTTGATGGATCATTGCGATGATCATGCGGCGTTTAAGGCCTTAACCGCGCAACGTGCCACCGGTTGCCTTTTCGACAGCCGCGACAATCTTCTTCGCGACAGCGTCGATTTCCTCATCGGTCAGTGTCTTTTGCGCTGGCTGCAAGGTCACGTCGATTGCCAGAGACTTCTGGTCCTCGGCGATGCCTTTGCCTTCATAAACGTCAAACAGGGTAACGTCGGTGATCAATGTCTTTTCAGCGCCCCGAGCAGCCTTGAGCAACGTTTCCGCAGCGGTGTCCTTGTCGACAACAAACGCAAAGTCACGACGCACCGGCATCAGATCAGATGCCTTCAGCGCACCCTTGGACCGGCTGCTCTTGGACTTGGGCTGCGGCAGGTTGCCGAGATAGATCTCGAACCCAACCAGCGGCCCTTCGATGTCAAGCAGATCGAGTGTTCTCGGGTGGATCTCACCGAACACGGCAAGCGTGTTCTTTGGACCCAGTTTCAGAGAGCCGGAGCGACCAGGGTGGAAGAACGACGGTGCGTCGGCGTAGATCTGCAGCTTGTCGACTGGCGCGCCAATGGCTGCCAGTGCGGCAATGGCATCAGCCTTTGCGTCAAACACATCGACGGCACCGGCAGACCCGGACCAATGGCGGCCTGCGCCGCTGTATTTTGCCGATCCGCGGCGGACGCCCGCTGCTGTCTCTTTCTGGTCTTCCGGTGCATCACCGGCAAAGACCTGCCCGACTTCAAACAACGCCACATCGGCATAGCCACGGTCGGCATTGCGCTGTGCGCCCATGAGAAGTCCCGGCAGCAGGCTCGGGCGCATGTCCGACATGTCTGACGAAATCGGGTTCGCAAGAACCAATGCGTCCTGACCTCCACCAAAGGCTTCTGCCTGGATGTGAGAGATGAAGGACCAGTTGACCGCTTCATGCAGGCCGCGTGTTGCCAGAGCGCGGCGCGCCCGGCTGCGGCGTACCTGGCCTGTTGTCAGAACCTTTTGGCCAACCGCTCCAAGCGGAGGCAGCTGCGTAGATGGCACCTTGTCGAGACCGATGATGCGAACAACTTCCTCGACAATGTCAGCCTTGCCGTGAACGTCTGGACGCCAGCTTGGAACGGCAACCTTGACTGTGTCGCCCGTTCCAGAAATCCAGAAGCCGAGGCTCTTGAGGATTAGATTGACTTCGACAGGTGTCGTCTCGATGCCCGACAGGCGCTTCACTTCCGAATACGGGAAGGAAATGATCTTGGTGCTGTCCGGAATGGAACCGGCTCGGACCACATTGGAGGCTTCGCCGCCGCAGAGATCAATGACAAGCTGGGTGGCAGCTTCCAGACCAGTGATCATATAGTCCGGATCAACACCGCGCTCGAAACGATAGCGCGCATCGGTGCTCACACCGAGTTTGCGGCCGGTGGCGGCAATGCCGTCTTCATCCCACAGGGCTGATTCAATCAGCACGTCAACGGTGTCTTCGGTACAGCCGGATGCTTCCCCGCCCAGAATGCCGCCAAGACTTTCAATGCCGCTGTCATCAGCAATGACGCAGTCGCTCTCATCGAGCTCGTAAGTTTTGCCGTTGAGACCGTCGATGCTCTCACCCTTGCGGGCACGGCGGACAATCAGATCACCCTTCACCTTCGCCGCGTCGAACACATGCAGCGGGCGACCTTGGTCAAAGGTCATGTAGTTGGTGATATCGACCAGGGTGTTGATCGGACGAAGGCCGATGGCCAGGAGGCGATCCTGCATCCATTTCGGCGATGGGCCATTCTTGACGCCCTTGACTTCGCGCAGGCCGAAAGCCTTGCACAGCGGTTTTGTATCGCCGAAATCAAGCACGACATTGGTTGGGCAATCATAAGTGCCTGCAACCTGGGACAGGGGGCGTTCCTTGAGCCGGCCCATACCAGCAGCTGCCAGATCACGGGCAATCCCGTAAACCGCGGTGCAGTCGGGGCGGTTTGGTGTCAAACCGATCTCGATGACCGGATCTCCAAGGCCTGCCCATTCTGCATAAGGTACGCCAACGGGCGCGTCGGCCGGAAGGTCAATGATGCCATCGTGATCTGCGGAAAGCTCCAGTTCGCTTTCCGAACACATCATGCCATAGCTTTCGACGTCGCGGATCTTGCCAACGGACAAGGTGACGTCAAGGCCAGGCACATAATCGCCAGGTTTGCCCAAGACGCCAACAAGGCCAGCGCGTGCATTGGGCGCACCGCAAACGACCTGCAATGGCTCGCCTTCGCCGGTGTCAACTTTGAGAACGCGCAAACGATCGGCGTTCGGATGTTGTTCGGCTTCCAGAACCTTGACGATCTTGAATGGCGCCAGCTGTGCAGCGCGGTCAGTGACTTCTTCGACTTCAAGCCCGATCAGCGTCAGTTTCTCGACGATCTCTTCGAGGCTCGCGTCTGTGTCGAGGTGTTCCTTCAACCAGGACAGAGTGAACTTCATCGGTGTGCTCTTTTTCTTTGCTTCAGCGCATCAGCGCTGGAAAATCTGAATACCGTTATCCGGTGCCAAGGTTCCTTACGCGGACAATCCGCCGAACAGTGTCGGCAGGTCCAGCGGACGGAAGCCGTAGTGCTGCAGCCAGCGAACATCGGCATCAAAGAAGGCGCGCAAATCAGGCATGCCGTACTTGAGCATGGCGATCCGGTCGATGCCGATACCCCAGGCAAAGCCCTGATAGACATCCGGATCGAGGCCGCAGTTGGTCAGCACATTCGGGTGCACCATGCCGCAGCCCAGGATTTCAAGCCAATCGTTGCCTTCGCCAATCTTGACCTCAGAACCGGAACGGTCGCACTGCACATCCACTTCCATGGACGGCTCGGTGAAAGGAAAGAAGCTCGGACGGAAACGTAGAGTGACATTGTCGACTTCGAAGAAGGCTTTCAGGAATTCTTCAAGCGTGCCCTTCAGGTGGCCGATGTGCGCGCCCTTGTCGATCACAAGGCCTTCGACCTGGTGGAACATGGGCGTGTGGGTCTGGTCACTGTCGCAGCGATACGTTCGGCCGGGGCAGATCACGCGGATCGGCGGCTCCTGGCTCTTCATCGTGCGCACCTGCGCTGGTGAGGTATGTGTGCGCAGAAGCAAACGCTCGCCATCTTCCTTTTCATTGAAGAAGAACGTGTCGTGCATGTCGCGCGCCGGATGGCCTTCAGGGAAGTTCAGCGCGGTAAAGTTCAGATCATCGGTCTCGATGTCCGGACCTTCTGCGATTGAAAAGCCCATGTCGGCAAAGATGGCGGTCAGCTCGTCAACCACCTGGCTTACCGGGTGGATGCTGCCAAGTTCGGCAGGAGTGGTGCGCAGCGGCAAGGTGATATCAACCTTTTCACTGGCGAGGCGAGCTTCCAGAGCAGCTTCGACAAGAACGTCTTTGCGCGCGGCGATGGCATCGGTGACGCGGGCTTTCAGGCCATTGAGCGCAGGGCCCATGGTCTGGCGTTCTTCCGGGCTCATCTTGCCGAGCGTTTTCATCTGCTCGGAAATGCTGCCCTTCTTGCCAAGGGAGCCAACGCGGACGTCTTCCAATGCGGATTCTGTCTCGCTGGCTTCGATGGCGGCGAGTATTTCAGTTTCAAGTGCTTCGAGATGTGACATGCGTACTCGGTCGTCATATCGCGCGGATCTGCGCGGTGTATTTAAAAAAAACGTTGCGGTCTTTTAGCGAATGTTGAGGCACAATACCACGGCTACTCTCACATTAATGCGTGTGAGGTATATGAAAAAACAAGCGCCGTGGTGGGAGCGCGTTAGCGCATAAATCGTCCACATGCCGGACCGTGGAGGCCCGCGCCTGGCAAACGCCGTATCATGCCATAGCCGAAGTCGGCATGGGGAGCTGATAACTCAATTTTGGATATGCAATTTGCCATGTGCTGCAGTTTAGGCAGGGCGATCAGCAATGCAAGCTTAAATGCGATCGAATGTTCCATGCAATCGCAACAGTGTTTTTCAAGTCACAGCAAGGTGCAGGTGGCGCGCTGCTTGGGCATCAAAGAGCTTTGATGGTCTGAAGCATGGCGGATTCAATCTGACGGTTGCCGGGAGAAATATAAATTACACATTCTAAACGCGGTTGCAGAATATCGGCATGGTCTATTCATCGAAAATCAAAATGTTCATGCAATATAATTCAGAATAAATGAGTGTAAGTATTGTAGGAGAATACGTACATGACCGAATTATATACTCTTTGCTACAAGAGCCTTGTGTCAAAAGATATACCTGAGGCACAAGTCGGAAGCGTTATTGACTCGATACTAGAAAAGTCGCGCCACAACAATGCTTTTAACGGCATCACTGGCGTTCTTCTTTACAGTGATGGTTTGTTCTTTCAGGTTCTGGAAGGCACGCCTGCAGATGTTGGCGCGACCTATGATCGGATTTGTTCCGACAACCGCCATACGGACGTTGAAATTCTGGCGGAAGCAGAGGTTTCCCGCCGAACATTCTCTGATGTCTGGATGGGCTTCAGCGATTTGACATGCTTCGAAGGCACATCGCTACGGGACACTTGCCAGTTGATGATAGGGTCCAAAGGTCTCTTGAACACAGACGAAATGACGACCGTGCTGGCAAATGTTGCAGGTCTTCTCGAACATTCAGAAGCAGCATAGAACCAGATGTTCGTCACCTGGCTACTGCTGCACCTGAGCAGACGTAGCCCTCGTTCACATCCATGTCCGCGCGGGCCCGGTCGCATTTGCCTCTGGGCCTAAGCCTTTTTGACAAACTCGGTCAAAATTACGATGCGCTGATCGTTCACACGGCCTTCGATGTGTTCTGCATTGTCATGCACCAGCGAGATATTGCGCACCGATGTACCGCGTTTGGCGGTGAAGTTCGCACCCTTTACTTTCAGGTCCTTGATGAGCGTGACTGTGTCACCAGCCGACAGAACCGCGCCATGGGTGTCCTTGTGAACAATGGCATCAGCGTCGTCAGCTTCGCTCGCCTGACCGGCATTGGCCCAGGCCAGTGTTTCCTCATCAAGATAGATCATGTCCAGAAGATCACGCGCCCAGACTTCTGATGGAAGCTTGTTCAGCATACGGTAAGCTGCAACCTGCACCGGGGGCACCTGGCTCCAGGCGCTTTCCTGCAGGCACAGCCAGTGATGAAGATCCAGATCCGAAGTCCCTTCGATCTGTGCCCGGCAAGTAGAACAGGCCAGGATCGAGTGATCTGCATCGGCTTCGACATCAGGGCCAATTGTCAAAGGCGCAAGGTTGTCGGTGGAATTGCAAAGTTCGCAGGCAGTGCCGGAACGGTTTTGAAGTTCGGTTTCAAGGCTCATGGGAAGTTCCAGAAAGGGCGACGGCCCTTGTTTTGTGTTTGAAAATGAAAAGACAGGGCCGGGCCCTGTCTTTTGGAAGGTGGAAGCTGGTCTGGATCAATCATCCATTTTGAGGGCCTGGATAAAGGCTTCTTGTGGAATCTCGACCTTGCCGAACTGGCGCATTTTCTTCTTACCGGCTTTCTGCTTGTCCAGCAGTTTGCGCTTACGGGTCGCATCGCCGCCATAACATTTGGCGGTGACGTCCTTGCGCAGAGCGGAGAGTGTTTCGCGGGCGATGACCTTGCCGCCAATGGCCGCCTGGATCGGGATCTTGAACATGTGCCGTGGGATCAGCTCTTTCAGCTTTTCAACCATGGCCCGGCCGCGGCGCTCAGCCTGCGAACGGTGCACAAGAACGGAGAGCGCATCCACTGGCTCCTCGTTCACAAGGATCGACATGCGCACCAGATCACCGGCACGGTAATCGGAAATCACATAGTCAAACGAGGCATAGCCCTTGGAAATCGACTTCAGGCGATCATAGAAATCAAACACGACTTCGTTGAGCGGCAGATCGTAGGTCAGCATCGCACGGGTGCCGACATAATTCAGGTCGATCTGAAGACCCCGGCGCTCCTGACAAAGCTTCAGGATGCCGCCCAGATAATCGTCCGGTGTCATGATCGTCGCGCGGATCCATGGCTCACGCACTTCGTCGATCTTGACCACGTCCGGCATATCGGCCGGATTGTGGAGCTCGACTTCAGATCCATCGGTCAGGGTCATCTGATAGACAACCGACGGCGCGGTGGCGATCAGGTCCAGATTGAATTCACGCGACAGGCGTTCCTGCACGATTTCCAGGTGAAGCAAGCCGAGGAAGCCACAGCGGAAACCAAAACCCAGCGCCGCGGATGTTTCCATCTCATACGAGAAGCTGGCGTCATTCAGGCGCAGTTTGCCCATGGCAGCGCGCAGGTCTTCAAAGTCGTTGGCATCGATCGGGAACAATCCGCAGAACACAACCGGCTGTGCCGGTTTAAAGCCCGGGAGGGCTTCGGCGCATGGCTTCTTGTCCAGGGTGATCGTATCCCCGACGCGGGTGTCTGCAACTTCCTTGATCGATCCGGTGATAACACCGATCTCACCAGTCTTTAGTTCATCAACCTGCAGGAACTTCGGGGTCATGACGCCGACACGGTCAACGTCATAAGACGCATTGGTGCCCATCATCTTGATCTTCTGGCCCTTTTTCAGCGAGCCATCAATGACGCGCACCAGAACCATCACACCGAGGTATGTGTCGTACCAGCTGTCGACCAGCATCGCCTTCAAGGTTGCATCGGTGTCGCCTTCCGGCGCAGGCAACTGTGTAACGATCGCTTCCAGAACGGTGTCAATGCCAAGTCCGGTCTTGGCTGAAATCATGCACGCTTCAGACGCGTCGATACCGATAACGTCTTCAATCTGCTCCTTGATCCGGTCAGGTTCGGCAGCAGGCAGATCGATCTTGTTGAGAACGGTGACGATCTCATGATCATTGTCGATGGCCTGATAAACGTTTGCGAGCGTTTGGGCTTCCACGCCTTGGCTTGCATCAACCACCAGCAATGAGCCTTCACAGGCTGCAAGCGAGCGAGACACTTCGTAGGCGAAATCCACGTGGCCTGGGGTGTCGATCAGGTTGAGAACATATTGTTCTCCATCCTTGGCATTGTAGATCAGTCGCACGGTCTGCGCCTTGATCGTAATGCCGCGCTCACGCTCGATGTCCATCGAGTCGAGTACCTGTTCGGTCATTTCCCGATCAGTCATCGTGCCTGTCATCTGAATAAGGCGATCGGCAAGCGTCGACTTCCCGTGGTCGATATGAGCCACGATGGAGAAATTGCGAATATTGGAAAGCTTCTTGGTCGTCATGGCGCTCATTTAGCACTGCCGCAGCATATCGCAAAGAGAATTGACGCCAAGACCGGTGTAAATATGCCGAAAATTGCCCAAAGATGTCCAATGAGCCGCTTGCTGTGCGCCTTTGAAGGGCTGGGCGCAGCAAATCAAAAGAATTTTCCGGTATCGGTCAGATTTCTATTGCCAAATTGATCGGTTTTTTTACGCTCGCACATCCTGAAAGAAATCTAAGTTCAGAATCGAAAGCATCACTTCATGCACCTTAGACCCGCCACTGAGGCCGATCTCCCGGATCTGCTTGAGATCCATAATTTTGCTGTCAGAAATCTCGCGGCGGCCTGGACCGAGCATGAGGATACGCTGGAAGACCGGCGCGCCTGGCTCAAGCAGCGCCAGGGTGCAGACCTGCCTGTTCTGCTCGCCATCGATGACGAAGGCCGGTTTCTGGGCTACGGCACTTATGGGTCTTTCCGAGGCAGGTCAGGCTATAACCTCACGGTGGAGCACTCGATCTATGTGCGCTCCGATGTACAGTCCAAGGGCGTCGGGCGCCTGTTGTTGGAAACCCTGATCGCTGATGCGCGTGAAAAAGGCTATCACGTCATGATTGGCGCGGTGGACAGCGACAACGAGCAATCCCTCAAGTTTCACCAGAAGCTGGGGTTTGAGGTCTCATCAAAGCTGCCACAGATCGGAACAAAGTTCGGCCGCTGGCTGGATCTGTATTTCGTAATCCTGATCTTGAACGACGACGACGCACCGCCCAGCATTTTGCCACCACCTGCAGATGTATGATCCAGGCAGGTTTTTGCTCTGACTGCTGGTTGTTCGCGTCCTGTTACTGCGCGCTCAGAACCTGTTTGCAGCTCGGCGGCAGGGCCGCAAGCGTCAGTGGCTTTTTCTTGATGACCTTTTTGGGCTCTTCGCCGGGTTTGGGTTTTTTGGGAACCCAAGGCGTGTCTGACAGCCAATAGGCCAGCTCTTTACCGCAGCCGTCGCCAGCGGGCGGTGGAGCCTGATTGGTGCAGCCGCTGCTGCCAGTCGGGCAGGCAAGCCGAACATGGAAATGATAGTGATGTCCCCACCAGGGGCGTACTTTGCGCAGCCAGCTGCGGTCCGAACCAGTTTCAAAGGCACACAGCGCCTTCTTGATGGCCGGGCTGACAAAGATGCGGGCAACCCGCGCGTCTTCTGCAGCGCGTCGGATCAACCGGGCGCGGCTGTCTGTCCATTTGTTCGGGTCGACGCTGCGGTCAGCACCTTCGATATCCATACGACCCTTGAGCATGGAAACGGCCGAGACTTCCTCGCGTTCCTTGCGGGTGTACTTGCGATCAGGCATTTCCGACAGCCAGATGTCTGCGTCGAGACCAATCTGGTGACTGGCGTGACCGGTCAGCATTGGCCCACCGCGTGGCTGCGCCAGATCTCCGACCAGAAGACCGTTCCATCCAAGGGACGGCGCATCCTTTGCCAGTCCTTTCAGGAAATCGATCAACTCGGGATGGCCCCAGTTGCGGTTTCGCGACAACCGCATGACTTGCCAGTTTTCACCGTCGGTGGGCAGCGAAGCCCCGCCTGCCAGACAGCCTTTCGCATAAGATCCAATGGCTCGTGCAGCCAGCGGTGCAGGGTGTTGCATCGCGCCGAAATAGGTCTTGGCAGGCTGGTTGTCCCTGAACACCAGATTGGCTTGAGCGCCTGCGCCCACATCAGGCTTGGCGGAAGGAACGCCTGTCTGACCATGGGCCAGTGTGCTGAACAGGCAGCTTGCTGCGCACAGGACGGCGAGCCCTGGCTTCAAACCCGAAAAAGGCCTCAAAAGAAGTGTCATGGTCCTGGGCCTCTCCGGTCGCAGTTCAGAACGGGCACTTGCCCTTGATCAAGCATCTCAGTGAATGACGTCCTCAGCAAGAGCCTGTGCCAATTGCTCAACTGCTTTGGTCAAAAGGGTGTTGATTGTTGTAGGTCCGTTTCATCGGGACTATTGTCCCTGACACGGTGCTGCCGTCCGGCAGCTTTCAAGACTATCGCTGAAACAGGTATCCCATGAATATTGATCTATTGCGCCGCCTTTGTGAAACCCCGGGCGTCCCGGGCAACGAGCACCGGGTGCGTGACCTCATTCGCGCCGAGATTGACGGCTTGTTCGATGAAGTCAAAGAAGATGCCATGGGCTCGCTCTTGTGCAAGCGTGAGGCAAAAAAGAAGCCGGAGAATGGCGAGAGCCCAAAGAAGGTCATGTTGCTTTGCCACATGGATGAGATTGGCTTCCTCGTCTCCCATGTCACCGACAAGGGCTTCTTGCACGTGCAGCCGGTCGGCGGCTTTGATCCGCGCAACCTGTTTTCGCGCCGGGTTCTGGTGTCGACGGATGACGGGGACTTCAAGGGTGTCATGAACCCCGGAGGACGTCCGCTTCACATCTCGACACCAGAGGAGCGGAAGAAGGTGCCCGAGCCAACCGACTTTGTGGTGGATCTGGGCATGGGCGAAGCGGCCAAGGACATCGTCAAGATTGGCGATATGGTCACCATGGACGAGCCGCTGATCGAGATTGGCGAGAAGATCGTTTCCAAGGCGCTGGACAACCGCATTGCCTGCTGGCTTGGCATTGAAGCCATCCGCGCATTGGGCAAGACCAAGCACGGTTGCGAAATTCATGTTGCCTTCACCTGCCAGGAGGAAGTTGGCTTGCGCGGCGCGCGCACCGCATCGTTTGCGGTGTCACCGGATGTAGGCCTTGGTATCGACACAACACTGGCCTGTGACACGCCGGGTGTTCCCGAACAGGATCGCACCACGGTTCAGGGCGACGGCTTCGGTCTGCATGTCAAGGATTCCAGCTTCATCGCAGACCGCGAGCTGGTCAAGGAAATCGAGGCGCTTGCCAATGCTGAAAAGATCCCGTTCCAGCGCACAATGCTGAAAGCTGGTGGTCAGGACGGCGCAGCGGCCCAACAGGCCGCAGCTGGTGCCAAGGCGATAGGGATCGTTGTGGGAACGCGGTACATCCACACGGTGACCGAGATGATCCACCGCGATGACCTGCTGGCAGCCCGTGACATCATCACGGCCTACCTCAAGCAGGCGTAAGGCGGAATTTATGCAAAGCTGGCGAGCAGGTTACCGACCTGCTCGCTTCGGCCCATGTAAAGCGAGCTCACAGAGGCGCTTTGGGCACTAAACGAGCTGGATCCGAAGTCGCCTTCGATGTTTGAAGCACTCGCAGAGCGGGCTGAGAGGCCTGTCGCGCTGTCGTAGGACACGCGTTCGAAGGAAACGAATTCCGCAGTCAGGCTCTTGCCGTTATGTTCAGCGTGAACGGTCGTCGTCGTGATGGCCGCGCTTTCATACGAAATGTTGGAGGCGTTTTGTGTTTCCTCGCCTTCGCCGAGAGCTGTCTTCAGCTTTCCGGCGGCCTGGCGATATTCTTCCATCTTGGCCAGAGCACCGTCTTTGTCTTCTTCGTCATCGGAGCGACCTTTTTCGACCGCGTCCTGAAGAGCCGCGATCACAACGGCATCTTCCTCGGCCTTTTTGGAGGCCACTTCGAGAAGGCTGGGTGCCGCGACAGGCCCTTGCTTGCCATCGCCTTGACCAATGCTCGCGCCAAGCGCGGTGGACGAACCGGAAAACGACGCTGTGAAGATGCTGGCGGTCTGTGTTGTCGTTTCGACTGAGATCTGCATTGGGCCTTACCGAAGAAGCGTTTCTGACGGATGTAGAGTTAACATGGGGCACAAGTCGTTAACATGTTGTTAAGACCTTGCCGCCACGTGAAGGGCGTCAGACCGCTAACGTTTTGCGTAAGAAGGAAGCGCCCAAGGCAAGACCCTCAGCGTCAATCCAGTGGCCGACGTCAGGGCAAATCTTGATCTGCGTCGGAATTCCCAATTCCGAGAGGCGCTCAAAGGCTGCCTGGCTGTGATAGCTCTCCACCACATCATCGTCCGACCCGTGCACCAGCAGCACATTGGGCGGGGTCGCGGAATGCAACGGGCCGAGCCGGTCAAGCCCGGGCAGCAGACCCGAATACCCGATGATCGCTGCCGGGGCTTGCTTCAAGTGAAGACCGACTTGAAGTGCCATCATGGTGCCCTGGCTAAAGCCGACCAAAGCAAGATCGCAGTAGTTCAGCCCAAGTTGTGTCAGATGGACGCCAATGAACCGGTCAATATCAGGAGCTGCTGCTTCAGCGCCGATTCTGTATTCGGCCGGGTTGCGCTGATCGAGTGGAAACCACTGGCGTCCAGACACTGTAAATCCCGGCAGATAGGACGGCGCGTTCGGCGCGACAAAGGCAGCCTCGGGAAGGTCAGCCTGCCATTCACGGGCCAGTGCGATGAGATCATCGCCATCGGCTCCATAGCCGTGCAGCAGCAGCACCAGCTTTCGCGCTGGGCCCCCAGTCAGCGGAGCAAGGGATGGGCCGTCAAGACCCGGGTCAGTTTGCATGGCCAGACCTCGTATGAGCGATGATGGTGCGAACAATAGCCTCGCCAATTTCTGAGACGGCCTTGTTGCGCGTGCTCCAGTTGGCTGGGGTATCCGAAAGATATAGAGCGACAAAATAGGGCGCGTCGCCAGGAGGTGTCAGCATGACGACGATGTTGCGGGTGTAGTTCCGCCCGCCGCCGGATCGGTCCGAAACGGCCCAGCTCTCGGGCACGTGCGGACGAACCAGAGCGCCGGTTACCCCGCCCAAGCTTGTCCATTCCACCAGCAGCCTGCGAGACTGAGGCAAGAGCGCGTCTCCTGCCAGCAACTTGTTCCAAGTCGCTACCATGGCGGCAGGGCTTGTGGTGTCGCGCGGGTCTCCGGGGGCAAATGTGTTTAAGTCAGGCTCTTTTCGATCCAGCCGTGTTGTCTTGTCGCCAATGCGACGCAAGAACCTGGTAACGGCCTGCGGCCCGCCCAACCGGTCAAGCAGCAGGTTTGCGCCCCCATTGTCACTCAGATCGACAGTTGCAAGACAAAGGTCGCGAATTGTCATGCTCTGGCCAGAACGATTTCGCGTTACTGGAGCATGTCCGTGGATTTCTGAGGCGCGAATTTCGAGTGTCTCGTCAAGCGTCAATTTGCCGTGGTCGGAACGTTCCAAGACTGCGCCGCAAAGGATCGCTTTGAACGTGCTGGCCATCAAGAAGCGCTCGGTCTCGCGATGGCCCCAATGCCAGCTGGAGCCACTGTCGGCGATGAAGACACCAACGCGAGCGTCCAAATTGGCTTCAATCTTTGCGATCGTCGTTGCCAGAGCTTGCGTTTCAGCGTCTTGTGCCGCCGCAGTTGCGAGCTGGACGGACAGACACAGGCCCAGACTGGTCAACGCGAGACAACAGGCCACTGCTTTTTTCAATAACATTTTTGCAAACCCTCGGCAGTAGCTGGAGTGCCGCGGCACAGTCTTGTGGGGTAGTTCGCGGACGGCCATCTGTTGTCTTTTTCTTTGTCCGAAAGCTTGCCCCAGATCAAAGAAATCCGGGCCTTGCGTGCAATGCAAGACCCGGATGGTATTTCTCAAACGTTGATTTGCCGTCTTTGGCTCAGGTCGCGGCCACTGCGCGTTTGGCCATAACAGTCACAAGGTTTGCACGGTAGTCTGCAGACCCGTGAATGTCGGACAAGAGGTCATCGGCGGGAACTGAAATCCCGGCAACGGCTTCTGGAGACCAATTGGCATCAAGGGCGCTTTCCATCTCGGAAACCCGGAAGACGCCATCGGATCCGGCACCGGTCACAGCAACGCGTGATCCCGCAGACGTCTTGGCCACAAAAACCCCTGCCATCGCGTATCGTGACGCCGGGTTGGGGTATTTTGCATAGGCCGACTTTTCAGCAACCGGGAAGGAGACGTTGGTAACAATCTCGTCTTCCTCCAGGGCTGTCATGAACATGCCTTCGAAGAAGTCCTCGGCAGACAAGGATCGCTTGTTGGTGTTGATCGTGGCGCCCAGTGCGACGAGCGCTGCCGGATAATCGGCAGCTGGATCATTGTTGGAGATCGAGCCTCCGATCGTGCCGCGATAGCGCACGGCCGGATCGCCGATGCCGGCGGCCAGAGCAGCAAGACCGGGGATGAGGCGTTTCACCACATCTGAACTGGCGACTTCATAGTGAGTTGTCACAGCGCCGATCACGAGGCTTCCATCGCCTTCCGAAATCCCGGAGAGATCCGGGACCTTGCCAAGGTCAATCACGTCTGAAGGCGCCGCAAGGCGTTGCTTCATGGTCGGCAGAAGCGTCTGGCCGCCCGCCAGGAACTTGGCATCCTCGGCGGCGGCAAACTTGGCTTCTGCGTCCTGCAGGGAGCCGGCGCGATGATAAGTTGTGTCATACATTGTCTCGGTCTCCGTTTATTCTGCTGCCATCTGGGTCTGGGCGCGGCAAGCCTGCCAGACTTTTTCCGCGGTGGCAGGCATCGAAATGCTGTTGTCCCCAACCGCGTTGCAGATAGCATTTATGACCGCCGGTGGCGAGCCGATTGCACCAGCTTCACCGCAGCCCTTCATGCCAAGCGGATTGCCTGGGCAAAGAGTCTCATGGGTTGTCAGCTCATAGTCCGGCAGGTCATCTGCCCGTGGCATGCAATAGTCCATGAAGGAGGCGGTCAGAAGCTGGCCGTTGTCGTCATAGATTGCATTTTCCAGCAGCGCCTGACCAATACCCTGCGTCAGACCGCCGTGGACCTGACCCTCGACGATCATCGGGTTGATGATCTTGCCGAAGTCATCAGCTGCCACAAAGCGAACGATTTCCGTCTTTCCGGTGTCCGGATCGATCTCCACTTCGCAGGCATAGGTTCCAGCCGGGAAGGTGAAGTTGGTCGGATCGTAGAATGCGCCTTCCTTGAGCCCCGGCTCCATGCCTTCCGGCAGGTTGTGGGCGGTGTAGGCCGCGAGCGCAACTTCAGTGAAGCTCAGCTTCTTGTCGGTTCCAACGACCTTGAGCTCACCGCCTTCGATCTGGATGTCCTCATCGGAGGCTTCCATCAGGTGGGCAGCGATCTTCTTGGCCTTGGCTTCGACTTTGTCGAGCGCCTTGACGATGGCGGACATGCCGACGGCACCTGAACGTGAACCATAGGTCCCCATGCCGAACTGCACCTTGTCGGTGTCGCCGTGAACGATGGATACATTGTCCATATCAAGACCGAAGCGCTCACTGATCAGCTGGGCAAAGGTGGTTTCATGACCCTGACCATGGCTGTGCGAGCCGGTAAGCACTTCGATGGTTCCGATCGGGTTGACCCGAACCTCGGCAGACTCCCATAGACCGACGCCCGCTCCGAGCGAACCGACCGCCTGGGACGGCGCGATGCCGCAGGCTTCAATGTAACAACTCAGGCCGATGCCACGAAGTTTGCCGCGACGGGCAGCCTCCGCCTTGCGAGCCGGAAAGCCGTCATAGTCAATGCCCTTGAGCGCAGCGTCGAGGGTCGCATCATAGTCGCCAGCGTCATAGCACATGATGACTGGGGTTTGATGCGGGAAGGTGCGCACGAAGTTCTTGCGTCGGAAATCAGCCGGTGAAATGCCGAGCTCGCCTGCAGCCGTTTCCATCATGCGCTCGACCAGATAGGTCGCCTCTGGGCGTCCTGCGCCCCGATAGGCATCGACCGGGGTGGTATTGGTGTAGACCGCTTTCACGTCACAATAAATGTTCGGGATGTCATATTGCCCGGACAGCAGAGTGGCATAGAGATAAGTCGGCACACAGGATGAGAACAGCGACATGTAGGCGCCGATGTTGGCAATCGTGCTGACACGGAAACCTGTGATCCGGTTATCGGCATCGACGGCCAGTTCAGCATGGGAGTGATGGTCACGGCCATGGGCGTCGGTCAGAAACGCTTCGGTTCGATCGCACAACCATTTGACTGGGCGACCGGTGCGCTTGGAGGCCCATAGAGCCACCATTTCTTCCGGGTAGATATAGATTTTTGATCCGAAGCCACCGCCGACATCCGGTGCAATGACACGCAATTTGTGTTCTGGCGCAACATTGTAGAAAGCTGACAGCACAAGGCGGGCAACATGCGGGTTCTGCGACGTCGTATAAAGTGTGAAGTGTTCTTCAGCAGAATTATACTCTGCGAGTGCAGCACGCGGCTCCATCGGATTTGGAACCAGTCGATTGTTGGTCAGATCAAGTTTGATCACATTGGCGGCGCTGGCAAAGGCAGCATCGGTTGCGTCTTTCTCGCCGATCTCCCAATCGAAGATCAAATTGCGTGAGGCTTCCGGATGAAGTTGTGGTGCGCCGTCCTGCAGTGCGGCAACCGCATTGATGACCGAGGGCAGTTCTTCATAGTCCACCACGACGGCATCCGCGGCATCTTTTGCCTGCGCCTGCGTATCCGCGATAACGACCGCAACGGCCTGTCCCACGTAGCGGGCGGTCTCCGGCTCAAGCGCACGCCACGCGCCCATGTTCATCGGCGATCCGTCCTTGGAATTGATCATCCAGCCGCAGATCAGATTACCGATCTCGTCCGCGATCATTTGATCTCCGGTTAGAACGGAATCCACGCCCGGCATGTCCAGCGCGGCGCTGGCGTCAATTCCCAGAATTTTCGCATGTGCATGTGGAGAGCGGACGAAGGCCGCGAAACCCATGCGCGGCAACACCATATCGTCGGTGTATTTTCCCTGTCCTGTGATGAAACGCTTGTCTTCTTTCCTGCGGGCACTCGCCCCTATTCCTTGAACTCCCATCGTGTCCTCCCGAGATCACTGGTGTTCCAGATGCCGCTCGGTGGCCGAGCGGTCGTTTTTCTAAAGTTATTCTGCGGCGACTTTGGCGCCGTGCATCTCTTGGGCTGCTGCCTGGATTGCTTTGACAATGTTCTGATAGCCAGTGCAGCGACACAGGTTGCCTTCCAGCTCGTGCCGGATGGTTTTTTCGTCGATATCGGCGCCGTGCCTTGAGATGATGTCGACAGCACTCATGATCATGCCAGGGGTACAGAACCCGCATTGAAGACCATGATGTTCACGAAAGGCAGCCTGAACGGGATGCAGTTCGGTGCCATTGGCCAGGCCTTCGACGGTTGTCACGTGAGATCCGTCGGCCTGGGCGGCGAGCATTGTGCAGGATTTGACCGCCTTGCCATCAACATGAACCACGCACGATCCGCACTGTGACGTATCACAGCCGACGTGGGTTCCGGTCAATCCGTGGGTTTCTCGAATGTACTGGACAAGAAGAGTGCGGTCATCAACGTTTGCCGAGACCTTCTTGCCGTTCAGCGTCATGGACACTGTGGTCATCTGTTTCTCCCTCTGTTTCACCAGGCCCTGTTGGTGGGTCTGGTTATCGGATTGAACATCCGATTTTTGGAAACGTGCAGGTCATGGAATGCCTTGTGGGAAAGCAAAACTGAAATGCCGCTTCTGAAGGTATCATGTGAAATGGGGCTGAGAAGTTGGTTCTGATTGAACCAAACCACCCGGTTTCAACATGAACTCCGCGCCGGATCTCTCCTCCATGATCAAGCTGGAGCGTTTCACCTCCAAATAGAATACTCCAGCGCTTACCTTTCGCAAGCTCGGTTATGCATTGCTTGCGATCTTCGTCGCAATTCAGTTGGAAAACTCTGCGGCAGGCGCGAATTCCAGCGCTCGAAATCTGGGCCTCAACCCCAGAAAAGCCGGGACTTTTGATTGACCGTTTCGCAAATGACGCCTAAAGCCCTGTTAGAAACGAAAATCAAAAAGGGTACGGGTACCTTGACGAAAATCCTTTCTCAAGACACGGCTGAAACGGCGGAATTTGCAAAACACGGTCAGGCACCGGTTCAGCGATGGCCGGTAATTCTCCAGACGGAGGGTTGGAAAGATTATCGTTTGCTCGATATGGGCGAGGGTCAGAAACTCGAGCGCTATGGTCGCTACACCATGGTGCGTCCGGAGCCTCAGGCGATGGGAACGAAACGTCTGAAGCCATCCGCCTGGGAAGGCGCTGATGCGATTTTCACCGGGGACACCGACGAAGAGGGACCCGGGCGTTGGAAGTTCAGCGGCAACGTTCAGGAAACCTGGAACATGGCCTACGGCCCGGCAAAATATGTTGGCCGGTTCATGTCATTTCGCCATGTGGGTGTCTTTCCCGAACAGGCCGCTCATTGGGACTGGGTCAATCAAAAGGTCAAGGCAGAGCAAAGCGCGGCCCCCAAGAAACCGCTGAAGGTCTTGAACCTGTTTGGCTATACCGGACTTGCGTCCTTGTTGCCCGCGGCCCATGGCGCACATGTGACCCATGTTGACGCTTCCAAGAAAGCGATTGGATATGCCCGGGAGAACCAGGAACTCTCCGGCCTGGAAGATCTGCCAATCCGCTGGATCTGCGAAGATGCGTCAAAGTTCGTTGCGCGCGAAGTGCGCCGCGGAAACAAATACGACGGCATTATTCTCGACCCGCCCAAATACGGACGCGGTCCCAAGGGAGAGGTGTGGGACATCTACACCTGCCTGCCGGAAATGCTTGCCAACTTGCGCCAGATCCTGGCCGATGATGCCGCCTTCATGATCCTGACTGCTTACGCAATTCGCTCAAGCTTTCTGTCGATTCACGAACTCATGGCTGAAACCTTGGCCACAAAGGGTGGTCTTCTGGAGTCAGGCGAACTGGTCATTCGCGAAGAAAACGGTGCGCGGGCGCTTTCGACGTCTCTCTTTTCGCGCTGGAGCAGTCGATGAGCGCTGACAACAAACCAAGGGTGGGGTCGGTCAAACAGATCACCAGCCACTCCAATCCGATCGTCAAGGAAATCAAGGGTCTGGTTGCGCAGCGCAAGCATCGCACCCAGTCGGGTCTTTTTGTGGCAGAAGGCCTCAAGCTGGCCACCGATGCGTTGGAGGCTGGATGGCAGGTGAGGTATCTTGCCATCGGCCCCGAGGCGCGCGAGAACCCGATCGCCCAAAAGGCAGCAGCCACCGCCAAGGCGCGCGGCGCTCTGATATTGGAAGTCAACACGGCTGTGCTGTCGGCCATGACCCGCAAGGACAACCCGCAGATGGTTGTGGGGGTATATGAACAGAAGATGGGTGATATTTCTGATGTCATTCCGGAAATGTCGACAACCTGGGTAGCGCTCGACCGCGTGCGTGATCCCGGCAACCTCGGGACGGTTATTCGCACTGTCGACGCTGTTGGCGCCAGTGGCGTTATTTTGGTTGGCGATTGCACCGATCCCTTTGCCGTTGAGACCGTGCGTGCCACCATGGGCTCGCTGTTTCATGTTCCCTTGGTCAAAGTCGGCAAGGAAGCCTTTCGTGATTTGGCGAAGTCCTGGCCCGGCACGGTTGCAGCAACTCACCTCAAGGGTTCGGTCGATTACCGCGTTCCGAAATATTCAGAGCCGGTTTTGCTGGTCATGGGAAATGAGCAGCAGGGTCTGGATGATGAAACAGCAAGTGTTTGCAAGACCCTGATCCGCATTCCGCAAGTTGGACAGGCCGACAGTCTGAATTTGGCAGTTGCAACCGGCATCGCGCTGTATGAAGTGCGGCGGGACCACCTCTCGCTTGAGGAGTGACATCAGTGCGCTTGTTTGTTTTCGGTGTTGGATATTCTTCCAAAGCCTTTGTGGAGCGGGTCAAAGACCAGTTCGAATGGGTTGGCGGAACAACGAGGTCGCAAGAAAAATGCGCAGAATTGAGTGCGCTGGGCATCGAGCCGTTTCTGTTTTCCGATCGCAAGGCCGAGGGTGATCTCGCAGCAGCTCTCGAGCAGGCTACCCACGTTCTGGTATCCATCGGACCTGACGAGCAGGGCGACCCGGCTCTTGATGCCTTTGCCGATGTTCTGCGGAAAGCGCGGCCCGAGTGGATTGGTTATCTGTCTACGGTTGGCGTTTATGGCAACCACGATGGCGAGTGGGTTGATGAAGAGACCCCCTGCAGGCCGGTGTCAAAACGCTCAAGGCAACGCGTTGCCGCCGAAGAGGCTTGGCTTTCATTTGCGAATGAAAATGAGCTCTTGATCCAGATTTTTCGCCTGTCTGGCATTTACGGACCGGGCAGGAATACATTTAAAAAACTTCGAAACGGCACGGCGCGGCGACTTGTCAAACCGGGCCAGGTTTTTAACCGCATCCATGTCGCCGATATTGCCGGTGCGCTGGAAGTGGCGATGCGATGGCCAAAGTCCGGCATCATAAATGTGACTGACGATGAACCGGCGCCACCCCAGGACGTGGTGGAATATGCTGCCCGACTTCTTGATGTGGCCGTTCCAGATGAGGTTTCATTTGATGAAGCTGATCTCACCCCGATGGCCAGATCATTTTATGGCGAGAACAAGCGCGTTTCAAACAAGAAGCTTCAGCACGAGATTGGTTACGACTTCTTGTTTCCGACCTATCGCGAAGGGCTGAAAAACTTGATGAACGCTACGGAATACTGAGGGTTCCGAAGGGGTAGATTAGGTAGTTTTGGGCTATTTATTCAAATTGATACATTATTTAAACGCAACCTGAAGACGTAGCTGAAAATATTGATTCAGTAAATCTTCAGACTACTAAGCAAAAGAATCATTCATTAACTTTTATATGAAATATTCGTCTTGCTCTCGCAGATCTGCGGAGCGAAAGGCGAAGGTGATAAGAAGATGTATAAGCGATTGTTTTGTGCAGTTGCATTGGCCCTGTGCACGTTCAGTGTGCCCGTCAGCGCGGAGCCAATTGCGCCGAACCCCCAGACACTAATGGACGCGAAGTTCATTGAAGGCGTAAATGAGTGGTTGTCGAACCCGATGGTTGCGCTCTCGATCAACACGCAAAACGAACTGCGCGGAACTCTTAGCGAGCCAGACATTCTGGCACTCGACGAGCAGTGGGTAATAGAGCGAGAGCAGTCCGACAAGCCGCTTATTTCCGCCACCCTTTCGGCACCACTTTCAATTTACTTGCTTCGTGTTCAAGCCCAGAGCCTGGGGCTCTTCAAAGAGCTGTTTGTGATGGACAAAAACGGTCTGAATGTTGGTCAAAGCGCGATCACCGGCGATTACTGGCAAGGCGACGAAGCAAAATTCCAGAAAACCTTTCCCGAAGGCCCCGGCACTGTTTTCATCGATGAAGCCGAGTGGGACGATGGGAACAAGATCTGGGTCGCACAGCTCAACATGACTGTCTCCGATCCTGAAACACAACAAGCCATCGGCGCCATCACGGTTGAGGTCAACCTGACAGAGCTTGAGCGCCGCTCAGCTCCCGCCAGCTAATCGCAAGATTTGGAGAAACATCATGCTCGGTAATTTGTCCGTTGCAAAAAAAGGAGCCGCTGCTTTCCTGATCCTTGCCTTAATTGGCGCGATCTCCGGCGGGTTCTCCTATTACGAGGCGATAAGCGCCAAACAACAAGTTGATGAAGCTGAACGCGTTGGCGTGATATCTGCCAATACAGTAGATCTGGAAAGAGTGGTCTTTGGCCAGGCCCTGTCGCTTAAAACCTTTCTACTGACCGGCAACCGCGACTGGCTGAACGAAGCTGAAGCTATGTCCCCCGATATCGCTAATGGCTTTGACAGGATCGAAGCCGAGATGAAAGCTCTGGAGTCGGGCTCGCTCGAAGAGCTGCAGGCAATGAGAAATGCCTGGACCAGCTGGTACGATGGTTTTGCGCAAAAGCAGATCGATTTTATGCGCACACCTGAAACAGTCGATATGGCGCGTGCCCTGGAACTGACTGCTGAAAACAGCAGACTTATGGACCAGATCGAACAGACAAGTACCAACCTGAAAGATGAGCTTAACCTGCAAAGACGTGATCTCCTTTCACAGCAGAGCACGGCACTTCAGATCGTTGAAATCGTCGCTCTCGCCAGTGCATGTTTGATTGTCTTCTTTGCCGTCTTGCTTGGCGTCGTGAACAACGGACTGGTTTCTCGTCCTCTGGGCCGCCTGAGCACAATCGTTGAATCTTTGGCTGGTGGTAACACCAATCTTGATATCGACTTTGGTAAACGGACTGACGAGATCGGCACACTTGCCAGTGCGCTTGAAGTCTTCAAGGGCAACCTGATCGAAACCAGACGCCTGTCTGCGGAATCCGAAGACCAGCGTATTCGCTCCGAACAGGAAAAGCGTGACGAGATGGAACGCGTCGCTGCGGACTTCGAACGGACCGTTCTGACCCTAAGTGATGAGATCATCGGCTCGCTTGATGGCCTCAACGTCAAGGCGGGTGCATTGAACAACATTGCGGACAGCACAACACAGCGCGCTATGTCAGTCTCTGCTGCAGCTGAACAGGCGACCAGCAACGTCAACACCGTTGCCGGTGCTACCGAGGAACTTTCTGCATCCATCCGTGAGATCAACGAGCAGGTACGTTCTGCGTCGCAGTTGGCAGACGATGCCTCCATCGAGGTGGGTCGCTCCAACCAGGCAGTAGAGACACTTCAGTCTGTTGTTGCAAAGATTGGTGACGTGACCAGCCTGATTACGGACATTGCCGAGCAGACCAACCTCCTGGCGCTGAACGCGACCATCGAGGCGGCTCGTGCAGGCGATGCCGGTAAAGGCTTCGCAGTTGTTGCCTCCGAGGTGAAGGCTCTTGCTGAGCAGACATCCAAGGCGACAGAAGAGATCGATCGCCAGATCTCTGAAATGCGCGCTGCAGCTGATGACAGCATCTCTGCAACGGCAAGTGTCGCCAACATGGTGCGCTCGATTGCTGAACGCACCAACGAAATGGCAGGTTCTGCAAACCAGCAGGATGCAGCGACAAGCGAGATTGCTTCCAACGTCGCAGAAGCGGCAAAGGGAACACGCGGCGTGTCCGTGTCTATCTCCGAGGTGAGCGGTTCAACCGAGGAAACGGGCAGGCTCTCGACAGAGATGACAGCTGCGGTCTCCGAACTGCACGAGCGCTCGAACACCTTGAAGAATGCAATGCATTCCTTCCTCAATCAGGTTCGCGCTGCTTAAGCACGCTGACACACGAAATCAAAAACGCCCGCAGCTTGCTGCGGGCGTTTTTCGTTCCAGAACCAGGTTGATGATCGCTTAGATATGCTGACCGCCATTGATGTGAATTTCCGAACCGGTCACATAAGATGAGGCTGAGCTGCAAAGGAAGTAGATTGTCTCGGCCACTTCGCTGGGCTGTCCCAGTCGACGGAGCGGCAGCTCCTCGACCAACTTGTCGGTGCCAGGAGACAGGATCGACGTCTCGATCTCGCCCGGCGCAATCGCATTCACGCGGACGCCATGCGGACCAAAGTCGTCCGCCATTTCACGGGTCAGCGATGCAAGCGCCGCCTTTGACGTCGCATAGGCGGTTCCGGCGAATGGATGGACACGAGAGCCGGCGATTGACGTCACATTGACGATTGAGCCTTGGCCACGCGTCAGCTCATCAAACAGGCCGCGTGCCAGCATGATCGGAGCGAAAAAGTTCACCTGAAAGACATTGTGCCAATCGCTCAAAGATGTTGTCAGGGAATCGAGACGCTCGCCGCCTTCACCCTTCGGACTGATGCCGGCATTGTTGACCAGGGCATGCAGCTTCGATCCATTGGCCTTGAGCCGTTTGCGCATTTCTTCAACGGCATACTCGGTGTTCTCCGGATCGGCGAGGTCTACCTGAATGTGGTCTTCAGGCCCCATCGGCCATGGACATTTGTCGGAAAATGCATATCGGGAACAGGTGATCACCCGCCACCCGGCAGCGGAAAAGCGTTTGACGGTTGCATGTCCAATCCCTCGACTTGCGCCGGTCAAGATGATTGTGGGCCGTTCTTCCGATGTATTTTTATCGTTCATTCGGATTGCCTTCCGGTCCTAAATGACGTTAGGACTTGTAAAGTTGAGACCAATAGTTATGTTTTGTCGAACTATTAGCATATATATGTCAGTATACACCAGTTGTGAAAGACGCCGGAAAGATTGAATGATTGTTTGTTCCTGCAATGTGCTGAATGATCGGCAATTGCGCCAGGCCGCAGATGAAATGCGCCAGGATCCGGCAGGCAATGTTCCAACGCCGGGCGCGGTCTTTCGCAAATTGGGATGCCGCCCGCGCTGCGGCAATTGCTTTCCCAATGTAATTCAGACTATCCATGAACAAGCATCAGAAGAAACTGAAACCGTCCACGAGACATGCTGCCAGCTCAAGGTTGCATCAGGCGGATAACGTTTGGGAGTTGGCCTTTGAAGGGCGACGTCACAGTCATTGAATATCTGAACAAGGCGCTGCGGCACGAGCTGACGGCCGTCAATCAGTATCGCCTGCATTCCCGTTTGCTGGCGGACTGGGGATACTCCCGGCTCGCGGACAAGGAACTTGAAGAAGCCGGCGAAGAGCAATCCCATGCGGATGAACTCATGGACCGCATCCTGTTTCTGGAAGGCTGGCCAAACCTGCAATTCCTCGACGATCTGCGTATCGGCACCAATTTGAAGGAAGTGCTGGAATCTGATCTTGTTGGCGAATACACGGCGCGCGCGCTCTAT